>NZ_CP120983.1:2785199-3094666 GCF_030719215.1 Streptomyces sp. Alt3 | reverse complement strand
GTCGGAGCGCTCGGGCACCAGCGTGCGGACCTGCGCGGCGTCGGTGGCGTCGTCCAGGACGACCGTGACGGGCGTGCCCGTCAGATGCTGGTGGTAGAGCTCGCCCAGGCGCCGTACGTGCTGCTCGGCGGAGGACCTCTCCCGGAAGAGCAACTGCTCGCGTGGAGCCCCCAGCCGGTTCAGCAGATGCAGCAGCGCGTCCCGGGTCGGCAGCGGGGTCTCGCCGGCGACATCGCCCCGCAGGTCGACCACGCACGCCCCGCGGAACTGGTCCTTGAGCTCGTGCGCCGCCCGCACGGCGAGCGTGGTGCGCCCGGAGCCCGGGGCGCCGTGCAGGACGACCACGGTCGGCCGGGTCTCGGTCGCCGCACGGGCCGCGTGCACCCACTGGGCGATCTGCGCCAGTTCGCTCCGGCGGCCCGCGAACGGACCGTCCGCGGAGGGCAGATGGCCGAAGGACTGTTCGAGGAGTGACCGGGTCCGTGCGGCTGCGCTGCGGTCACCGCCGCGCAGCTGCGCCACCACGGACGCGCTCGACTTCTTCGGCGGACGGGTGGACGCGGTCAGCATGCGCTGCTGGTCGAGGAACGGGCGGATGCCCCGTACCTCCAGCGCCGTCAGCCACTCCAGCCGCAGCTGCTCGGGGCCGCCGGGCTGGTTCCGTTCGCCCGCCCTGCGGTGCGCGGCGGGCCAGTGCGACGCGGTCACCCTGGCCATGGTCGCGGTCGTCCCCGCCACCGCGACGACCGCGCCCGCCCCCAGCGCGAGACCGGTCGCCGTGCCGAGCGCCACGTCCGCACCGAACGCCGCCGCTGCGGCAACACCCGTCACCAGCAGTGGTGTTCCGAGCGTCGCCTTGCTGAATCGAGCGGACAGCGGCTGCTGTCCGGCCCCCGCGGCGTCCAGCGCCCGGGTGTAGGCGGCGTACTCGTCGGCGGCTCCCGCCGCCATGCTGTCGAGCGCGCCCCGCCCTCGCGACAGCAGCACACCGGAGTCCGTCCGGCCTCCCGTCCGCCGCGCCTCTTCCTCCACTGCGCGTACCAACAGCCTTTCGGCTTCCGCCCGATGGCTGTCCCGCATGCGGCCCCCCTAGGTTCCGGCGACTTCGATCCGTCCGGCTGTCACGAGCCTCCAGTGTCCTGCGTACGGCGCGTCAGCGCGAGAGAGCGAGGTGATCGCCTCGCGCGCGGGCCCGACCGCTCACACGCGGGTGCTGTACCGGTCCAGGAGGGCCCGCAGCCGGTCCACGTCCCCGGCCCCGTCCGCGCCCCGCTTGGGGAGCACGTCGAGAACCATGATGTTGGGGTCCCGGCTGAGCAGTACGAAGTGGCCCGGAGTCTCCCGGTAGCCCCGGAAGACGGACCACTTCTGGATCAGGGTGCTGTGGTCGTTGGCGCAGCTGATACCGGACGCGGAGACGGTGACGCGGTACTCGCCCTGCCAGCCCACCAGCCGCTGCACCCCGGAGGCCTGCAGCCGCGGGTACCCCCACAGCACCACGACGACGAACAGGAAGAGCACGGACGAGACGACCTCGACGCTGCCGTTCCGCACGGCGGCGAGCAGCCACTGGCCCACCCACAGCACGAGGAACGCGCTGCGCAGGACCAGCCAGGTCCTCTTGATCCGGTCGCGAACCCGCAGGCCGGTCAACGTGTCCGAGGGCTGGGGCCGGTACGTCAGCCGGACTGCCTCCAGCTCCCCGGCACCGGCCGGGGCTCCGCCCTCGCCGATGCCGGTGACCTTCGTGCCCTCGGTGGTGCCGTCCCCGGCCATGGCCCCTCCCCGGTGTCAAGATCCGCAGGATGGTACCGAACGCCGGTGCGGCCCGGGGCGACGCAGGAGGGGCGAACCCGCCCGCCCCGGTGAGCCCGTCCCCCCGCCGCCATGCCCCGGCCAGAGTGCAGGACAAGCCTTATTACACCGCGAGGACAGTTTCGAGGAGCTACCCAGGGCTGAGTCCGGCCGAGTACCTCAGGTCGCGGAACGATGCCGATCGACGTGGTGGCCGTGTACTCGTTGCGGACAGCGTCGCGTCCGACGATCTCGTAGCCGCCTTCGTCCAGGACCGCACGGAGGCGAACCAGACGTTGGAAGCGGAGAGGCTTCTTACATGACCCCAAGATCGACCGTGACGGAGAAGGGCGCGGTGGCCTTCACCGTTCCGGTGAACGTCTCGCCGTCCCTGTAAGACTTGGTGGCGGGGTCGAGGACGTAGGTGTAGATGATGGGGACACCGGTGGCGGCCTGTTCGACGCGCCAGTAGAAGGCGATGCCCGCCTTGGCGTACTGGTCCACCTTCACGATCCGGTCGGTGGTCTCCGAGCCGGGCGACACGACCTCGACGGCCAGGAGTACGTGTTCGGGGCGGGTGGGTGTGAGGTCGATGGTCTCCGCCCGGTAGACGGTGACGTCCGGACGCCGGTTGGTGAGGGGAACGTCCTGCAGACGGACATCGAAGTCCGTGTCCGCGTTCCAGTCGGGGCCTGCGGCTGCGTCCAGGGCGTTGGCCAGGATCCGGGCCAGGCGGTTGTGCCGCTTGGAGGCGCTCGGGCTCACGACGACCATCCCGTCCACGATCTCGATGCCGGCGCACTGCTCCTCGGACCAGGAGTCGTACTGCTCCGCGCTGATCTGCGTGTGCATCCACGCGGGCGCCACCATCTCGGCGGTCATGGTGTGCCTCCTTCGAGGAGATTCCGCAGTTCCGGCGTAGCTGGGGTCAGCCTACTGTCCTGCGGTCCTGAGGCGTCCGCCTCCAGGAGGGGCGGCCTCCGGCCCGGCCCGGGTCGGCCCGGTTCGGCCGAGTGAGGGGGAGTCCGGGCGGTCTCCACGGTGAGGAGAAGCGCTGTGAGAGGCTGGCCCGCATGAACCGGCTGGCTGGCGTGACCTCGCCCTATCTGCTTCAGCACGCTGACAACCCCGTCGACTGGTGGCCGTGGTCGCCGGAGGCGTTCGAGGAGGCCCGCCGACGCGGCGTCCCCGTGCTGCTCAGCGTCGGCTACGCCTCGTGCCACTGGTGCCACGTGATGGCCCACGAGTCCTTCGAGGACCCGTCCGTCGCCGACTACCTCAACGCGCACTTCGTCCCGGTGAAGGTCGACCGTGAGGAGCGGCCCGACGTCGACGCCGTGTACATGGAGGCCGTGCAGGCCGCGACTGGCCAGGGTGGCTGGCCGATGACCGTCTTCCTGACGGCCGAGGCCGAACCCTTCTACTTCGGCACGTACTTCCCGCCCGAGCCCCGCCACGGCATGCCCTCCTTCCAGCAGGTGCTCGAAGGGGTCGCGGCAGCCTGGACAGACCGTCGCGAGGAGGTCGCCGAGGTGGCCGGGCGCATCGTGCGCGATCTCGCGAGCCGGTCCCTGGCGGCCGCCGAGGGCGGCCTGCCGGGCGAACCCGAGCTGGCCCAGGCCCTGCTGAGGCTGACCCGCGACTACGACGAGAAGCACGGCGGCTTCGGCGGCGCGCCCAAGTTCCCGCCGTCCATGGTCATCGAGTTCCTGTTGCGCCACCACGCGCGTACGGGCGCCGAGGGCGCCCTGCAGATGGCCGCCGACAGCTGCGCGGCCATGGCACGCGGCGGGATCTACGACCAGCTCGGCGGCGGCTTCGCCCGCTACTCCGTGGACCGCGAGTGGGTCGTCCCGCACTTCGAGAAGATGCTCTACGACAACGCCCTGCTGTGCCGCGTCTACGCGCATCTGTGGCGCGCCACCGGCTCGGACCTGGCCCGCCGGGTGGCCCTTGAGACGGCCGACTTCATGGTGCGTGAGCTGCGGACCGCCGAGGGCGGGTTCGCCTCCGCGCTGGACGCCGACAGCGAGGACGCGCAGGGGCGTCACGTCGAGGGCGCCTTCTACGTCTGGACGCCCGCGCAGCTGCGCGAGGTGCTGGGCGAGGAGGACGCGGCGTACGCCGCCGAGTACTTCGGTGTGACCGAGGAGGGCACCTTCGAGGAGGGCTCGTCCGTCCTGCGTCTCGTGCTGCCGGGGGAGGCGGAGCATGCCGACGACGAGCGGATCGCCGGTGTACGGGCCCGGCTGCTCGCGGCCCGTGAGCTGCGGTCGCGTCCCGAGCGCGACGACAAGATCGTCGCCGCCTGGAACGGGCTGGCGATCGCCGCGCTCGCCGAGACCGGGGCGTACTTCGACCGCCCGGATCTGGTCGAGCGCGCCACCGAGGCCGCCGACCTGCTGGTACGGGTCCACATGGGTGACGTCGCCCGGCTCTGCCGCACCTCGAAGGACGGGCGCGCCGGGGACAACTCCGGGGTCCTGGAGGACTACGGCGACGTCGCCGAGGGCTTCCTCGCGCTGGCCTCCGTCACCGGGGAGGGCGCCTGGCTGGAATTCGCGGGCTTCCTGCTGGACATCGTGCTCCAGCACTTCACCGGGGAGGACGGGCAGCTGTTCGACACCGCGGACGACGCGGAGCAGCTGATCCGGCGCCCCCAGGACCCCACCGACAACGCCACCCCGGCCGGCTGGACCGCCGCGGCGGGAGCCCTGCTCTCCTACGCGGCGCACACCGGCTCCGAGGCACACCGCACGGCGGCCGAGGGGGCCCTCGGGGTGGTCGGGGCGCTCGGCCCGAAGGCGCCCCGGTTCATCGGCTGGGGGCTGGCGGTCGCCGAAGCCCTGCTGGACGGTCCGCGCGAGGTCGCCGTGGCCGGGCCGGTCGCCGGGGAACTGCACCGGACGGCGCTGCTGGGGCGGGCTCCCGGCGCGGTCGTCGCCGCCGGTGAGGGGCCGGACGCGGGCAGCGAGTTCCCGTTGCTGGTGGACCGGCCGCAGGCCGGAGGCGCACCGACCGCCTACGTCTGCCGGCACTTCGTTTGCGAGGCGCCGACCACGGACACGGAGGAGCTGGCCGCGAAGCTGGGCGGCTGAGCGGGGCCGCCCCGGCGGTACGACGAAGGGCCCGGCCGTCACGGCCGGGCCCTTCGTCGTAGGGAGCGGAGGTCACTGCTGGTAGGCGACCAGCGAGATCCCGACGTAGTGGGCGACGAACGCGGCCAGCGTCAGCGAGTGGAACACCTCGTGGAAGCCGAACCAGCGCGGGGACGGGTTCGGGCGCTTGAGGCCGTAGATGACGCCGCCCGCGCTGTAGAGCAGCCCGCCGACGACGACGAGGACCAGCACCGCGATGCCCCCGGCGCGCATGAAGTCCGGCAGGAAGAACACCGCGGCCCAGCCCATGGCGATGTAGCACGGGGTGTAGAGCCAGCGCGGGGCGCCGACCCAGAACACACGGAAGGCGATGCCGGCCGCCGCGGCCCCCCAGATCCCCCACAGGAGCGGGCGGCTGGTGGACTCGGGCAGCAGCAGGAGGGTCAGCGGCGTGTAGGTGCCCGCGATGATCAGGAAGATGTTGGCGTGGTCGAGCCTGCGCAGCACCGCCTCGCCGCGCGGACCCCAGGTGCCCCGGTGGTAGACCCCGCTCACACCGAACAGCATGCAGGCGCTGAGTACGTAGACGGCGCAGGCGACCCGCGCGCGCGTGCTGTCGGCCAGGGAGATCAGGACGATCCCGGCTATGACCACCGCGGGGAACATCCCCGCGTGCAGCCAGCCACGCATCCGTGGTTTGACCGGGACGGGGTCCGTGAGCTCGACGGGTCCGGACGCGGGGGCGGCAGAAGTCATGTCCGCATGCTACCTACGCTTCCGTAGGTAACAGATCCGAGTGGTGATGCTCACGTGTGCGGCCCTCTGGACATATGGGCGGCTTAGTCGGATGATCAAATGAGTGCGGTCGGCACCGGATGAGCGCCAGGGGAATTCGAAGGGGTCAGCATCCGGGTCGCAGCCCCCACGGGGCCGGACAACACACCCTCTCTACAAGGAGCGATCGTGGCGCGAGACATCGCGGCTCCCTTCACTGTTCCCACTCGGCACCAGGAGCTCGTCTCCTGGGTGGACGAGATCGCCGCCCTCACCCAGCCGGACCGCGTGGTCTGGTGCGACGGCTCCGAGGCCGAGTACGAGCGCCTGTGCGGGGAGCTCGTCGACAAGGGCACCTTCACGAAGCTCGACCCGGTCAAGCGCCCCAACTCGTACTACGCCGCTTCCGACCCGAGCGATGTCGCCCGTGTCGAGGACCGCACCTACATCTGCTCCGAGAAGGAGGAGGACGCGGGCCCGACCAACCACTGGAAGGCACCCGCCGAGATGCGGGAGATCTTCGCGGGGGAGAACGGTGTCTTCCGCGGCTCCATGCGCGGCCGCACCATGTACGTCGTCCCGTTCTGCATGGGCCCCGTCGGCTCGCCGCTCTCCGCGATCGGCGTCGAGATCACCGACTCCGCCTACGTCGCCGTCTCCATGCGCACCATGACGCGCATGGGCCGGGAGGTCCTGGACGAGCTCGGCACGGACGGCTTCTTCGTGAAGGCCGTCCACACCCTCGGCGCCCCCCTGGAGGAGGGCCAGGAGGACGTGCCGTGGCCCTGCAACTCGACCAAGTACATCTCGCACTTCCCCGAGGACCGTGAGATCTGGTCCTTCGGCTCCGGCTACGGCGGCAACGCCCTGCTGGGCAAGAAGTGCTACGCCCTGCGCATCGCCTCCGTCATGGCGCGGGACGAGGGCTGGCTCGCCGAGCACATGCTGATCCTCAAGCTCACGCCCCCGCGCGGCGGGTCGAAGTACGTCGCCGCCGCCTTCCCGAGCGCCTGCGGCAAGACCAACCTCGCCATGCTGGAGCCGACCATCCCCGGCTGGACCGTCGAGACCATCGGTGACGACATCGCCTGGATGCGGTTCGGCGAGGACGGCCAGCTGTACGCCATCAACCCCGAGGCAGGCTTCTTCGGTGTCGCGCCCGGCACCGGCGAGCACACCAACGCCAACGCCATGAAGACCATGTGGGGCAACTCGGTCTTCACCAACGTCGCACTCACCGACGACGGCGACGTGTGGTGGGAGGGCATGACCGAGGAGCCGCCCGCGCACCTCACGGACTGGAAGGGCAACGACTGGACCCCCGAGTCCGGCACGCCCGCCGCCCACCCCAACGCCCGCTTCACCGTTCCCGCCGGGCAGTGCCCGATCATCGCGCCCGAGTGGGAGGACCCGAAGGGTGTGCCGATCTCGGCGATCCTCTTCGGCGGCCGCCGCGCGTCCGCGGTCCCGCTGGTCACCGAGTCCTTCACCTGGCAGCACGGTGTCTTCCTCGGCGCCAACGTGGCCTCCGAGAAGACCGCCGCAGCCGAGGGCAAGGTCGGCGAGCTGCGTCGTGACCCGTTCGCCATGCTGCCGTTCTGCGGCTACAACATGGGCGACTACATGAAGCACTGGGTCCAGGTCGGCAACGACAAGGCGGACCGGTCGAAGCTGCCGAAGATCTACTACGTGAACTGGTTCCGCAAGAACGACGCGGGCAAGTTCGTCTGGCCCGGGTTCGGCGAGAACAGCCGTGTCCTCAAGTGGATCGTCGAGCGGCTGGAGGGCAGGGCCGAGGGCGTCGAGACCCCGATCGGCATCCTGCCGGCCAAGGGCTCCCTGGACACCGAGGGGCTGGAACTCTCCGAGTCGGAGCTCGACTTCCTGCTGTCCGTCGACAAGGAGGTCTGGCGCGAGGAGGCGGCGCTGATCCCTGAGCACCTCAACACCTTCGGCGACCACACGCCGGACGAACTGTGGGACGAGTACCGCGCGCTGGTGCGGCGCCTGGGCTGACCCGCCGGGTGTGTGGCGCCCGGTCCACGCGTCTTCGCGACCCGTGGACCGGGGCCGTCAGGGGGCGCCGACCAGGGCGGTCGGCGCGGACAGGGCCGCGGCGTGGGTGTCCATGGCCTCGGCCGCGAGGATCGCGACGGCGGTGTCGGCGCGGGACGCCGCCACCACGAGGGCCCGGCCGGCGAGGGCGTGTGCCCGGCGGTGCAGCGCGGCCGGGGACGCCTCACTCCGTCCGGCGTGCCGGGCGGGCGGCGCGGACCGGAGCCTGGCCACCTGCTGGGCGATGCGTTCGCCCAGGGCGGTGAGACCCAGCTCGTCGGTGACGGCGAGCAGGGCCGCCAGGTGCCCGGCGAGCTGGATGTCCAGCTCGTCCTCGCGGCTGCGGTGAGGGAAATCGGCGTTGTCGGCCGATGTGTGGACCGACTTGCTGCGGATCGGCTCGTACATGGGTGGCCTCCTGGCGTTGCAGTAAGGCCATCCTATCTTGGATTCAGTCTAAGGTTGTGCCGGATCCGGAAGAATCTCGGGTGCGAGGCCCCGCAGGCCGCTCAGGGCTGGCTGTAGCCGTCCAGGAAGTTCCCGATGCGTGTCACCGCGTCGGTCAGGTCCTTCGTCGGCGGCAGCGTGACCACCCGGAAGTGATCGGGCTCGGGCCAGTTGAAGCCGGTGCCCTGCACCACCATGATCTTCTCGGCCCGCAGCAGGTCGAGAACCATCTGCCGGTCGTCCTTGATCTTGAACACCTTGGGGTCGAGCCGCGGGAAGAGGTACAGCGCGCCCTTCGGCTTCACACAGGTCACCCCGGGGATCTGCGTCAGCAGGTCGTACGCCACGTCCCGCTGTTCCAGGATCCGGCCGCCCGGCAGCACCAGTTCGTCGATCGACTGCCGTCCGCCGAGCGCGGTGGCCACCGCGTGCTGCGCGGGCATGTTGGCGCACAGCCGCATGTTGGCCAGGATCGTCAGGCCCTCGATGTACGAGGAGGCGTGTGCCTTCGGGCCGCAGACCGCCATCCAGCCGGAGCGGTACCCCGCGATCCGGTAGTTCTTGGACAGGCCGTTGAAGGTGAGCACCATCAGATCCGGGGCGATCGCGGCGGTCGGGGTGTGTGTCGCGCCGTCGTAGAGGATCCGGTCGTAGATCTCGTCGGAGCAGACGACCAGGTTGTGCCGCCGGGCGATCTCCGTCAGCCCGCGCAGCATCTCGTCGTCGTACACCGCGCCGGTCGGATTGTTCGGGTTGATGATCACGAGCGCCTTGGTGCGATCGGTGATCTTCCGCTCGATGTCCGCGAGGTCGGGCATCCAGTCGGCCTGCTCGTCGCACCGGTAGTGCACCGCCGTGCCGCCGGCCAGCGAGACCGAGGCCGTCCACAGGGGGTAGTCCGGTGCGGGGACGAGCACCTCGTCGCCGTCGTCGAGCAGCGCCTGCATCGACATCTGGATCAGCTCGGAGACGCCGTTGCCCAGGTAGATGTCCTCGACGTCGAGGTCGATCCCCTTGGTCTGGTAGTGCTGCATCACCGCGCGGCGCGCGGACAGCAGGCCCTTCGCGTCGCCGTAGCCGTGCGCGCCGGACAGATTGCGCAGGATGTCCTCGAGGATCTCCGGCGGGCACTCGAATCCGAACGCGGCCGGGTTGCCCGTGTTCAGCTTGAGGATGCGATGACCTGCGGCTTCGAGCCGCATCGCTTCCTCGAGGACGGGGCCGCGGATTTCGTAACAGACGCCGGAGAGCTTCGTTGACTGGATGACCTGCATGTCCGCGAGCTTACGACCGTGTTTCGCGCGCTGCTCCCGGTTCACGCACCGGTTGCTCCCCACGGGGGCGCGCGTCGGCGCGCGGGGTCTTCCATCGGCATGCCGCCCCGGCCGCGGACCGTGGGAACGGCCGGTCGGGGCGGCGCCGCGGCTTGGAAAGCGGGCATCGGGCACGTACCGGGTGAGATGCGCCACGCGGGGGCGCACGCACGACCCGGCACGCCCCTCGGGAACCCGTCCCGCGCCCGTGCGCGCCCCGGTCAGCCGGGCAGGACGGTTCCCTCGGGAAGGTGTACGTCGAAGTCCTCGGCCAGCACCCGCAGCACCTCGGCGGAGCCGGACAGCTCCCGCTCCGCGACCGTGCCGTCGTCGGCGGTCTCCACCAGCGTCCGTCCGGACAGGGCCCGGTGCAGTCCCGGCAGGGTGCGCTGGGCGTACAGCGCCTGCCGGAACGGCGAGCGCGGGTTCGTCGCGATGTGCCAGTTGATGACCTCGTAGTCCGGGGCCTCGAAGGGCTCCAGGGTGAATTCGTACTGCGGCTCCCAGTAGCCGCCCTTGTCCGCCTGGAGCTCCCACATCTCCAGCGGCCCGTCGTGCGGGGCGTGCACGAGCCGGTGGTGCCTCGGGGTGTCGAGCAGTTCGGCGTCCACCACCAGCGGGATCGGCTCCAGCAGGGCGCCGTGCGAGCCGAAGCCGACATCGGCCAGGTAGGGGGCGGGCTCACCCTCCACGTCCACCTGCATCAGCATGTGCGTACGGGGCCTGATGTCACCGGGCGCGGCGCCCACCACCACCCGCGCGGTCAGCAGCGTCACCCGGAATCCGAGCTGGGTCAGGACGGCGGCGAGGAGGGTGTTGTGCTCGTAGCAGTACCCGCCGCGGTCACCGCGGACGAGCTTCTCCTCCAGGTCCGGGAGCGCGAGGGAGGGGGCACTGCCGAGAAGGGGTTCCAGATTCTCGAACGGGATGCCCAGCATGTGGGCGCGGTGCACGGACCGCAGCACCTCCACGGTGGGGCGGCGCTCCCCGGACCAGCCGATGCGGGCGAAGTAGGCGTCGAGGTCGAGTGTCATACCCCGACAGTACGCAGAGGACTCAGGGGTTTTCACGTGTCCTGGGCGCACAGGAGACAAGGGGAATCCGCCCCCCTTGTGTCCTGCGGCGAGCGGGGCCCCGCGGATGCGGAACTCCTCGTTCGGGTGGCGGCGCGATCCGCCGACCGGAGATCAGGCCTCCGGCCGTGGCGGTTCGATCCGGGCCGGCCAGGCGGTCGGCAAGGTCTCCAACTGCGCGGCCTCCTCGGGGCAGAGGGCGTCCAGCAGTCGGCGTTCATTGTGCGTGTGGGCGCCGAACGCCTGGTCGATCAGGTCCCGTCCCGCCGGGGTGAGCGCCACGACCCGGCCCCGGCCGTCGACCGTCGAGCGGCGGCGCGTGACGAGGCCGTCGCGTTCGAGGCGGGTCGATCCGCTTCGTCATGGCGCCCGTCGTGACCATCGTGTGGGCCGCCGGCTCACCGGGGCCGCGGCGGCTTGAATTCGCCCCTTGTCGGCCCTCCCGCCCGTACGCAAGCATGCGCATGTCAAACCGGAAGAACTCCGGTCACTGGCGCATCTGGAGGGGACCCTCACATGAACAAGCCTCTCGTCGGCGCACTTCTTTCCGTCCTGCTCCTCGGGGCGGGCGTCGCACCCGCGGCAGCGTCCACGGCCACGAGTCCGGACGAGGCCCAGGTCCGCGCGAAGGCGGTCACCTTCGCCGGCACGGTCGCGCTCAGCAACTGCTCCGGCTCGGTCGTCCGGGCGCCCTCGTCGCAGTCGAGCGACCCCGCCCTCGTCCTGTCCAACGGCCACTGTCTGGAGAGCGGCTTCCCGGGCCCGGGCGAGGTCGTGCTCAACAAGACGTCGACCCGCAGCTTCACCCTGCTGAACGCGGCCGGCAGCGGGGTCGGCACCCTGAGGGCGTCCAAGATCGCGTACGGGACGATGACGGACACCGACGTCTCGCTCTACCAGCTGACCAGGACCTACGCCCAGATCGAGAGCTCCTACGGCATCAAGGCACTGGAACTCGACGCGGCCCACCCGGTGAAGGGCACCGCGATCACGGTCGCGTCCGGCTACTGGAAGCGCACCTACAGCTGCGCCGTCGACGGGTTCGCCTACCGCCTCAAGGAGGGTGCCTGGACCTGGAAGGACTCGGTCCGCTACACCTCCGCCTGCCAGACCATCGGAGGCACGTCCGGGTCCCCGGTGATCGACAACGCGACCGGAAAGGTGGTCGCCGTCAACAACACGGGCAACGAGGACGGTCAGCAGTGCACCGACAACAACCCGTGCGAGGTCGACGAGAGCGGCACGGTGACCGTGCGGAAGGGCATCAACTACGCACAGCAGACGTACGGCATCGTGCCGTGCATCGGCACCGGTAACCAGATCGACCTGAACCGCTCCGGCTGCGCGCTGCCCAAGCCGTAACCCCGGCGGCCGTCGGGCCGGGGCGGGTTTCCTCCGGCTCGACGGCTCCGGCGATCGCGGGCTCACCCGGCACGACGTGCCCCCGTGGCTGCAGGATGCTGCCCGGCGGTTGGCAGGAGGCTGCCTCGCGCGGCGGTCCTGCGCGATTCCTCCGGCTGCCAGACTGGCGGCAGTTCACCCGCGACGCCCCAGCTGGACGGGGACTGGGGTGCCGGGCGGGATGGGGGAGACATGATGCGTGCAATCTTCGGCAGTACGGGTGCGACCCTTGCGGGAGCGGCTCTCGTGGTTCTCACACTGGCGGGAGCATCCTGGTCCACGACCGGATCCGGCGGCCCGGCGGGTGTCCCGGAGGGGGAGATCCGGCCCCTGGCCGGCGCCGTCGAATACCCGCCGAAGGACCCGTGCCGTGACCCGATCAACGGATGGCAGGGGAAGCCGCCCGTCAGCTGCTCCGGCAGCTGACGGGCCGGCACGGCCGGGCTCGAAGCCCCCGGGTGCCCCGGTGCGTAACGGGGCACCCGAGGGCTGCTCAGACCCAGTCGCGTTCGCGGGCGAGCAGCGCCGCGTGGGCCCGGTTCTCCGCACCGAGCAGTTGCATCAGGTCGGAGATGTGCCGGCGGTAGGTGCGCAGGGCGATGCCCGCCTCGCGTGCGCCGATCTCGTCCTTGCCGACCGTGCACATCAGACGCAGCACCTTCCCCTGGATCTCGGTGAGTCCCGAGCCGGGAATGCTCCCGGAGTGTCGCCCGAGCAGGGCCGTGAGGTCGTCCGCCCCTGCCCAGAGCCGCTCGAAGTTGTTCGCCACCGTGGTCACGATGCCCTCCTCCGTGGAACACAGAGCCCCCTTGGACGTGTTGCCGGGGTCGAGCGGCACCAGGGCGGTGCGGCGGTCGTAGACGAGCATGAGTTCGTCCAGGGTCTCCAGGACCCTGATCTGCGCTCCCGCGGCGGTGAGTTCCATGAGGTAGGAGCGGGTGGGGCCGTCCTCCAGGGCGGTGCGGCGGATCAGGCTGCGACAGCTGACCCCGCGACGCAGACAACGCAGGTCCAGGGGGCGCGAGTTCTCGATGTTCTCGGGCGTGAGCGCGTCGTAGGGCTCGGCGGCGAGCACCTCGTCCCGGGCGAAGAACGCCAACTCGTCCAGGCGTGTGCGGATCGCGTCCAGGCCGGTGATGCGCTCGACGGGTCTGTGGTCCGCACTCGGCTCCGGGTCGGGAACCTCCCGTCCCAACGAGTCCATGAGCGGGCGCAGATGGGTCAGCGAGCGTATGTCGTCGTAGAGCTTTTCGAGCCGTTGCTCGGCGAGGCGCGCCACCACCAGTTCGGGCTCACAGGCCCTGACCGTGCCGTCGATCTCCTGGATGATCTTCAGTTCCCGCAGCCTCTGTACGGACCGGCCGGTCGGGCCGGCCTCGTGGCGGAGCAGGACGTGGATGTCCTCCACCTCGATGCCCGGATTGCGGAGCAGGTGCCGGTAGACGTCTTCCTCGATGTGTGACAACCCGAGTACGAGCATTTCGTGCTCAGCCAATGGGAACACTCCGTGGGGACCGGTCGGCTCGGCGGGACCGAGTGACCTCCGGGTTTTCGACGGAGTGTAGAAGTGTGGCAACGGTTGGGCAAAGCTTTCCCCGGCAACGGCGAGGCGGCGGGCATCGGTGACGAGATGTGCCCCCTCGGCGCCACCGCACCGGGCGGCCGTCCCAGGGACGTCTCGGCCCGCCGGGGACGGACCGGCGGGCCGAGTTGCCTCAGGTGCGGGCGGACAGTGGTGAGTTGCCGCGCGCGGGAACGGTCAGACCGCCCACCTGCTGCAGTTGGAGGCGCTGGACCACGCGTGGCCGCTGATGCTGTTGTTCGCCGAGGCGCCGTTGGTGAAGTCGTCGTCGGAGAGGTTGGAGGCCCAGCCCTCGGACCGGCTGAGGCAGATGTGCCCACCCGTGCCGCCGGTGCCGCTGTAGAACTTGACCTCGTAGCTGTTGCCGTTGTTCAGGATCGACGACGCCTTGTTGTTGTCCCCTCCCTGGAAGCTCAGCGCGGAGTCTCCCCAGTTCAAGTCGTCGCCGGACGCGTGGCCGAGGTGGCCGTTGCAGTTGGCGCTGTCGTACGCGTACATGTAGCCGGAGAGCGCGCCCGCCATGGCGTCGCGGCAGTCCGCCGCCTGGGCGGAGGTGGCGGGGACGAGGGCGCCGAGTGACGCCACGGCGACGGTCGTGAGGACGGCGAAAGCCTTGCGCATGAGATGGTGCTCCTTCATGTGTCGATTTCCGAAATAAATCCGCGACTGCTGTGCCACGGAAATCCGATGTGTGCTGCGGTTCGCGGGGCCCGGACTCACCGGTTACGGAGGTCCCGGGCATGGGAGAGCGCGATGAGCCGCATACGCTGGTAGGCGGTGTTCTCCTTGCGGAATTTCTTCAGCAGGACGGACAGGTGCTCACGTTCCAGGGAACGCGCTGTCCTTCCGAGAGACGACTTCACGGCACATTCGGCCTCGGCCACCGCCAACTCGACCTCATATGCACGCGCCTCTCCGGAAGTCATTTTCCCGGTGCGCGCGATCCGCTTCTCGCGGAGATCGTCCGGGGAGGAGAAAGGGAAACCGGCATCCTTCATGCAGGCCGACCAGGCGGTGAGGCCTTTCTTCAGCCTCTCGTCCGCGAGGATGTCGGGTACATAGAGCGGTGAAAGCCCCGTGACGGTCTTCTTCGCCTCGAACCAGGACTCGAGATTTCCGTAGAGCCGGTTCCGGGCCTCGGCCCAGCAGCCCTCCCGCGGGGTCTCGATCGTGCCGCCGACCGGCAGGTCCACGCGCAGCACGTCGTCGTAGTCCCCGTTGAGGGCCGTGTTGTAGCGGATGCGGTCCTTCCGCGGGAGGGCGTTGGGGTACCGGACGTTGGGGTGCTCCCGCCGGTCCTTCTCAGCGGCTTCGTCGAAGGGGCGGCCGTAGCCGTACTTCTTCGCCCACGCGACGTCGTCGTTCACGTACCGGCCGGCCCTGCGGGCGTCCGCGCTCGCCACCGGCCCCACCCAGTACGAGAATCCTTTGTTCTCCATGCACTTCTTGACAAGTGCGTGCTCCGCGTACTCGATCTCCATCTCTTCGGCGACCGTCAGGTCCCGGAGATCGCTGTCCGAAATTTCGGCCACGCGACTCTTCGGTCGCTTGTCCGCCTCTGCCGCTCCGTTTCCATCGGTGCCGCAGCCCGCCACGGTGCAGGCGAATGCCGCTGCGGCAACGGCGATGCAGAAATTCCGCCTCATGTGAGCGCGCCCCCTATGAACGGTGCGGCATCCGGGCCGCGTTCAATTGCCCTCGAAGTATCTCGGCCGCGAGTATGCGGGCACAGAGTTTTCGGCTCTGCTTGAAAAGCGCAGGGGAAACGGGGGGACACGAATGCTTCGCATACATTTCACCGCCGCGGATCTGACCAGGGTCCGGGTGGCGGCATCACCCGACCCGCTGTGGGAGGTCTGTATGAGCCTCCACCGCCTGCGTACCCGTCAGGGCCGCAGACCCCACGCGTCCTGGTGCCGCGCCGCCCGGGCCCGGCTGGACGAGGCCGGTCTGGTGGGCCCGGTGCGGAGTCTGCTGTTGCCGCTGGTCCCGCGGACCGGCTACTTCCCCGACTTCCTCACTCCCGCCGAGTCGGCCGAGGGCATCGACGCCGGGCTGAAGGGGATCCTGGCGACCTCGCCGGATCGGGTGCTGGGCGAGATGGAACGGCTGTTCCGTGCCGGCGGCGGCCCCTCATGGGGTGCCCGCCTCGCCGAGGAGGATCTCCGGAGCGGTCTGACGCGGACCATCCGCGCCTACCACGACGCGGTTCTCGCCCCGTACGGCGACGATATGCAGGCCCGGTTCGATGCCGAACGGGCAGTCAGCGCAAGGACGTTGCTCGACGGTGGGCTCGACGGACTGCTGCGAAGCCCGGGCAGCGGAGCGGAATGGAAGCCGCCCGTGCTGACCGTCGGCTACCCGGTGGACCGTGATCTCCGTCTGGAGGGCCGGGGGCTGCGGCTGATTCCGTCGTACTTCTGCAGGGGGAATCCGGTGGCCCTGGCCGACCCGGGACTGGAGCCGGTCCTGGTGTATCCGCTGAGGCACGAACCGCCCCGCCGGCCGTCTCCCGGGGACCACGGTCAGGGCGGGCCGCTCGCGGCTCTCATCGGGCGCACACGCGCCGCAGTCCTGTCCGCCACCGCCTCCGGGACGGGGGCCACGACAGGTGAGATCGCCTTGGCCGCCGGGGTTTCCGCGTCCTCCGCCAGTCAGCACGCGACCGCTCTGCGCAACGCGGGACTGCTGGTCAGCCGCCGCCATGCCATGTCGGTCCTGCACACGCCGACACCGTTGGGTTCCACCATGCTGGCCGCCGGTGGGCCCACGGGCAGGCTCCGGACGTCGGCGGGGGGACGCACCCCGCCCCTACCGGGGCCCGGTCAGACCGTGGTGTCGGCGTCCGGCGCGACGTAACTCCCGAATCGTGCCCACCCCTGCGCACATGCCTCCGCGACCAGGTGCAGCGACTCCCGGGAATGCCCCGCAGTCGCCCCGGCGATCGTCTCGGCCTGCTCGGTGAACGCCAGCGTCGCGGAGGCGAGTCTGAGCAGCGCACGGCCCTGGCTGCTGTACCTCAGGGACGGGTCCCTCACCAGGCGGTCCAGCTGCTCCTTGATCAGTGCGGGACGGATCGCAGGCGCCTCGGCGGCAGGTGCGGGGCCAGTCCCCCGGGCCGGCCCGGGGGACGCCGTACCGTCCTCGTCGGCCAGCCGTCTTCGCACGTCCAGTGCCGTCCCCACGGAGATGCCGGCCTGCCGTGCGACCGTGCGCAGACTCGCCTCCGGCTGCTGCCGCATGATCGCCGTCGCGATCCGCCGCCCTGCCTCCGCCGAGAGGGGGCGGCACCTGCCGTCACGGCCGGTCCTCATGTCCAACTGCTGCTCGTCACCGGTTGGACGCCGGCGCAGAGCCGCGACCGTGCGGGGCGCCACCCCGCACACCGAGGCTATCCACCGGTCCGACCGGTGGGCGTGTGAGATCAGGATGCGGGCGGCGGCCGCCGAGCGCTCGACTCCGGCGAGGGGCAGCCCCCGGCCGGAGTTGAGGCGGACGGCGGCCACGAAGGCTTCCGTGTCGGACCCGTCGAACCAGCGCACCGGGAGCTGCCGCGTGCCGTTCAGCCGGGCGGCCGCGAGACGGTGTCTCCCGTCAACGACGCGCATGGTCGACCGTTGGACCAGCAGGGGCGGCAGGCCGTCGGTGTTCTCGGCGAGCAGCTGGACGTGTGCGAGGTCCAACCCCCGCAGCCGTGGCGAGTCGCCCACGCCGAGGGCCGTCACCGGAACCATGTCGGCTCCGTCGGTCCGTGCCATCGAGGTCACCTCCGAACCGTGCGGTACCGAGTCCGAAGGCCCAACGATTCCACCTCGCACGGCCCGCGGGCCGCTGCCGTACCGGCATCTTCCGGTGCGGCCCTGGCAGGATCCTGCCTCAGCCCCGCGCGCGGCCCGTGCCCCGCACCGCCCGGCCCGCGAGGGTGGGGGTGCGCTTTCCGTCCTCGACGACGAAGCGGCCGTCGATCAGGACGTGCGGGATCCCGACCGGGAGGACGCGCGGCTCCTCGAAGGTCGATCCGGCCGCCACGGTGGCCGGATCGAACAGGACGAGGTCCGCGCGGTAGCCCTCGCGGACGAGGCCGCGGTCCGGCAGGCGCAGACGGGCGGCCGGCCTGGAGGTGAGGTGGGCGACGCACTCCTCCAGGGAGAGGATGCCCAGCTCCCTCACGTAGCGGCCGAGGTACTGGGGGAACGTGCCGTAGGCACGGGGGTGCGGCTTGTCGCCCTGGAGGATGCCGTCGCTGCCGCCGGTGTGGACCCGGTGGCCCATGATCTGCCGGACGTTCTCCTCGTGGCCGACGTGCTGGAGGATCGTCGTGCCGAGCTCGTCCTCGATCAGCACCCTGCGGGCCGTCACCCAGGGCTCCTCGCCGCGCAGCCGCGCCGACTCGGCGACCGTACGGCCGACGTACCCGGACAGGGCCGGGTTGCCGACGCCGGAGATCTCTATCGCGTCCCACTCGATGGGGACACCGTGGCAGCCGTCGGAGCCCAGTACCTCCACGTGGTGGCGGATCCGCTGCGCCGTCCCCTCGTCCGCGAGCCGGGTCAGGATCGACCCGGGACCGCCCTCGCTCGACCAGCTCGGCAGCATCGCCACGAGGGTCGTGCAGCCGGGTGTGTACGGGTAGGTGTCCAGGGAGATGTCCGCGCCCGCCGCGAGGGCGTCGTCCAGGAGGGCCAGGAGCTCGGGCGCCCTGCCCTTGTTCACGCCGAAGTTCATGGTGGCGTGGGCGAGATGGAGGGCGCATCCGGCGTCTCGGGTGAGCTGAACCATCTCCTCGTACGCCTGGAGGGCCCCGGCGCCGTACGAGCGGTGATGGGGGCAGTAGTAACCGTCGTGCGCCGCCACCACCCGGCACAGCTCGGTGAGTTCGGCGTCCTTCGCGTACATCCCCGGCGTGTAGGTCAGGCCCGAGGACATGCCGACCGCGCCCTCGGCCATGCCCTGGGCGACGAGCTCCCTCATGCGGTCCAGCTCGGCGTCGGTGGCGGGGCGGTCGTCCCAGCCGACGGCCAGCATCCGGACCGTCCCCTGCGGGATCAGGTAGGCGGCGTTGACGGCGATGCCCTGGCCGCCGAAGTTGCGGTCGAGGCGGTCCAGATAACCGCCGACGGTGCGCCAGTCGAAGTCGATGTCGCTGCCGTCGCCGTTCCAGCCGGCGATGGAGCGGCGGACCTCGGCGAGGGTGCGGTCGTCTGCGGGGGCGTACGACAGGCCGTCCTGGCCGAGGACCTCCAGGGTGACGCCCTGGGCGGCCTTCGCGCTGTGGTCGGGGTCGCGCAGCAGGGCGAGGTCGCTGTGCGCGTGCATGTCGATGAAGCCCGGCGACAGTGCGAGGCCGTCGGCGTCCAGGGTGCGGGCGGCGGTGAGGCGCGGGCCGTCGCCCTCCCGGCGGATCTCGGTGATCCGGCCGTCCGTGATGCCCACGTCGGCGCGGTAGGAGGGGGTACCGGTGCCGTCGACGACTCGGGCGTCGCGGATGACCAGGTCCATGGGAGGTCGCCTTTCGGGTGGGGGAGAGGTCCCGCCGGGATCAGAAGAAGGTGCGGATGTAGTCGGTGACGGTGCCGTCCGCCTCCACCAGCGGGATCAGCTGCCATTTGTCGAACGAGGTGCAGGGGTGGGAGAGGCCCATGCCGATCCAGTCGCCTACCTCCAGCTCGGCGCCCGCCTCCGTGCGGACCCAGCCGTGCTGGTCGGACAGCCCGCTGACGGTGATCCCGGTGGCCTGCCGCACCGAGCCGTCACGGGCCGAGCGGACCACCTGCGCCTCGGGGAGGTCCAGGTCGTAGGCGGCGTCCCGCTTCCCGGCGTTGACGAACGCCTGCTCGGGGGTGGGGCGGGAGACGACCTGCGCCCAGAGCCGGAAGGCGGGCTGCAGCGTGCCCTCCTCGGGGACCCGGTTGAAGGGGGTGAGGTGGCGGTAGTGCCCGTCGTCGTGGCTGACGTACGCGCCGGAGCGCAGCAGCTTGAGGGCGGGCCGGCTCAGTGAGGGGATCTCGGCGAAGACATCGGCGACCGCGTCGAACCACGCGCTGCCGCCCGCGCTGACCAGGATCTCCTCGCCGTCGGACAGCGCGGTGAAGCGGCCGGCGGCGTCGAAGTCCGCGGCCAGCGCGACGAGCCGGCGCAGCCAGTCCCGCACCCGCTCGGGGGAGGCGTCCGGCACCTCGCCCTCGTAACCGGCGACGCCCACCAGGCGCAGGGTGGAGGTGGCGGCCACCGCGTCGGCGACCGCCGCGCAGTCGGCCTCCGTGCGGGCGCCGGTCCGGGCACCCTGGCCGGCGCCCAGCTCCACCACCACGTCGACGGGGCGCACGGCGCCGGCCGCGCGCAGGGCCTCATCCATCAGCTCGACGCCACGCACGGAGTCCACGTAGCAGGCGAAGACGAAGTCCGGGTCGCCGTTCAGCTCGGCGGCCAGCCAGCGCAGCGCGACCGCGTCGACGAGCTCGTTGGCGAGGAAGATCCGCCGGATGCCGTGGGCGCGGTACACCCGGGCCTGGTGGGGGACGGCGGCGGTGATGCCCCAGGCGCCGTACTCCAGCTGGCGGGCGAACAGCTGCGGCGACATCGAGGTCTTGCCGTGCGGTGCGAACGCCAGGCCGTGCCGCTCCGCGTACGTCTCCAGCAGGGCGAGGTTGGCCTCGACCGACTCGGCGGACAGAGCCAGTACCGGGGTGGTGAAACCGCCCGTGAAGAGATTGCGGCGCTCGGCCGCCAGGGCCCCGACGGTCAGCCCCTCCGCGTCGGGCGGCAGCGCCTTGAAGCGGTGGTCGACCACTTCACCCGCGAGGGCCGTCACGGACTGTTCGGCGGACTGCTGGGCGGCCAAGGGATCCTCCTCGGGAACTCGATCGTTGCATTGTCTGCAACGGTCATTGCGCATATCGCTTAACGCTGTCTAACATCCGAGCCGATGCCGGGTCAATGGTGAGCACCGGCGCCCACGGCCGACCAGAGGAGCCCAGAGTGTCCGGATCCGCAGCCAGGACAGCCACCGCGGACGTCGTCTGCCTCGGCGAGTCCATGGTGACGTTCCTGCCCTCGCAGCCCGGGCGCCTCGCCGACGTCCCCTCCTTCGGCCGGGGCATCGGCGGCGCGGAGTCCAACGTCGCCTGCGCGCTCGCCGCCGCGGGCCACCGGGCGAAGTGGGTCGGCAGGGTCGGCGCCGACGGCTTCGGCGACCACCTCGTCGACGCGATCGCCGGATACGGGGTCGACACCTCCGCCGTGCGCCGCGACCCGGACCGCCCCACCGGCATCTACTTCCGCACGGCCACGGACCGGGCCACCGACGCGCACGAGGTCGCGTACTACCGCGCCGGCTCCGCGGCCTCCGCGATGTCCCCGCACAACGTCCCGTACGACGACCTCCTCGCCACCCGCGTCCTGCACCTGTCCGGCATCACCGCCGCGCTCTCCGCCGACTGCCTGGCCCTCCTCCACGACCTCACCGCCGCCCGCGACGGCCGCCCCCTCGTCTCCTTCGACGTCAACCACCGCCCCGGCCTGTGGCGCGAGGGAGGGACCGGCCCGGAGGTGCTGCTCGACCTCGCCCGCCGCAGCGACCTCGTCTTCGTCGGGGAGGACGAGGCGGAGGAGGCCTGGGGCGTCCACAGCACCGAGGCGATCCGCGCGGCCCTGCCCGAGCCGGACGTGCTTGTCGTGAAGCGGGGATCCGACGGCGTCACCGTCTTCTCCCGCACCGCCGCCGGCCCGGTGCCGGCCCGGCACAGGACACCGTCACCACCGTCCCCTCCCTGCGCGTCGACGTCGTCGCCGCCGTCGGCGCGGGTGACGCCTTCGCTGCCGGGTTCCTCTCCGCCACCCTGCGCGACCTGCCCGTACGCGACCGGGCCCGGCACGGCCACCTCATGGCCGCAGCCGTCCTCACCGTCCCCGGCGACCTCACAGGCCCCCCGCCCCGCGCGTACGCCGACCGGCTCGCCGCCCTGGACGACGAGGCCTGGGGCACACTTCGTCTCGGCCCCGGATGGACCGTCGCCGACGGGGCGAACGAGGAGGTACGAGTCACATGAGCCAGACCGTCGACCGCGCGCTGAGCATCCTGCCGCTGCTCGCCCAGGGCCCCGCCGACCTCGGCCAGGTCGCCGAGCGGCTCGGCGTCCACAAGTCCACGGCGCTGCGCCTGCTCCGTACGCTCCACGAACACGGCCTGGTCTACCGCCAGGAGGACCAGCGCTACCGCCTCGGCGCGCGCCTCTTCGCGCTCGCGCAGGAAGCCGTCGAGAACCTCGACGTACGCGAGATCGCCCACAGCCACCTCGTCGCGCTCAACGAACAGTGCGGCCACACCGTCCACCTCGCGGTGTACGAGGAGAACGAGGTCCTCTACATCGACAAGGTCGAGAGCCGCTACCCCGTGCGGATGTACTCACGGATCGGCAAACCCGTTGCGATCACCGTCGCCGCGGTCGCCAAGCTGCTCCTCGCCGACCTCACCGAGCCCGAACGGCGCGCGATCGCCGAACGGCTCGACTACCCCATGTACACGTCCCGTTCGCTACCGAACGCCGGCGCCTTCCTGAAGGAACTCGCCGTCGTGCGCGAACAGGGCTGGGCCACCGACCTCGGTGGCCACGAGGAGTCCATCAACTGCATCGGCGCCCCCATCCGGGGCGCGGACGGGCGGGTCGTCGCCGCCATGTCGGTGTCCGCACCGAACGTGGTCGTCACGGCCGAGGAACTCCTCACCCTGCTCCCCCTGGTGCGACGCACCGCGGACACCATCAGCCGGGAGTACTCCGGCACCACCCCCACCAAGAAAGCCTGAACCGTCATGACCGAGAAGACCGCCCTCACCCCCAGCACCCACACCACCCCGCCGGCGAAGTTCTCGCACGGCGTGAAGAAGGGGAACATCCTCCAGGTCGCCGGTCAGGTCGGCTTCCTGCCCGCCGTGGAGGGCCAGGCCCCGACCCCGGCCGGTCCCACCCTGCGCGAGCAGACCCTCCAGACCTTCGCCAACGTCAAGGCGATCCTGGAGGAGGGCGGCGCGAGCTGGGACGACGTCATGATGACGCGCGTCTACCTGACGGACGTCGACCACTTCGCCGAGATGAACGCGATCTACAACGAGTACTTCGAGGAGCAGGGCCTCACGGCCCCGGCGTCCGCACGTACGACGGTGTACGTCGGCCTCCCCAAGGGACTGCTCATCGAGATCGACGCGCTCGCGGTCCTCGGCTGACCGTCCGATCCGCCGGCCGGTGGTCCGCCCCCGGACAGCCGGCCCCCCAACCGCTCCGCCACACGGCACGGCACCCCTCCCCCTTCCGTACGGGGTGCCGTGCCGCGCTCCTCCCTGCCCCGAAGGACCCCCTGTCACCACCGGAGTTGACCGCTCATGCTGCTCGCCGCCGCCCCCGCTCCCGAGGTCCCACCACACACCGGTGGACTGCTCCTCCTGATCGGCGGGACCCCCGGTCTGCTGACCGTCGCCGCGCTCGGGATCGCACTCCTGCTCTTCCTGATCATCAAGGTCAGGCTGCAGCCGTTCGTCGCCCTGCTCGCCGTGTCCATAGCCGTCGGCCTGGGTGCCGGTCTCTCCGTCACCGAACTCTTCGGCACGGTCCAGAAGTCCGCCGCCGTCTCGGTCATCGAGTCCGGCATGGGCGGCATCCTCGGACACGTCGCGATCATCATCGGCCTCGGCACGATGCTCGGCGCGATCCTGGAGGTGTCCGGCGGCGCGGAGGTACTGAGCACCCGCCTGCTGAACCTCTTCGGTGAGAAGCGCGCCCCGCTCGCCATGGGGCTCACCGGCCTCATCTTCGGTATCCCGGTCTTCTTCGACGTCGGCATCTTCGTCCTCGCGCCGATCGTGTACGCCGCCGCCAAGCGCTCCGGCAAGTCCGTCGTCCTGTACGCGATGCCACTGCTGGCCGGCCTTTCCATGACCCACGCGTTCCTGCCCCCGCACCCCGGACCGGTCGCCGCCGCGGGCCTCTTCAACGTCTCCCTCGGCTGGGTCATCCTGATGGGCGCCCTCGTCGGCATCCCGTCCGTCCTCGCCGCCTGGGGCTACGCCGCCTGGATCGGCAAGCGCATCTTCGTCGAGGTGCCGCAGGACATGGTCGAGGCCGCGGAGGAGTCGAAGGCCGCGGTCGTCGCCGAACAGCGCGCCGCCGGAGTCACCCCGCACGAGAAGCCCGTCCCGCTGGGCACCGTGCTGGCGATCATCGGCACCCCGCTGATCCTCATCCTCGCCGCGACGTTCTCCTCCATCGCGCTGGACCCCTCCACCCCGCGCTCCGTCATCGAGTTCTTCGGCAACCCCTTCGTCGCCCTGACGATCGCCCTGTTCCTCGCCTACTACCTGCTGGGCATCCGGCGCGGCTGGTCCCGCAAGTCCCTCGAATCGGTCTCCACCGCCTCGTTGAAGCCCGTCGGCAACATCCTGCTGGTCGTCGGCGCGGGCGGGATCTTCGGGGCGGTGCTCAAGGGCAGCGGCATCGCCGACGCGCTCGCCGACACCTTCAACGACGTCGGCCTGCCGGTCATCCTGCTCGCCTGGCTGATCTCCGTCGTCCTGCGGGTCGCCCAGGGCTCGGCCACGGTCGCCATCGTCACCACCGCCGGCATCGTCGTCCCGCTCGTCGAGGGCCAGGACATGTCGCAGGCGCACCTCGCGCTGATCATCATGGCGATCTCGGCGGGTTCCATCTTCGCCTCGCACGTCAACGACGGCGGGTTCTGGATGGTCTCGAAGTACTTCGGCATCTCCGAGCGCGACACCCTCAAGACCTGGACGGTCCTGGAGACGGTGCTCTCGGTCGCCGGCTTCGTCGTCGCCGCGGCGCTCAGCCTGGTGATCTAGGGGGCTTCCCCGGGCCGGTCCGGCCCGGTCTGAAGCGTCGGGTCCGAGGCGTACGGGAGCACGTACGCCTCAGACCCACCCGACGCGGAGCACCGTCCTGTCCGGACCGGGTGTCCCCTCGCCGCCGCTGTCCCCGCCGGGACCGCTGTCGCCGACGGCGGTGGCACCCGTGCTCGTGCCCACGCCGCCCGAGTGCGTGCCGCTCCCGCCGTCCGGCCTGTTGGCCAGCCAGAGGACCAGGAGGGCGACGGCGGCGAGCACCACCAGCCAGACCACGGCTGACGACGACCTCCCGGACGGAGCGGGTGCGGGCGGTGGCGTCCGGGGCGGTTCCGGGCGGGACGCCGGCTTCGACGTCCCGGACGCGGATCGCGCCGAGGCGGACGACGGGCCCGAGGCCTGCTGACGGGCCCTGGCCCTGGCGGCCCTCTCCCGGGCGTTCTTCTCGGCCTTCCTCCGCTCCTCCTCGGCCTTTCTCCGCTCCAGTTCCTGCTGCCACTCCTGCTCGCGCAGCCGTTCCTGGGCGAGGAGGGCCCGCTCGCGTTCCACCCGTTCCTTCTCGGCCCGTGCCTCCTCGGCCTTTCTCCGCTCCAGTTCCTGCTGCCACTCCTGCTCGCGCAGCCGTTCCTGGGCGTGCAGGGCCCGCTCGCGTTCCACCCGCTCCTTCTCGGCCCGTGCCTCCTCGGCCCGCTCCCTCTCGGCGCGCTCACGTTCGGCCCGTTCACGCTCCTGCGTGTACACACGGGTCGGGTCCGGAGGCGGGACGACATCCGTGCGCAGGCCGGCCCTGATCCCCCCGGGGCCCGGAGTGTCCGCGCCGATGCCGGCTCCACGCGCCAGGTCCCGCCCATGACGTTCGTACGAGCTGATCAGGTCCGTCCAGCGCTGCGGCAGCCAGCGGCGACCGCCCTGCGACACCGGAAGCCCGGCCAAGGACTGCCGGAAGCGGGCCAGCATCTCCGCGGGGACGGGCCGCTGCGCGGGATCGGCCGCCAGGCAGGGGCGGATCAACGCCGTCAGTTCCTTGGGCAGACCGTCGAGGTCGAGCTGGCCCCGCTGCACCTGGGCCAGCAGCGCCAGCGTGTCACTGCCGTCGCGGTAGGGGGGCCTGCCCAGCGCCAGGTGGAACAGGGTCGCCCCGAGCGAGTACACGTCCGACGCCTCGGTCGACGGCTCGCCCCGGGCCTGCTCCGGCGAGGTGAAGGCGATCGTGCCCAGGGTGAGGCTCGTGCGGGTGAGGTCGTTCGCGTGCGAGATGCCGAAGTCGATCACCCGCGGGCCGGGGAGCGGCAGCAGGATGTTCTGCGGCTTGAGGTCCCGGTGGATGATGCCCTCGCCGTGCAGCGTGACCAGCGCCTCCGCGGTGCCCGCCGCCAGCCACTGGACCGCCGAGGCCGGCAGCACCCCGGCGGTGCTCACCAGTACGGAGAGCGGTGGCGCTGCGATGTAGTCGATCGCCATCCACGGCAGATCCGCCCCCGGATCGGCGTCCCGCACGCGCGCCGTGAACGCGCTGTCGATGCGTTGGGCCAGGCCCACCTCGCGGGTGAACCGCCGCCGGTCGACATCACTGACGACGCCGTCGGAGAGCAGCGTCTTCACCGCCACCAGCTGCCCCTCGGCGTTCCGGGCGAGGTAGATGCGCCCCATGCCGCCGGAAGCCAGCCTCCCGATCAGTTCGTACCTGCCGAGCGTCGCCGGATCTCCACTTCCCAGCGGATCAACTCGCGCGCCTGCCATGTCACTTCCCCCGTCCAGCGCCTTACGGTCCAGCGCGACAAGCGTCCCACGGGGAAGGGGGGAGTGCACGGTCATCTCCTGTCACGGAACGTCCACAGCTGTCCTGGTGAGGAGAGGGCCTGGCGGGGGTGTCACACGCCCCCTTGTGCGAACCGGGACTTTGCGCTTCGTTGATCGACATGGCCGAGACGAGTGACACCACAGAGACCGGGGAGCTGGACTCCCGTCCACGTAGATCCAGTTGGAAGTACATCGGGCCCGGCATCGTCGTGGCGGCGACGGGTGTCGGAGCCGGCGACCTGGTCGCGACCCTCATCGCCGGCAGCAAATTCGGCTACACCCTCATGTGGGCGGCGGTGATCGGCTGCCTCGTCAAGATCTCCCTCGCGGAGGCGGTGGGCCGCTGGCACCTCGCGACCGGCCGCACACTCTTCGACGGCTGGCGCACCCTCGGCGGCTGGACCACCGGCTACTTCGCCGTGTACGTCGTCGTCTGGGGCTTCGTCTACGGCGCGACGGCCATGTCCTCCAGCGCCCTGCCCATCGTGGCGCTCTTCCCCGACGGGCCGGGCCTCAAGACGTGGGCGATCGTCACCGGACTGGTCGGCCTGGTCTTCGTCTGGTTCAACCAGTACGCCGTCTTCGAGAAGGTCATGACGGTCCTCATCGGCGTCATGTTCGTCGTAGTGGTCTATGTCGCGATCCGGGTGGTGCCGGACATCGGCGCCTCCTTCGCGGGGCTGCTCCCCGTACTCCCGGACGGCTCGCTGATCTACACGCTCGGTCTGATCGGCGGGGTCGGCGGCACGATCACCATGGCGGCGTACGGGTACTGGGTGAACGCCAAGGGCTGGTCCAACACCTCCTGGATGAAGGTGATGCGGATGGACAACCGGGTCGCCTACATCACGACGGGCATCTTCGTCGTCGCGATGCTCATCGTCGGCGCCGAGCTGCTGCACTCCTCGCAGATCGCCCTGACGAAGGGCGACCGGGGGCTGATCGACCTCGGCCAGGTCCTGGAGGACCGCTTCGGCGCGGCCACCGCGAAGCTCTTCCTGGTCGGCTTCTTCGCGACGTCGTTCTCGTCGCTCATCGGTGTCTGGCACGGCGTGAGCCTGATGTTCGCCGACTTCGTCGAGCGGATCCAGGCCGCCGGCCGTGGTGACCGGGGCGTGGAGAGGGCGGGCAGCGACACCGTGGGCCGGCAGGAGCGGTCGGTGCCCTTCCGCGCGTACCTGCTCTGGCTGACGTTCCCGCCGATGACGCTGCTGTGGCTGGACGAGCCGTTCGGGCTGGTCATCGGCTACGGGGTGCTGGGGGCGTTCTTCATGCCGTTCCTGGCCCTGACCCTGCTGTGGCTGCTGAACACCTCCCGCACACCGAGGGAGTGGCGCAACGGCTGGCTCAGCAACGGGATGCTGGGCGCGGCGGGGCTCCTCTTCGTCGTGCTGTGCGTCCAGCAGGTGCGCGAACTGCCCTGGTGACATCCGCGTGCGGATCCGCACGCAGCAGCGCCGCCGGGGGAGCGGCGGCGCTGCTGGACCGACGGTCCGGTGGAGCTACGGCAGCCTCGGCTACGGCAGCCCGTGGACGTGCGGGCCGACCGCGTTGGACCAGGCGTTGCCCGCGGTGGCGTCCCAGTTGGTGGACCAGGTCATCGCGCCGCGCAGGTCCGGGTAGGTCCTGGACGGCTTGAAGGAACCACAGCTCGTGCCCTTGGCCAGGCAGTCCAGGGCCGCGTTCACGACGGACGGGGCGACGTAGCCGCTGCCCGCGCCGCGGGTGGAGGCGGGGACGCCGAGGCCGACCTGGGACGGGGCGAGGCCGCCCTCCAGCTGGATGCAGGCGAGCGCGGTGAGGAAGTCCACCGAACCCTGGGAGTAGACCTTGCCGTCGCAGCCCAGCATGGAACCGCTGTTGTAGTACTGCATGTTGACGACGGTCAGGATGTCCTTGATGTTGAGCGCCGTCCTGAAGTACTCACCGGAGGTCGACTGCATGTCGATCGTCTGCGGCGCCATGGTGATGACGAGGCCGGAGCCCGCCTTCGACGACAGCGAGCGCAGGGCCTTCGTCATGTAGGTGGAGTTGAGGCCGTTCTCCAGGTCGATGTCGACGCCGTTGAAGCCGTACTCCTGGATGAGCGCGTACACCGAGTCGGCGAACGCGGTCGCGGAGGCGTCGCTGTTGACCGCGACGGAGCCCTTCTCGCCGCCCACGGAGATGATGACGTTCTTGCCGGCGGCCTGCTTGGCCTTGATGTCGGCCTTGAACTGGGCGACGGTGTAGCCGTTCAGCCCCGCCGAGTCCAGGTTGAAGGTGACCGCGCCGGGCGTGGTGGTGGCGTCCGCGAAGGACACGGCGATGATGTCGTAGTTCGCGGGGACGTCGCTGAGCTTCTGAACCGCGGCGCCGTTGTCGAAGTTCTGCCAGTAGCCGGTCACCGCGTGCTTGGGCACCGAGGTGGTGGGTCCGCCCGGGTCGGTAGCCTTCGCCGTACGGCCGCTGACGGTCGCGGACTTCACGGACTCACCGGCGGCGTTGGTGGCGCTGACGGCGAACTGGTACGCGGTGTCGGCCGCCAGCCCCGTCACCGTCGCGGAGGTGCCGGTGGACGTGGTCGCCTTCGTGCCGTTGCGGTAGACGGTGTACCCGGTCGCGCCGGACACGGAGCTCCAGCTCAGGGCGACCGAGGACGTGGTCGTCGCTCCCACGGTCAGCCCGGCGGGGGTCCCGGGGATCGCGGGCTCCGGGTCGGTGCCACCGCCCCCGTCCGGGCCGGTCACCTGGACGTCGTCCGCGAAGTACGCGGCCTGGCCGTACCAGCCGTGGGTGTAGACGGTCACGGAGGTGGTCGAGGGGCCTGTGGTGAAGCCGGTCTTCAGCTGGGTCCAGCTGCTCGATCCGGGTGTCCAGGTGGAGACGTCCGTGGTCCCGGTGCCGCTCGCGCCGAGGTAGGCGTAACCGCCCTGCACCCAGGAGCTCAGTGAGTAGGTCGAGTTGGGCTTCACGGCCACGGTCTGCGTGCACTTGGCGTTGTCCTGCCCGGCCGGGGTGGCCTTGAGCGCGGAGGTGCCGCTGTGCACGGGGGAGGAGACGGTGGTGCCGCTGCCGCCGGAACAGGTCCAGTTGGCGAGCCCGGACTCGAATCCGGCGTTCTTGGCCACGTTGACCTCGGCGGCCTGCGCACCGGTCGCGAGACCGGTGACGGCCAGCGCCCCCGCCGCGACGACGGCGACCGCCCCGCCGAGGAGGGGCCGGACCCGGCTCCTTCTGTGTCTGCTGCTGCCTGCGGAGCGTTCCACTTGCTGCCTCCGGTGGGGGAGTTGGGGGTGCTGGCGGAAACGGTGGCCACCGTTGGCCGATAAACTGGTCCAGACCAATCGAGTTGTCAAGACCTCTGGCGGCACGGATACGTGCGACGGTGCCGGGTGCGGGGGTGGGCGGCGCCCACGCACACCTTCGGGTGACCGCTCGTGGAACGTCGGGAGTGCACTCGCGCGGGTGACTCGGCAGGGGTGTCCGGAACGTGACGGGCGCGATATCGCGGAAGGCCGTGGAAAGCGGCCGCAATCCGCTCTGACGTGGGCGGATCAATTCCCCGGGATTTCAAACCGGTTCGGCCGGGGTAACTCTATGCAGTGGTGCAGGAGTTAACCACTCTGCTTTTCGTCCGATTTCGTACGGAGGCGTAGCGAACGCCTGTGCCGCACGACTTCGTACTGGGTTCCGATATCTGTTCTCTGCCCGGTCTGACGTGGTTAAAGTGCTGGGGAAAGAAGCACGGAGCAGGAGCGATTGCGGCCGAAGTCGTCACCGACGACGGCCGGAGCCGAACGGGGAAGAGCGTGCCGACCGCAATAGCAGTGACCAGTGCCGATCTGGTGCTCCCGCCGACCGATCAGCAGACACCCACGGCGGCCCTGCTGCAGGCACCCGAGGCCCAGCCCCTCGATCTCGCGATCGGTGACATGAACCTGCTCCTGGAAAAGCACGGCTACGTCGTCGCGGTCTACCCCACGGGCATCGGCGCCGCCCACGAACGCAGACTGCACGCCATCCGCTCGGTCCTGGAGAGCGACCGCATCGCCCTGCTCAGGACTGACCTGCCGCCCCTGGGCGTCGCCGTACTCGTACGCCAGCTGCGCCAGCTCTCCGTCTGCGACTTCAGCCCGGGAGTGGTGGCCTCGGCGGCCCGCCTACTCGCCCACTACATCCACGCCGGAGCCCTGCTGAACTCCGTGGCCAGGCTCGACCGGGTCCCCGTCAGCCTCAAGACCCACGCCAAGTCCTGGGTCCCCGGATCGCAGTTCGCCGTGCTGGCCGGCCCCAGCCCGCAGCTCGTCAGGATCGGCCCTTCGGCCGAACCGCCCACCGGGCCGCCGTTCGCCACACAGCTGATGGTCGCCAAGGGCCAGCTGGCCTCCGAATGGGTCCAGCAGACCCTCGCCCCCGCATGGGGCGTACAGGCCGTCCAGGAGTGCGCCCTGCCTTCCGGTTCACCACGCTGGTGGGGAACGGGGAAGCTGGTGGAATTCGCTTCCTTCCTCCCGGACATCTCCGTGATCTACCAGCTCGTTTCCTCCGTACGCCGGGAGAACTGCCACTGGTGCGGAATGGAGCTCATCGGTGACCGCTGCGCGTTCTGTTCCTCCCCGCTCGCCCCGCCGGAGAACCGAATGCACTCCCCGGGTGTCCTGAGCCACGGAGCGCCCGCACCGCCCGCCACCTAGTGCGCCAAGGGCTCTCCGCAGACACCGCGCATCCCTCTCTGTCCGCTGCTCCCCGCATCCGATTCGAACGAGGTTGTCCGGCTCATGAACTCCCGCCAGCGCCGCGGCGTGATACTCCTGCTCCTGTCGGTCCTGTGCGCCTTCGGAGCCTTCGCCGGGGTCCTCTCGGTGATCAGCGACGTCAACTCGAAGGTCGGCCCCGAGGTCGACGCCTACCGGCTCAAGGACAACGTGGCCCCGTACACGCCCCTGTCCGCGAAGCAGTTCGAGAAGGTCTCCATGCCGAAACGCTGGCTGTCGGAGAACGCCGTCACGGAGATCGACGAGGTCGACGGCAAGATCGCCGTCACCGAACTCCGGGCGGGCTCCCTGATGCAGTCCGACATGATGGTCCGGAGCCCTGAACTGCGCCCGGGCGAGCAGGAGATCGCCATCATGATCGACGCGGCCACCGGTGTGGCGGGCAAGATCCGGCCCAACGACAAGGTCAACATCTACGCCACCTTCGCGGGCGAACGGGACGGTGAGGTGGCCCAGTCCAAGGTCATCGTCTCCAACGCGAAAGTCCTCGACGTCGGTCAGCTGACCGCCCTGGAACCGAGGAAGGACGACAGGAACCAGGCGACCGAGGCCGTACCGATCACCTTCGCGCTCGACACCCTCGACACCCAGCGCGTGGCCTACGCCGAGTCCTTCGCCCAGCACGTGCGTCTCGCACTGATCGCCCCGGGCAGCGACGGCGTCATCCGTCCGGGCGACCGGACCTACACGCTCGACAAGGACAAGTGAGGATGGGATGACCACCAGAATCCTCCCGGCGGTCGGTGACACCGACGCGGCCAGGTCCGTGACCACCCTGCTCAGCCAGCTCCCCGACGCGGAGCCGGCCGCTCCGGTCGGCGACTCGACGCAGCTCATCGACACCCTCGCCCGCCTCGCCGGCGAGTCCATCGAGGAACTGCCCGAGGTCGTGCTGGTCCACGAGCGGATCGGCCCGGTGCCCGCACTGGAGCTGATCCGCGAGGTCTCCCTGCGCTTCCCCGCCGTGGGGGTCGTGCTGATCACCGCCGACGCGAGCCCCGGGCTCTTCGCCGCGTCCATGGACGCGGGGGCCCGAGGTCTCGCCACCCTCCCCCTGAGCTACGAGGAGCTCGCCAACCGCGTCCAGGCCGCCGCGCAGTGGTCCACGGGCGTCCGACGCCACCTCGGGCCGGGAGGCGACGTGTTCACCGGCCCCGAGGGAACGGTCGTCACGGTCACCGGGGCCAAGGGCGGAGTCGGCGCGACCCTCACAGCCGTACAACTGGCCCTGGCCGCACAGGCCTCCGGGCACACCGCCGCACTCGTCGACCTGGACCTCCAGACCGGCGACATCGCCGCGTACCTCGACGTGCAGTTCCGGCGTTCCGTCGTCGACCTGGCCGCCATCACCGACATATCCCCGCGCGTCCTCTCCGACGCCGTGTTCTCCCACGACACCGGCCTGGCGCTCCTGCTGGCCCCCGGTGAGGGCGAACGCGGCGAGGAGGTCAGCGACCGCGCGGCCCGCCAGATCGTCAGCGCCCTGCGCTCACGCTACGAGGTCGTCGTCATCGACTGCGGAAGCCAGATGAACGGGGCCAACGCCGCGGCCATCGAGATGGCCGACACCGCCGTGCTGGTGACGACACCCGACGTCGTCGCCGTGCGGGGCGCCAAGCGCATCGTGCGGATGTGGGACCGCCTCCAGATCCGCAAGGCGGAGGAGACGGTCACCCTCGTCAACCGCTTCAACCGCAACACCGAGATCCAGCCGCCGCTCATCCAGCGGATCACCGGAACCCGGATGTCGGGCACGGCGGTACCGGCGAACTTCAAGGAACTCCAGGGCGCGGTGGACTCGGGCCGGATGCACGAGCTGGACCCACGCTCCACCGTGAAACAGGCCCTCTGGGCCCTGGCGGGAGAGCTCGGACTCGTGAAGCCTTCGCAGGGAGCCGAGCCCCGCGGCGGCATGCTGCGCGGCGACAGGGGCTCGATCGGGGGCCGCAAGCGCAAGGGCGGCACGACCAGCGGGGGAGGCCGGAAGTGACGCAGAGCAGGGGAGAACCCGACCGGATACGGCCACGGCCCGGACGCGACACCGGGCAGCTGAGCATCGAGTTCACCGGGATGGTGCCGATCATCCTGGTGACGCTGGTGCTGCTCTGGCAGGCCGTCCTGGTGGGTTACACCTTCACCCTGGCGAGCGGCGCCGCCGACGAAGGCGTGCGCAAGGCCGTCGCCGCGGGCGCCTGGGACCGTCAGAGCAGGTGCAGGGACGCCGTGTACCAAAGGCTCCCGAGCGCCTGGGAGGGACCCGCGGAGATCCGCGCCTGCGGGACCGAGGGCGACGACCTGGTCACGGCCACCGTCGTCCTCAAGGCCCCCGTCCTGTTCCCGGGCTTCGCCAGCCTCCCCATTCCCGTCGAGGCGACGGCCGGCGCGGCCGCGGAAGGGAAGTGACGCGTCATGGCACCGCAACGGACCTCACGCGCGGCCGGGCAGCGGCTGCGCGGAGCCGGGGACCGCGGCTCGACCGCCCTCGAATACCTGGGCTTCCTCCCCGTCCTCATCCTCATCGGCCTCGCCGGGATCCAGCTCGGCCTGATCGCCTACACCGCGCAGCAGGCCGGCACCGGAGCCAGGGCCGCCGCCCGCACCGCCGCGCAGGAGGACGTGTCCGGGTCCTACGCGCGGGTCGGGAGGGCGTCCATGACCAGCTGGGTCGCCGAGCGGTCCCGGATCACCCCGCCGTCAGGAGGCGACTCCGTCACGGTGACGGTCACGGTCTCCGTCCCGGACGTCCTCCTCGGCCTGCTCGGGGACCGGACCGTCGAGAAGTCCGCCACCATGCCCCGCGACGACTGAGCGCACCCACCCCACCCGAGGAGTACCACCCATGAGCCTGCGGGCACGCATCACCGCCCCCGAGGAGCGCGGAGGGGGACGGGAGGACGGCCACCTGGTCGCCACGTACCGCGCGAAGCTCCTCGAGGAGATCGACCTCGCGGAGATGTCCTCGCTGGCCGCCGCCGACCGCAGGGCCCGGCTGGAACGCGTACTGGGCCACATCATCAGCCGCGAGGGACCCGTCCTCTCGACCGTCGAACGCTCCCAGCTGATCCGCCGGGTCGTCGACGAGGCCCTCGGACTCGGCGTCCTCGAACCCCTCCTGGAGGACGCCTCCATCACGGAGATCATGGTCAACGGACCCGACCAGATCTTCGTCGAACGGGCCGGCCGGGTCGAGCAGCTCCCGATGCGCTTCGCCAGCCACGAGCAGCTCATGCAGACGATCGAACGCATCGTCTCCACCGTCAACCGGCGGGTGGACGAGGCCAACCCGATGGTCGACGCCCGACTGCCCAGCGGCGAGCGCGTCAACGTCATCATCCCGCCCCTCGCCCTGACCGGCGCGACGCTCACCATCCGGCGCTTCCCCCGGTCCTTCTCGCTCCAGGAGATGATCGCCTTCGGCTCGCTGGACCAGCAGATGCTGCTCCTGCTCGCCGGGCTCGTCCAGGCGAAGTTCAACGTGATCGTCTCCGGGGCCACCGGCACGGGGAAGACCACCCTCCTCAACGCGCTCTCCGGACTCATCCCCGAGGGCGAACGCATCGTCACCATCGAGGACTCCGCCGAACTCCAGCTCCAGCAGAACCACGTGATCCGGCTGGAGTCGCGCCCCGCGAACGTGGAGGGCAAGGGCCAGATCACCATCCGCGACCTGGTCCGCAACTCCCTGCGCATGCGCCCCGACCGCATCGTCGTGGGTGAGGTCCGAGGCGGCGAGTCGCTCGACATGCTCCAGGCGATGTCGACCGGCCACGACGGTTCGCTGGCCACCGTCCACGCCAACAGCGCGGAGGACGCGCTCATGCGCCTCCAGACCCTGGCGTCGATGTCCGAGATCAAGATCCCCTTCGAGGCCCTGCACGACCAGATCAACAGCGCCGTGGACGTCATCGTCCAGCTCACCCGGCACGCCGACGGCACCAGGCGCGTCACCGAGATCGCCGTACTCGACTCGCACGGGCGTGACCCGTACAGGATCGTCACCGTCGCCCGGTTCGACGCCCGCCCCATGGACACCGACGGTGTGATCCACGGCGAGTTCCAGGCCCTCCCGCTCCCACGTCGCATCGCCGACCGGCTCCACATGGCCGGGCAGCCGATCCCCCAGGCCTTCGGGGTCGCCCCGTCAGAGGAATACCTCGCCACCCGAGAAGCCAGATAGGTACCCCGACATGGACAACCTCGCACCGCTCACCATCGGCGTCACGCTGCTGTGCTGCGTACTCGGCGTCCTGGGCCTGCACGCCTACACCTCGGGCAAGGCCCAGCGCGAAGCCCTCGTCGACCGGCTCTCCTCGACCGGCCAGATCGACATGGGCCCGCAGCGCCGCTTCCGGGGCCTCGACCGCCGGCTGCGCCGTACGGAACTCGGCAAGAGGATCGAGCTGAAGCTCGCGGCCACCGGCCTCGACATCACACCGGGCGAGTACTTCCTCTACGTCGTGGGCTCCGTGGCGGCGCTCTGGCTCATCGCGGCCTCCCTCCTGGCCTCGTTCTTCGGCCCGCTCGCCGGAATCGCCGCGATCTGGGGCGCCAACACCTTCCTGAACTGGCACCGCACCAAGCGCACCGAGGCCTTCATCAGCCAGCTGCCCGAGATCTCACGGGTACTCGCCAACGCCACCCAGGCCGGGCTCTCCCTGCGCACCTCCATCGCCATGGCCGCCGACGAACTCGAATCGCCCGCGGGGGACGAACTCCGCGTCGTCGCCGACCAGCTTGGAGTCGGCCGGACCCTCGACGACGCCCTCGGCGAACTCGCCGAACGCCTGCCCTCCCGCGAACTCGTCGTCCTGGTCTCCACCCTGATCCTGTCCAACCGCGCCGGCGGCCAGGTCGTGTCCTCGCTGCGCAACCTCACCGTCACCCTGGAGGAGCGCAAGGAGACCCGGCGCGAGGTCCGCACCCAGCTCTCCCAGATCAACGCCACCGCCTACGCCGTCCCGGCCATCGGCGTCGGCGCGATGCTCCTGGTGAACTCGATCCTCCCCGGCGCGCTCGACCGGATGACGGGATCGGTCATCGGGCAGATCGCCGTCATCGTCTCGCTCGGCCTCTACGCCCTCGGCTTCGTCGCCATCCGCCGCGTTTCCAAGATCGATATCTGAGGAGGGGGCCGGAATGGAACTGCTGCTCGCTCTCGTCGTCGGCGTCAGCGTCTTCGGCGTCTTCAAGGGCATCCGGATGTACCGCGCCGAGGCCACCCTCCCCGGCGACCTCGCGCTCGCGCTCGAAGTCGGCTCGACCCGCACCACCGCCGTCGGCTCCGGCATCGACCGCCTCGGCATGCGCTGGGCGCCCCTGGTCCTCCGCCTCATGGGGCCGAAGAAGGTCAACGAGAAGCGCCGCAGGATCGACATGGCGGGCAACCCCGGCGGCCTCACCATCGACCGCTACGCGGCCCGGCGCGCCGTCTACAGCGCCCTCGGCGGATTCGCAGCCTTCGCGATGCTCAGCAGCGGCAAGTTCTTCATGGCCCTGTTCATGATCGCCTTCGGTCTGTTCTGGGGCGAGGTCGGCATCTGGGCCGCCGTCCGCAAACGCAGGGACGACATCGACCGCACCCTCCCCGACTTCCTCGACGTCCTCGCCGTCGTCGTCTCCGCGGGACTCGGATTCCGGCAGGCCCTCGACAGGGTCGCCGAGAAGTACCAGGGCCCCTGGTCCGACGAACTGCGCATCACCCTGCGGCAGATGGACATGGGCATCAGCCGCAGGCAGGCCTTCGACGAACTCCGCAGGCGCAACGACTCCGAACAGGTCGCCATGTTCGTCACCGCACTCCAGCAGGGCGAGGAACTCGGCGCACCGATCGTCGACACACTCATCGCCATCGCCAACGACATGCGCCGCACCGACGCGCAGAACGCCCGGCGCAAGGCCGCCAAGGCCGTCCCCAAGGCCACCCTGATGGTCACCACCTTCATGATCCCCGCCACCATGATCCTCATGGGCGCAGCCATGCTGCTCGGATCCGACACCGACCTCGGGTCCTTCACAGGGGAGTGAGCGGCCGCCCATGACGATCTCCCTGCACCCGGGTGCCGAGGACACGCGGCACGCCGCCCTGTCCACGCCCGCCGGCCCGGCACCCACCGTGTCCATCCAGGTCAACGCCCTCTCGGCGCTGGCCCGCCAGGTGTTCCTCTTCCGCCTGGCCATGATCGCCATCGGCACCCCGCAGGCCCTCGACAACACCGCCCCCGGCCTCGCGAGCTGGCTCGTCGCCTCCGCCGTCCTCGTCACCTTCGTCGGCTCGTACGCCCTCTACCGCGACTGGGAACGCTTCGGACCACTCCTCGTACGCTCCCCGCTCCTGCTGGGAGCCGACACCGTCTTCGGCGCCCTGCTCCTGTTCACCGCCACACCGGACTCGACCCTCGGCTACGCGGTCGTCTGCACCCCGCTGCTCGCAGGACTGCTCTACGGCTGGCGGGCGGCCGGCGTCTTCGCCGTGGTCGAGATCCTGATCCTGGCCGCCGCCTACGGCGCCGACCAGGAGTTCCGTGGAGGCCTGACCAGCGCCCTGCTGCTCCCGGGCTTCTGCGTCCTCGCCGGTGCGGTCGGTGTCACGCTGCGCAACCTGATGCTCCGCGTCGGCGCGGCCAGCCAGGCGCTGACCGAGACCCGGGCCCGCCTCGCCGTCAGCGTCGCCGTCGAGGACGAACGCGCACGACTGGCCCGCGAGATGCACGACTCCGTCGCCAAGACCCTGCACGGTCTGGCCCTCGCCGCCGACGGGCTGGCCCACTCCTGCGGCCGGACGGACCCGCTCACCGTCCGGCACCAGGCGGAACTGGTCGCCAGGTCCGCCCGACGGGCCGCCGCCGAATCACGGGAACTCCTCTCCGACCTGCGGCGCGAGTCCGGCCTCGACGGCGGGGTGGACATCATCGCCGAACTCCGTTCCAGGACAGCGGACTTCACCCGGAGGCGCGGACTGAACACCGTGTTCCGCACCCTCGGCGACGCACCCGTACCCCCGGTCCCCCAGGTCGTCGCCCGGCAACTGCTCACCGTCGCCTCCGAGGCGATGGAGAACGCCGACCGGCACGCCCACCCCACCTACCTCGTCGTCCTCGCGGGCATCAAGGGCGACGTCCTGCGCGTCAGCGTGTACGACGACGGGCAGGGCCTGCCCGCGGGCACCACCCTCGACGACCTCAGGCGGGCCGGCCACTTCGGACTCGTCGGGATGGTCGAACGCGCGGCCTCCATCGGCGCCCGCATCCGGATCGGCAAGGGCAAGGCGGCCAAGGGCACCGAGGTCCGCGTCGAACTCCCGACGGCCGCCCTGACGCCGGCCCGGACCACGGCCGCCGGATCGGCGACCGCGGGATCGGCGACCGCGGGTGCAGCTGCGGCGGACCCGGCTTCGAGCCCCTAGCCGCTCCCGTACGACACCCTCCGCGCCACCGCCATCGCACCCTCGTCCCCATGACACCTGAGAGGAGGTCGCAGAATGCCGGACGACGTCTCGCGCACACCGGGCCAGGACCGGGCGGACCGGAACCACGTCTCCCAGCACACGTCCTCGCACGGCTCCCCACTCAGCAGCGAACTCAGCACCCCCGCATTCCCGGCCACCGCGCCATCGCCCACGGCGCCCCCCGGATCCGCGGCGCTTGTCGGGCCCGCCGGGTCCGCGGCGCCCACCGGGTCTGCCGGGTCCCAGCCGATGCCCGCGTTCCCCGAGGCCCCCGACCGTCCGGCGCCCGGGCCCCTGCGCGTCGTCGTCGCGGACGACAACCCCGTGGTACGGGCGGGACTCGGGGTCCTGCTCAGCGGCCGCGCCGACATCGAGGTCGTGGCGGAGGCGGCGGACGGGCGCGAGGCCTACGAAGCCGCCGTACGCCACCGGCCTGACGTCATCCTGCTCGACGTGCGCATGCCCGGGGTGGACGGCATCTCCGCCCTGCCGCACCTGGTGCAGGTTGCACCCGTGATGATGCTGACGTACAGCCGTGAGAGCGACATCGTGCACGAGGCGCTGCGCCTGGGCGCGGGAGGCTACCTGGTCCACGGCGAGTTCACGGCCGACGAACTCGTACAGTCCGTACGCGACACGAAGAGCGGCCGCGCCCCCTTCACCGCCACGGCGGCGAGCGCGCTGCTCGCCCATATGCGGCAAGGGTCCAACCAGCAGCCGAGGCCACTCCCGGACGGGCTGGGGTCAGCCCTGAAGGCCGGCGCCGCATCCGGCGGGCCCGGCGCGCACGCCCAGTCCCCGGGGGGCGGGGCCCACGAAGTGCGGGCGCCCGTGCCGCATCCCGCGCATCCTCCGCATCCGGCCGAAAATCCACAAAACCTTTCGCAACTGCAACCTGTTGTGGGACAGTCTTCGTCCGGTACGGAAATCAACGGGCCTCAGAAGCCCAACAGGCGGCAGTACGACCTGAGTTCGAGGGAGGCGGAGGTCATGGAGCTCATCTCCTCGGGCATGAGCAACCAGCAGATCGCCGCCACCTGCTTCATCAGCGAAAAGACCGTCAAGAACCACATCAACAGGATCTTCACCAAGCTGCACAGCACCAGCCGCAGCGAGGCGATCGCCCGCTGGCTCGGCACGGCGCCGGGCTCGGGACCTGGAGCGAGGGGGACAGGCAGCCATGGCTGACGGGAGAAGCCCAGGCGCGGCCACGCACACGGGGCGACGGGCCCAACGTCCGCTTTGGGCCCGGTTTTGGGCCCTGGGACCCTGCGCCGACGGGAGTGTCCAGCCGTACGTTTCTCATGTCGCCAGCGGCACCGGCCAGGAGGAAGCCGGTAACGCAGGCGGTATCGCGAAGACTCACGCGTCGGCCGGCATCCGGTCGGCCGAACTCGGAGGGGAACACCATGAGCAAGCTGATGCTGAAGGCTTCCGTCAACGCCAAGGTCTGGGCGAACACATCCGTCGAGCGCATGAAGGCCCGGGCAGACCGGGGACAGGGCGCGGTGGAGTACCTGGGCATCATCGTGGTGGTCGTGGCGATCATCGGGGTGCTCATGACGACGAACTTCGGCGACAAGATTGCCGGCGCGATCACCACGCAGATCGGAAAGATCACGGGCGGCTGAAAGCCGGGCAGACGCACGAGGCAGGGCAGGCTTTCCCCATCTACATCATGGTGGTGGCGGGCCTGCTCTTTCTTGCGTTCGCGTACTTCGCTGTCGGGCAGGCCTCGATGAAGAAGAACGAGGCGCAGACGGCCGCCGATGCTGCCGCTCTGGCAGCAGCGCAGGACGCGCGAGACAGCTGGAGCTGGCCAGGCGTCTTCGACCTGGAGCAGTGGGACGACCTGTTGAACGGGCGTGCAGCGGTCTCGGGGTCCTGTGATGCTGCCGACTGGCTGGCTGCCGAGAACGATGCTCACGTAGTCGCCCCCGGGTGCCACGCGGATGGCGGCAAAGAGGTCTCGTACACCGTCACGGTCGAGACGAACAAGTCCGTCGGCGACTCGGTGATCGCCAGTACGACGACGAGGAAGGCCACGGCAACTGCACGAGCGGTGATCGAGCCGCGCTGTCGTATCGAAGAGGACACACGTCCCACGCCGAGCCAGCCGGCGGATGACGATGACGGCGACACGGATGAGTCCGAGGAGCAGAAGGCGTACAAAGCTGTCTGCGATGACGAAGACTTGGACTTCGACATAGATCCGAAGAACCTCAAGCTTCTGCCGGATCTGGCAGACCTTTTCTCCGTCCACCTGGCCGACAAGTAAGTGAACGTCACCGAGAGGAACACGCCGATGCGTGCAGCCATGACCCGGATTCGCTTCAAGGGGGCCGCCGTCGCTGCCGCCGCCGTAGCCATGGCTGTCGTGCTGACGGCCTGTGGCGGCGATGACGGTGCGGACGAGCCTGAGAGTAAGCCGCAGGGCTCTTCGTCATCTTCATCCGAGCAGGAGAGCGAAAAGCCTGCCCCTGACGAGGTGGATGAAAGTCAGATTCTCGCCACTGTCAAGGGCTCTAACGGAGTCGAAGTAGTGGTTAACTCGGCTGCCCGTGAATCGGGTGGCTTCGTCACCGTCAAGGGCACAGTGACGAATGGTTCCGAGCAGTCCTTCAGTGCTGATGGGTGGCAGGGGGGCGAGCAGGAACTCGTCAACAACCACGCATCAGTGGCGGGTGCTTCGCTGGTGGATCAGCAAGGGAAGAAGCGATACCTCATTCTCAGGGACACTGACGGAAAGTGCCTGTGCACCCGATTCGTCGGGGGCATCGCGGCCGGCGCGGAGGCGCCGTTCTTCGCCCAGTTCCCCGCTCCGCCGCAGAGCACCACCGAGGTCGACTTCCAGATCCCCACCATGCCCACCGCGACGATCAAGATCTCGGGGTGACGACCGCTATGCAGCCACCCACCCCCACAAAGGTCACCCCGCGGGGCGTACTCCGATGCCGTATCGGCCTCTGCGCCGCCGCTGCTGTCGTACTCGGCACCTCGACCCTGTGGGGTGCCACCACGGCCTCGGCGGACGACAACCCCACCACCGTCCCGAGCGCCTCGCCCCCGGTCGAGGTCGACGCGAACTCGCCGGGTCTCATGCTCGGTGACGGCGCGACCCTCGGAGACGTCCGCGTCCTCGACATCAAGTCCATCGTCGAGGACATGGGCGGCGAGGAGCGTCGCGAGGACACCAACGCCGACATCACCTTCGCCCTCCAGGCCGAAGTCCTCTTCGGCAAGGACAGCGCCAAGCTCAGCGGCGAGGCCACGGCCCGCATCAACGCGATCGCCACGGAGATCCAGACGCAGAACGCTCCGAAGGTGCGTGTCTTCGGCTTCACGGACAACCTCGGGTCCTCCGCCCACGGTGACGTCCTTTCCAAGCAGCGTGCCAACGCTGTGCAGGGCATCCTCGCCACCAAGCTCCCGAGCGTCACCTTCGAGATCCGCGGCTACGGGGAGCAGTACCCGATCGCCAGCAACGACAACGAAGAGGGCCGTAAGAAGAACCGTCGCGTGGAAGTTTCCTTCCCGCGCACCAACGGCTCGTAGAGTCAGCACGTAGTCCTGGGGGGTTCGGCGCCCTGGCCGTCGGCCGGGTGCCGGGCCCTCCACGAACGGTTTCCCGTTGTCGGAGGGTAGGAGCGAATGGTGTCGAGGCCCCGAGGCGGTGCTGCCGCCGGGGTGGCGGCAGCGCTTTGCGTACTGCTGCTGCCGACAGCCGCGGCAGCGCACCCGCGCTCGGACGACGCCCCAGGAGGTGCCGTTCCCTCGTACCGGCTCGCCGACGGAGCGGTACCTGTCACCGGCACCGCGTCGAGCGCCGACGGCCCCCAGCTGGAGCGCGGGAAGATCTACTCGGACACCATCTCCCCGGGCCAGAAGAAGTACTACCGGGTGCGGCTCGACGACACGTCCAGCGCCTTCGTCTCCACGGTCCTCGCCCCGCCCCCCGGCAGCGAGAGCGCCATCCTCGACGGCATCCAGGTCTCCCTGGTCTCGACCGACGGCAGGTCGTGCGGTTCCAGCCCGGCCGTCTACTTCGGGGGCGAAACCGCCCGGCCGGTCGCGGCGTACGCGTCGCGCCGTATCGGCGACAGCAGCGTTCCCTGCCAGGAGGCCGGGGACTACTTCTACACCGTGGCCTGGGCGGGGTCGAAGACCGGCGGGACGGCCAAGTGGCCGATCGAGCTGAGGTACATGTCGGAACCCGGCCTCAAGCCCGGTGCCGCCGAGCCCGAGGCGCCGACCGGCTGGAGCTCGAAGGCTCCGTCACCCGGAGAGGGCGGAACCCCGCAGAAGGTGAGCGGCGGCACGGGCTTCAACGACGCGGCAGCCGTGGACGACGGCGCCTGGAGGGACGACATCCGGCCGGGCGAGAGCCGCTTCTACAGGGTGCCGGTCGCCTGGGGCCAGCAGCTCTTCCTCCGCGCCCAGCTGGCCAACACCACCTCCGACGGATCGTCCTTCACAGCCAACGGGCTGCGCCTCGCCCTGTACAACACGGCCCGTGGCCGCGTCGCCGACAAGAGCACGGGCTATACCGGTGCCCCCACCGGGGTCGATCTCGGCACGGCCCCGGCCGCCTACGCGAACCGGTTCGAGGGTGACACCGACGCGGAATCGGCGATGCGGTTCCAGGGCTGGTACTACGTCCAGGTGAGCCTCGACCCCAAGGTGTCCGGCAGCGTCCCCCTGACACTGAACGTCGGCATCGAGGGAGCGGCACAGCAGGGGCCGGCGTACGACGGCGACGCGGCAGCGGCAGGCTTCGGCCTGGGAGACGCGGACGGCTCGACCAGCGGTACGTCCTTCCCCATGCGGGCGCTCGGATTCACCGGAATCGGCGTCGGAACCGTACTGGTCCTGGGCCTGGGCACCTGGCACCTCCTGAGCCGTCGCAGGCACCCGGCCGAGAGCCGTACGGACACGGGGCCCGCCTACAGCAGGTGATCGGCCTTGCCGGCCTTGATGTCCCTGATCATCTGCTGGAGGGCTTCGCGGCTGTCGGTGAGGTAACGATCCTCCGCCCCGACGAGGGCGACGTAGCCGTTTCCGCTTGCGTCCGTTCCTATCCGGAAGCAGGAGTTTCCTTCGCCGCAGAACGGCTCTTCCCACTGGACGTCTGGCATCTGTCTTCTCCTCAGATTTGATGTGCGATCGCGTGGATGAATTCCCTTGATTCGCAGGTTGACAGAGCGATCCGTTCCATCCAGTCCAGGTGAGCCCGGTACTTCGCCAACTGGGCCTCCGAATGGGCGAAGACCGGACCGTGCGAGTTGTCGATCTGTACGGTGTCCAGCTGAGTCGCCGGACCTTCCGCGTACAGCACCGTTTGCCCGGCACCGGGAAATGCTCCTGCGGCGAAAGGAATGACGAGCAGCCTGACGTGGGGTAGCTCGGACTTCTCCAGCAGGTTCTCCAGCTGAGCTCGCGCCACGGAGCGCCCGCCGAACTGCATCCGCAGGGCCGCCTCATGGACGATGGCGGTGTAGGGGGTCGGTACATCGCCGTCGAGCACGGCTTGACGCTCTACCCGGTGGGCCAGTCGCAGAGCGATTTCCTGCTCGGACAGCTGCGGGATGACAACTCGGAACAGGGCCAGTGCGTGTTCGGTCGTCTGGAGCAGGCCCGGCATGTGCATCGCGTAAGCAGCCCGCATGCGTAGAGCGTGAACCTCCAACTCCGCGATGTCGAGGAACCCTTCGGGAAGGGCACCCCGATACTTCTCCCACCAGCCCCGGCTGCGGGGCTGAGCCATTTCGGCGAGCGCGTCAACGTATGTGGCTTCGGTACAGCCACAGCTGTCGGCCAAGGTGCGCAAGCGCTCTGCGCTGATGGGCCGCGCACCCGACTCGATGTTCGAGATCTTGCCCCGATCGACGCCCAGGAGCCCGGCCGCAAACTCGGCCGAGACGCCGGCTGACGTGCGCATTCTCCGCAGCTCTGCCCCAAGTCGCCTCTGGCGTTCGGTAGGGGAAGTCCTCGCTGCCATGCCGTTCTCCTCCGCGTGCGGTCACCGGCAGTCTGCCGTCTGTGCGTGTGACGCATCCACGAAAGGGTTCACTTTCTTCCATGTCGGGGCAATTTTGCCCCCTAGGTGGATACGTTGAGTTCCGCACCGCACACGCTGCGCTCCGGCCGAAGTGCATCGCGCGGACCTGCCCGCACCCTCCTGCCCTGGGAGAGGCGGGTCCGCGTCAGGGAGACAGGCCACAGCTCGACCGCAGCGGCGGTGACCGCAACCAGGAACCTGCACAAGGGAGTCAGTCATGCACCCGTACGCACCTCCACCCCGACACACCGCCCTGTGCCCCGCGAGGTCGAAGCCTCCCGCGCTCGGCCCGGCCCAGCACCGGCGGGCGCACCTCCAACCCCACCGGGGGCTCGTCCTCAGTCTCACGCTGCCCGGTGACCCGCGCAGCGCCTCGGTCGGCCGGCACGCGGTCACCGCCGCCCTGCCCACGTACGGGTTCCGCTCCCATGCCTGGCCGGTCACCCACGCAGTCACCGAACTGATCACCGTCAACGCCGCGCTCACCCCCGGCCGGGACCTCTACCTCTCTCTACGTCAACGTGACGGCACCCTCCGCCTGGTCCTCTGGGACAAGCACCCCCGCCACGCCGACCCGGACACCCTCGCCCTCTGCGAGCTTCGCCGCCGCCGGGCGCTCTGGCTGCTGGCGGCCGTCGTCGACGACTGGGGCGGCGAGTGGGGGCTCGCCGGTGCCCAGCCACCGCACACGGGGGTCAGATCCTGGGTCGTGCTGCCGCAGTAGGTGGAAAGAGAGCTGGTTCGGACGAAACGCCACAGGCGGCTGAAGAAGAAGTGCCGGATTCCCTGGGGAGGTCGCTCTCCAGCCCGGCCAAGGCGGCGCGGACCTCGGCGACGAAGCGGTCCGGGTGGCGGAAGACCTCGGTGGCGGTGAAGCGCAGGATGCGGCGGACCTCCGGGCAGCTCTGCAGTTCGTTGAAGCGGTGGAGGTCCAAGGCATGCGCCTCGCGGGTCCAGTGGAAGGCATACCCCTCCACCTCGACCGCCAGGCCCTGGGCGCGGAAGAGGAAGTCGGGGCGGAGCGTGCGTCCCGACGTGGTGCGCAGGGCTGCCTGAGCGACAGGGTGCAGGCCCGCGTCGTGCAGGCGGAGGCGCGCGATGGTTTCGGCGGGCGAGCCGGAACGGGGGTCGAGGAGGGGCAGCCAGGCACGGGCACGGGTGGAGCCCGCACGGCGGGCGGTCAGCTCCGTCCGCAGGGTGGCCGTGTCGAGCAGCGCGGGCCGGCGAACTCCTCGGACCGTACGGGGGCTGAGCGCGGAGTCCGCGGCTGTGACTGCCTCGTCGCGCGGGAGGCACCGTATGAGGTCCCCGACCGTGCGCGCCGGAGCGGTCGTGCACAGGCCGCGGCGCACCGTCCGGTCGGCTGGGCCGAGGGTCATCTGGTGCACGCGGACGCCGGGGCGCTGGTACACGCCGGGGCGGGGGTCGGTGAACTCCGCCTCCGGGTGCGGGCGGCCCAGCAGCTCCACCAGGTGGAGCGCACCGGCCGTCCGGTGGCTGCAGACCAGGTGCGGCTGCAGCTTCTGCGCGACCCAGGCGTGGGTCAGCCAGTCCACCAGTCGGCCCGGGGCCGCCCAGGCGCCCTGGTGTACCCGCTGCCAGCCGCCCTTGTGCAGGCGTCTGTTCAGCAGCCGCGGCGGCCAGCCGGCCGCCAAGGCCGTCGAGATGAGGAGAATGCCGCCGACCGCCAGAGCGGCCAGCTCCCGCAGCTCACGGTCACGGCGGCAGGGGCGGGTCTCCCGGGCATCAGGCGGGTTCCATGCGTTGATCCAGCTCATGCGCCAACGATCCACGATCGGGGCGGGGGCTGCACAAGCCTGTGGATAACCTGCGTTTTTGGGCCCTGGGGCCCATGTCTACCGCCCACCCGTTGTGGTCCGATGGCTCGGGGCGGGGTGAAGTGCCGTCTCACAGCGTCTGGTTGGGGGCCGGAATGTCTGGTGCAGGGGGATTCGCGGGCGCGGGCGGCTTCGGCGGGGTGACGGCCCCGACGGGCAGGGCCCCGCTGCCACGGCCGTTGCAGGCTGTGCTGCTCCTCGTCCGGACGCTCTTCGTCTTCACGGTCGTCGGAGGCATCGGCGTACTCCTCCAGGCGTCGTCGCTCGACGTCATCGACGGGGAACTGCTCGGGCTGCTGCTCTACGCGGCGCTGCCGGGCGCGGCCGGGTTCGCGCTGTCGCTGTACGTACGCTCCGGGGACATCTGGATCTGGCGTGGCCTCGTCGCAGTGGACGTATGGTTCCTGCTCGGTGCGTCGGCGACGCTGAGCGGGGGCGACGGCGCGCGGGGCGTACCGCAGCTGGTGATCCCCGTGGCGACCCTGATCCTGTTGCTGCGGCGCAGTTCGCGTGACTGGTTCGACCTGCCGGTCGGGCAGCGCGTGGAGCATCGGCCCTTCAGCGTCGCCCGGTTGATCAGATGGCGCCGGGACGGTGGCCAGACCGCGGTGGAGTACCTGGGGCTCGTCCTGATCGTCGGTGCTCTCGTCGGTGCGCTCCTGATGACCGGTATCGGCGGTCGGATCAGTGGAGGGCTGCGCAGCGCCATCTGCGAAGTCACCGGAAGCGCGTGCCCGGCACCCGGGGGCGAAGAGGTGGTCGCGGGCGACGGGCCCGAATCCGGCGAGGAACCCGCCCCGGGGACCGGGGATTCCGGCACCACGGGGACAGGCAGCACGGAAGGAGCCACCGGGGGAGCCGCCGGAGGAGCCGCTTCAGGCGGTACGGAAGGCGGTACGGAGGGCGGCACCGAGGGCGGCAGCGAGGGCGGCACCGAGGGCGGTGCCGAGGGCGCCAAGGAAGGCGGCACCGAAGGCGGTGCGTCCGGCCGGTCGAGCGGCGGTGCGTCCGGCGGGTCGAACGGCGGTGCGTCCGGCGAGTCGAACGGTGGCGCGCCCGGAGGGGCAAACGAAGGGGCAAACGGCGGGGCAACCGGCGGTGCGAACAGCGGCGCGAACAGTGGCGCAAGCAGCGGTGCGACCGGTGGCTCCGTCGGCGGGTCCGATGCCGCTGTGCAGGTGGGTGACGGCGAGGACGACGTGGACGCCTCGGAAGGGGCGGAAGGCGACGGACCGGGGGACGGCGTCGCGGGCGGCGGTGAGGAGAGCGGCGAGAGCTGCACCTCGGGGGTGGGCGCGTTCTTCTCCTGCGCCGCGCATCAGACCGGTGGGTTCTTCACCGGCGTGTTCGCCAACGGCCTGTGGGGCGACGTCACCGGCACGTTCGACACCGTCATCCACCCCGTCAAGGCGTGGAACGGCCTGATGGACTACGGCAAGAGCCTCGGCGACAAGTGGTCCCAGGACTCGAAGGGCGCCGGTGACAAGTGGTCCGACGGGGACTACCTCGGAGCCGTCTGGGACTGGACCAAGGCCAGTGGCGGCACCGGGCTGAAGGTGCTCGACGACGTCTTCGTCGGTGACGAGGTCCGGGACCTCTGGAAGGACGGGAACGAGGGCCAGGCGATCGGCACCGGCCTCTGGAACATCGGCTCCCTCTTCATCCCCGGCTACGGCGAGGCCAAGCTCGTCGGCAAGCTGGGGAAGCTCGGCAAACTGGGAAAGCTGGGCAAGCTCGGCGAGGTCGCCCAGAAGGCGTCGGAGGCCGCAGCCAAGGCCAGGAAGGCCGCAAAGGCCGGCGATGTCGAAGGCGCCGAGAAGGCGGCCGCCGACGCGCAGAAGCACGCGGACGACGCGGCGGACGAAGCGGGCCTGACCGGCTGCACCATCGGCCTGGGCGGTCTTCCCCGGGTTCCGTACGCCACGGGAGGCGGCGGAGGCACAGGCACCGTGGCCGCGGTGCGGGCCTCGGTGCCCGTCGCGTTCCTGACCCAGCAGTGCGACGAGGTGGACCCCGAGAAGAAGGAAGCCGCCGAAGAGGCGCAGCGGCAGGCCGACGAGGCCAGGAAGGCAGCCGCCGAGGCCAAGCGGAAGAAGGAGCTGGAGCGGGCCAGGAACCAGCCGAAGCCGGCTTGGTACAAGGACCTCAGGAACCCGCGGGCGGGCTCGAAGGACGGCGGCACCGGCGCCTGGACGAAGATCAGGCCCGGAGTCTGGAACTACCCGACCGAGATGGGTGCCCGCTACCAGGAGCAGATCTCCAAGGTGGCCCGCGGAAAGGAGTACCAGGTCCCGCTCGACAAGCTCACCGGCAAGCCCGTCGACTTCGACGGCTGGGACGCCGCGCGGGGCACCTACCTGGAGGCGAAGTACGGCTACCGGGGCAAGGACTTCTACGACGCCGAGACCGGGGAGCTCACCCCCAAGCTCCAGCAGAGGTGGGCGGACCAGGCCACCCGGCAGGTGGACGCGGCGCGTGGAAAACCGGTCGAGTGGCACCTGTCCGATCCGGACGTCGCCGAGGCCGCGCGGGAAATGTTCGAGGACCGGGGCATCGACGTTAAGGTGATCAACACTCCTGACGACGTGACGGGGTGAAGGGCCGGCGGGAATGCGCGCCGGCGCTGTCGAGAAGGCCGAGGAGAGCATCGTGCTGAACGTCGTCGTCAACGGATTCTGGGGTGCCAGGGAAGAGGACCCGCAGGCCATCGCCGAGCGCTGGTGTGCCACCCTGACGCGGCTCGGGGACATCGACCACGGGACGTTCCACGGATGGCACGAGGCGGGGGACGGCGTCCCGGCCGACCCTCTGCTGATGCCCTCCGTCGCCGCCCTCGCCGACTACATCGTCCGCGAGAACACCGGCCCCGATCTCGACGTCGTGGGCTACGGGGCGTCCCTGTGGGCGCACAACGCGGAGGCGGCGAAGGTGACGTCGGCCGTCCGGGCGGGCGGCTCGTCGCCGCACGTCACCCGCTCCGTCTCGGTCTCCTTCCGCTCGCGCACGGTGGACGAGGACGCGGACGTCATCCGCCGCACACCGGAGATCCTGGCGGTCATCGGCGAGGTGTGGGAGATCGACGCGGGGCAGGTGTACGACAGACCGCTGTACAGAGCCGTGGCCGACCACTTCGGCCTGGGGAACTCCGACCCCCGCTGCGGCCGAGCGGTCTTCCTCTCCGAGCGGCGGGCGGCCCTCGCCCCCGAAGGGCTGCCAGGCACGTACACGCAGGTTGCGAACGGCGGGCTGATCATCGACCTGACCCGGGGCGGTACGCGGACACCGTCCGCGGAGACCGTCATCGGCGTCAACACGGAGCTCCGGGCGGCGGGCGCGCTGGAGCCGCTCATCGCGCCCTCCGGCCGCGCCGAGCTCTGACGGGGCCGCAGAGCCACCGGCCGGCACAGCCACCGACCTCCCTCGGCCACCGACCTCCCTCAGCCACCGGGCCCGCCCACCTGCCCGGCCCGCCCACCTGCCCTGCCCGCCCCCATTCCTGCCGCCCCGTCAGCCCACCGTCAGCGCGAACGCGGTCAGCAGTCCCAGCGCGAACAGCCCCAGCACCGTGGCGAACACGGCGGGCATCAGCAGCGGCCCCCACGCGCCCGGCCCCGCGACCGTGGCCAGGCGGTCAGGGGCGGCCGGGTCGTAGGAGACGCGTACGGGAGCCCCGACCTCGAAGCCGAACGGGCCCGGGGCGTGGTCGGTGAACTCCACCTCCCGGCCGTCCGGGGTGCGGAAGGCGAAGACGTACTCGGTGCGGTAGCGGTTCTCCGTCCCCGTCCCGCAGTCCTCCACGCGCCGTGCCGAGCACCTGCCCTCGGCGCGCTCGCCGTTCCGGACCAGCCGCAGCACGCGGAACAGACGTAGGCCGGAGCGGACCGCGAACGCGCCGAGGAACAGGCCGAACAGCAGCAGGAAGGTGGCCGTGCCACCGGGCAGTATGTCCATGAACAGGGCTCCGCTACGGGTTACTTGACGGTGATCGACGCGACGAACGAGTCGAGGTCCGCAGCGCTCAGCGCATCCTTCACCGCGTTGATCCGGATGGCGAACGGTACGTCCTGCGAGTCGACACCGGCCACCACGACGCCCGTCATCCGCGTCCCCTTCACCGGGGTCGACCCCTCGCCGGTGGAGGTGAACTCGTAGTCGATCCTGCGCGCCTCACGGGCGCTCTCCTCGCCGGCGAGGCGCACGTCCCGGGTGTCCTTGCGGGTGGCTCCGAGCCCGATCCCGGCGCCCGCGGCGGCAGCGGCCTCACCCGCGTCGCCGACGCCCGTGGCGAAGTCCAGCTGGACCGACACCATGCCGGTGCGCACCCCCTTCTCCTCCTTGAGCGCGACGGCCGCGTTGGCCTCGCTGCGCTCGGCGGCGGGCTGCGGGGCGTACCCCTGGCCCTCGGGGTAGCCGACGGACACGCTCTTCGTGTCGAGCGTGCCCCAGCCGTCCGGGACCGCGGCGGTGTCCGTGCCGCCGCAGCCGGCGAGCAGTGTCAGACCGAGGGCGGCGGTGACGACCGTGCCGGGCGTCCTGGACTTCGTCAACGTCATCGCCTCTTCGTGTGGGGTGGTCACTGCGCGCAGTAGCTGTACGGGAGGTAGGCGCGCCTGTCGCCCTGCGGGGCTCCGAGGAACTGCGCGTCCGTCAGTGTCTCCTGCTTGTGCTCGTCGGACACCGAGAATCCGAGGCTCATGCCCAGCGAGACCTCGAAGCCGAACTCCTGGGCGTCCGTCTCGCCGTGGTAGCGCATCGTGCTGGACAGGCCGTCCTGGAACATCAGCTGCTCGAAGGGGTCGCTTCCCGCGGGCTTCTCCTGGAGGGACCGGTCGCCGAACATGTACTCGAACGGGGCGGTGTTGTCGCCGGAGCCGTCGAGCCACTGCTCGGCGAGGGCGCGCTTGTCCTCCGTGGCCCGGTCGGTCTCCTTGCCGAAGACGACCGAGTTCGTCCGGACCTCGATGCCCGTGTCCCCGGAGGAGTCCGTCACGCTGCCCTTGCCGCCCCGCTTGTCCTTGTCCTTCTTGCCGTTGTCCCCGCCGGCCTCGCCCTTGTCGGACGTCGAGGTCTTCTCCACCGTGTTCGTCATGTCGATCCGGACGATCTTCCCGGTCTTCTGGTCCCGGGTGACGGTGAGGGCCCCGGTGCGGGTGTCCTTCGCGCCTGCGGTGCCGCCCAGCGGGCCGGCGTTGCCGCCCACCTTGCCCTCGATCTCCAGCTTGGCGGTGTAGGTGTACGACTCGTTGCCGTTGACGTCGTCCTTGGTGACCGTGACGTCCGGCGAGAACTTGGCCTTGCCGCCGAGCTTGGCGCTGAGCTTGTTCTCGTCACCCGGCTTGAGGGAGAGGCCCCCGTCCGCGTAGACGTTCAGCCCGACGGTCGAGTAGGAGATCTTCTTCTCGCCGATCTTCTTCTCGATGTCCTCCTTCTTGTCCGCCCACTTCATGCCGGAGTACCAGCCGCCCCCGTAGCCGCCGCTGTGCTTCATCGAGGTCTCCCACATCTTCATCTCCTCGATGTCGTCCCTCATCTTCTGGGCGTCCGCCTCGCTCCTGAACACCCAGGTGTCACCGTTGGTGATCTTGATGCCACCGCCGATGTCGACGTCCGCCTTGCCGAGGCTGCCGAGTTTCACGCCGGGCGTGCTGGCGTTGACGCCCGCGGAGGCGGCGTCGGTGAAGGTCATGTAGACGAGCTTGTCGTTCTCGTCGACCTTCCCGTCCTCGTTCACATCGGTGTTGGCCTGGGCGACCTTCTGCTGGAAGCCGTACTCCTCGCCCCATTCGAACCAGCCGATCTTGACCTTGCCGCCCGCCGTGTCCGAGACGTTCGATATCTGGCAGAGCTTGGGTTCGTAGTCGGCGTCGGTCCTCGGCCCGGCGGTGCCGTCACCACCCGTCGCGCAGCCCCCGCCGCCTCCGGTCAGCGAGGTGATGGCGCAGCGGATGCCTTCCCCGATCCGGCCCCCGATCCCGGCCAGGGCGAGCGCGCCGATCAGCGCGACGACCAGGACGATGACACCGAGGTACTCGGTCGCCGTGGCACCGCGGTCGCGCCAGTCGTACGAGCGTGTGTACGCCGACGAGGGCGCGTCCCGGTCATCGAGGAGCCGGTCCAGGGCCAGCCCCACGGCGGCGCCGGTGACCATGGCGACCACCGGCATCAGCAGGCCCTCGGTCCCCACGACGTGCCGGCTCACGGCATAGCCGTACGCGAGCCCGGCGACGGGTACGGCGAGCGTGCCCAGGAAGTACAGGGCCCGGGAGTCCCGCCGGTCGGCGGGTAGCGCGCGGGCGGCCGCCAGGACCGTCAGGACGGTCACGAGGACGCCGGGGAGGTGCAGCAACGCCATCCGCCAGCCGAACAGTTCGAGCCGCTCGTCTGTGGCGAGGGTCTCCACGAGCGCACGCGTCATCAGGAACCCGGCGACGACGTAGACGAGGGCGCCGGCCGCCCAGCTGCGGCACAGGGGGAGGAACCAGCCGTCCCCGCCTTCGTGGCCGCCGGGCGGTACCGGGCCCGGGACCCTGCTTCCCCAGTCGTTGCCACCGCTCACGGTCCACCCTCTCCCCGACACCCGGCCTGTTGTCCCTCGGGGCGAATGTATGACCGGGAACCCCTGCCTGACCTGGGCCCCAGGCCCCAAATGCGGGCCCAACCGCGTTCACTCGCACTCCGGACGGCGGACGGCCTCCCCAGGCCCGGGGGCGGCGCCGGCGCGGTGGCCGGCCCTCCTCCACGGCGAATCCGTCGGGCCGCCCCAGCCGGCGAGGACCATGCGCAGTTGGGTCCGTGGGCCCAAGACGCCCGCGCGGCACGGTCGTTAGCTTCGATGGCATGTCTCGTCCGGGGGTTGTGCGTCGTCGGTCACGTCGTCGGTCGCGGAAGAAGGTGCCGCGGACCGCGGTGCGTCTCCTCGGGCTGCGCGGGGGCCAGCGCGGTCAGGGTGCGATCGAGTACGTCGGCCTGGTCGTGGTCGTCGCGGCGATCGTCGGCGCGCTGGTGGCCACCGGGATCGGTGCGGAGCTGTCGGAGAAGATCGGCGCGCAGGTGTGCCGGGTCACCGGTGGCGGTGACTGCGGTGGCGGCGGGGACCCCGGGACGGGGGGTTCCCCGGGGGACGGCGAGCCGGCGTCGGACGACGGCACGCCGAAGTCTCAGTCTCAGATCGACTACGACGCCGCGCTGAAGGAGCTCCAGGACGCGCAGAGCGCGGAGAGGACCAGCTCGGACAAGGCGTTGGAGGCGGCGAAGGAGCTCGCCAGGATCCTCGCCGAGGAACTGGGCATCACCGACGCGCTGGACTGCATCACCAAGGGCGACATGGGCGCCTGCACGGAGACGTTGATCAACGTGCTGCTGAGCCTGATCGGGGGCGCGGTCGGGAAGCTCGCGGCGAAGTACGGCGCGCCGTGGAAGTGGAAGAAGGCCGCGAAGCTCATCAAGGCGCTGAAGAAGCACGGCGGGGATCTGTACGACGGGCTGAAGGGCCTGGTCAAGAACCGCAAGAAGGTCAAGGACGCGGAGAAGAAGCTCGCGGACGCGAAGAGGAAGCTCGACGCCGGGAAGAAGGACCCGCCCGGGAAGAACGAGAAGCCGGACGACAAGCCGGCCACGTGCCGGACCGCCCACAGCTTCCCGCCCGGCACCCCGGTGCTGGTCGCCGACGGCGGGCGCGTCCCTATCGAGTCCCTTCGGGCGGGGGACGAGGTGCTCGCGACCGACCCGGTGCGCGGGGTCACCGAGGCGCGGCGTGTGACGGAGACGTTCACGACGTACGACGACAAGCACTTCACGCAGCTGGTCACCGCGGCCGGCCGGGTCACCGCCACCGACACCCACCCCTTCTGGCTCGACGGGCGGCGGCGCTGGGTGGACGCCGGCGACATCGTGGCCGGTGAGCGCCTGAGGCTGCCCGACGGCACCTCGCTCCCGGTGACCGGGGTGACCCGCTTCGCACAGCGGCAGGTCACCCACGACCTGACGGTCGACGGCATCCACGCGTACTACGTGGGTGTCGGCACCGCCGGCGCGCTGGTCCACAACAACGACTGCGAGTTCGAGACCGATCCGGGCGTCAAGGGTCCGGCGGCCGGAAAGAAGCTCAAGCCCCCGCACCCGCGGCACACCGTCGCCGGTGCGAGGAACGGGATGGTGAAGGCCAGGAACACCATCATCCTCAAGGGCCGCGAGGCGGATGTGCAGAACGACATCAAGGCGATCGCGGAAGGCAAGGCGAAACTCGTGGACAACGGCAGTGCCTACGAGATCAACGGGCGCAAATACGGTGTGGAAGGCAATGGCCGGACCTTCCCGATCTCCGGAAAGGGCCTCGTGGAGCTCGACCGGAACGAGTACGCGGCGCTCAAGGAAATCGCCAGGGCCGGCGGGCGGACCGATTCACCGGCTTTGACAAGGGACCCCCGGTTTGCCCAGCATCCTGAGGTGATCGAGAAGGCCAAGAAGGTCTACGACGGGACGTATTCGTGATCGCCCTCTACAACTTCCTGACGGTGCACCGGCCCGAACCGCACACCATGGCGTCCGCCCTGGCCGGAGCGCTGGGCGCGGAGCCCCGGGACGTGGACGTCGCCGACGACGACGCGGGAGGGGCGGACGAGCGGAACTGGGACGCCCCCGTGCTCTGCACCTACCGCTCCGCGGCCGGAGACCTGGCCCTCTCCTGGGACGTCTCGGTGTCGGACGTGATGAGGACGCCGCCCACCGAGGCCGAGGCGGCCCTGCGGCTCGCCGCCAGGCTCGGTACGACGGTCCTGTACCCGGCACAGGAGCGGCCTCCCTCCGCCTACTGGGCGGCGGGCCCGGACGGGACGGTCGCACGGGCGCGTCTCCTGGAGGCGGACGACGAGACGGACGGCGGGGCCCCGTGGCTCGTGGTGGACGCGGTCGAGGAGACCATGGCGCAGCTCCCGGGGGCGCGGGTCGAGACCCTCGCGGAGATCCTGCACGAGGAGAGGGTGGAGACTCCGGTCACCGACGCCTTCGCGGCGGCGACGGACCCCCACGGTGACGCTCCGGCCACGGGCCCGGTGAACCGTTCCCGTGAGGCGCTGCTGCTCTGGGAACGTCTGGTGCGCCGGATCGAAACCGGGTGGGCGCCGGGCGGACGCTATCCCTTCGACCAGTACGCCGAGGACCTGCGCACCCGCGACCGCCTCGGGGAGCTGGCCCGGGCTCAGGGGCCGCAACACCTGCCGCTCGGCCGGGCACTGGAGGAGCTCGACGAGGTGTTCCGGCGTGGCACCGACGACGACGCGGGTGTGCTGCTCGGGCGCCTCACCGGGTCCGGTACGGCTGTCGCCGACCGTGGCTGGTGGTGGCACAGGCGCCCGGCCAAGCCGCCCTGGGACAGCTGAGACGCGAGATCACCCGGGCCGCGCGGGATCCGTGCCGTCCGCCGGCGGGGAACCGGCCGCGCGGCGGAACCGGCCGTTCAGCACGAGATGGGCCGCGACCCCGAACACCAGCCCCCAGAACGCCGAGCCGATGCCGAACAGGGTGACGCCCGAGGCCGTGGTCAGGAAGGTGATGACCGCGGCCTCCCGGTCCTTCCCCTCCCGCACCGCACCGGTCAGCCCGCCGGACAGGGCGCCGAAGAGGGCGACGCCGGCGATGGCCGCGACCAGTTCCTTCGGCAGACCCCCGAAGAACGCCACGAGCGTCGAGCCGAACGCACCGACCACCAGGTAGACGAGGCCGCAGGCCACTCCCGCGACGTAGCGCCGACGCGGATCACGGTGCGCCTCGGGCCCCGTGCAGATCGCGGCGGTGATGGCCGCGAGGTTCACCGCGTGGGAGCCGAACGGGGCGAGCACCGCCGAGACCAGGCCTGTGGAGCCGACCAGGAGGCGGTCGTCGGGCCGGTAGCCGGAGGCGGAGAGCACGCCGACGCCGGGGGCGTTCTGGGAGGCCAGTGTCGCCAGGGTCAGCGGGACCGCGATGCCGATCAGCGAGGCCACGGAGAAGGAGGGTGCAGTGAAGACCGGCTGCACCAGACCGACATGGTCCAGCCTGATGTGCAGCTTCGAACTCGCGGCACTGCACAGCACCCCCGCGGCCAGTGCCAGGAGGACCGCGTACCGGGGGAGCCACCGCTTGCCCAGCAGGTAGGCCAGGAGCACGGACCCGGCGATGACGGGTGTGTGCTCCAGAGAGGTGAACACGTCGGCGCCGAACGAGAACAGGATGCCCGCGAGCATGGCGGACACCACCGCGCCGGGCACCAGGCGCATCAGCCGCCCGAAGACCCCGGTCACCCCGATCAGGGCGATCACCACACCGGACACCACGAAGGCGCCGATCACCTCGCCGTACGCGTACGAACCGATGCTGGTGACCAGGAGCGCGGCGCCCGGGGTGGACCACGCGGTGATGACCGGCATGCGTGTGAGAAGGCTGAGGCCGATGCAGGTGAGGCCGCTGCCGATCGAGATCGCCCAGATCCAGGAACCGGTCTGTGCGGCGTCGAGGTGCCCGGCGCGGGCCGCGGAGAGCACGATGACCAGCGGCCCCGAGTAGGAGACGACGACCGCGACGACGCCTGCGAGCACGGCCGACAGCGAGAGGTCGCGGACCAGCCGCGGCCGGGGCCCGCCGGACGCAGGAGGCTCCGAGTGTTCCTCCGCCGTCGGTACCGATGAACCGGCCGTCATCCGCTGTCGCCCTCTTCCGCGCTCTCCACGTCCGGCGTACGGGTCGCACGCCGCCCGAAACCCTCGCACGACGTGCCGCGCCCGCTCCGCCGGGTCCGGCACACGAGACGGGGAGGGCCGTGGGGTCTCCGGGCGCGGGTCCGGAGCGCGTCCCGGGAGCCGGCGGGGGCGGCTGAGCCCCGTCTTGGGCCCCTGGGCCCATGACGGGTGGCCGCCGGGACATTAGCGTCTGCGCCGCAGGTGATCGACGCCCGTCCCGGCGCACCCCCACGGCGCCGGGCCGGGCCGCAACCGGAAGGCCCGCCGCCGGGGCCGGTTCGGTGAGCCGGAGGATGAACCCCGCCAGGGCCGGTTCGGTGAGCCGGGCCGCAGCGGGACCATAATCACCCGTATGCCCGATCAGCTCACGCGCCTCCGACCGGTGGCGCCCGGAACCGGCGGCACCCGCCACCGCGCCATGGCCCTGCTCACCGCCGCCGCCCCCGCCCTGGGGGCCTACGCGGCGGTCAGGGCTCTCGGGCTTCTGCTCCTGTGGCTGTCGGCGTCGGCAGCCGGGAAGGACGCCCTGCATCTGCTGGGCGGGCGGTGGGACTCCGTCTGGTACCAGCGGATCGCCGAGCACGGCTACGGCCACACCGTCACCCTCCCCGACGGCGGCGCCCACCCCGACCTGGCCTTCTTTCCGCTGCTGCCGGCCCTGGAGCGTGGCCTCGCCACGGTCACCCCCTTCACCGTCCAGGGCGCCGGAATCGCCGTCGCCTGGACGGCGGGGCTCCTCGCGGCCTGGGGGATCTTCGCCGTGGGGGCACGCCTGCACGGGCCGCGGACCGGGATCGTGCTGGCCGCGCTGTGGGGCGCGTACCCGACGGCGTTCGTCCAGTCGATGGCGTACACCGAGACCCTGTTCACCGCGCTCGCCGCCTGGTCGCTGTACGCGGTGCTCCGGGACCGCTGGACCGCCGCCGGCGCGCTGTGCGTGCTCGCCGGGCTGACCCGGCCCTCGGCGGCCGCACTCATCGCGGCGCTCGCCCTCACCGCCGCCGCCGTCCTCGTGCGGGAGTGGCGGGCGGGCGGCCGGCGGGTCTGCTCCGCCGGAACGCCCGAATGCTGCTGGGGGTGTGCCTGGCGCCGCTGGGATGGCTGGCCTACGTGGTGTTCGTCGCCCTGCGCGAGGGCGGCCCGTTCGCCTACTTCGACGTCCAGGCGCAGTGGGGCAACAGCATCGACGGGGGCCGGGCGCTCGCCGTTTTCATCGCCGGGCTGCCGCTCCCCGCCGCACTCGGGCTCTGCGCCGCACTGGGACTGCTGGGGTGGCTGGTGTACCTGTGCGTACGTCAGCGGCAGCCGCTCCCCGTGCTCGTCTACGGCATCGCGGTCGTCGTCGTCTCGCTCATCGGCTCCGGCTACTTCGGTTCCCGGCCGCGCCTGATGATGCCCGCGTTTCCCCTGCTCCTGCCCCCGGCCGTCGCTCTGGCAGGGCTGCGTACGACGGTCCGTACCGGCGCCGTCGTCGGGGCGCTGGCCCTCGGCTCCGCCGCGTACGGGGCGTGGACGCTGCTGGGGCCGGGGCCGCCGTGAGTTGGGCCCACGGGCCCACGCGCCGGAGCCGCGCCGGTTGTTAGCGTGCTGATCCGGTGCACGGCGGGCGGGGAGCGGTGAGCGATGAAGGTACCTACGACCGTCGTGGCGGCGGGCACGCTCCTCCTCTGCCTGGCGGCGGCCGGCTGCGGGCCCGACGGGGCCGAGGGCCAGGGGGCGGGCGGGGAAGCGACCGGCGCCGCACCGCGGACCCCCGGGACCGCCTCCGCCACCACACCCGTGGCGGCGGCGTCGCCCACGCCCACCGGCGACGGCAGGACCCTCACCGAGGCCGAGCTGACGAAGGTGGCCCTCACCACAGGCGAGGCGCCGGGCTACGCGCTCGCACCCCTGGAAGGCACCGACGAGCGCGGCACCGAGGAGTCAGAGGACGAGGCATGCCGGCCGATCACCGCGATCATCAACGGCTCACCCGAACCCGCCCCCGCCGCCACCGTCTTCCGTACGGTGACGGACACGAGGGAACAGGGCGAGGACGACCGGACCGTCGTCACCGAGATCCTCACCTCGCACCCGAAGGGCGAAGCCGAGGAACTGCTGCGCTCGGTCCGCGACGCCGTACGGGCCTGCGCCGACGGGTTCCGTACGACGAGCGAGGACGGGCCGTCCACCTACACCGGCGTCAAGGCGCTGCCCGCGGCCGAGGCCGGCCAGGAGTCGTTCGCCTACCAGGTGACTGGCAGCCTGGAAGGGGCCGGGGTCCCGCTCGTCTTCCACCTCGTACGGACCGGATCGACGGTCGTCACCTTCTACGCGGCCGACTTCCTGACGTCCACGACACCCGAGGTCCCGGCCGCGCTCGTCACCGCACAGGCGGCGAAACTTCCGTGACGGGCACCGAGACCCGCACCCGCGTCCCCGGCCGCAGGCCCCAGCCGTCCATCGCCCCGGCCTCCGACTCGACCACATGACGGGCGCGTAGCCGGGGCCGGCCGAGCCGGCCGGGCTTCATCGTGCGGACCGCCAGGACGTTGAACCTGCGGTCCAGGTACGCCACATCGATGGTGAACCGCATCCGGAAGGTGTGCACGCTCCCGCACGGGGTGATCAGCAGGGCGCCGTCGACGCCGTCCGCACCGAGCAGCCCCCGCGCCCGTGCACGGTAGGAGGCGGCTATGCGCAGGGGCACCTCCCGCACCTCGGAGTCCGACCCGACCGTCAGTGTCCCGCTGCCGTTACGCCATTTCCCCATGGGAGCCGACCGTAGCCCTCCCCGCCCGCCCGTGGGTCCGGAACGGCCGGCAGTGGGCCCCAGGGCCCAAGACCCCGCCGTGCGGACCGGATTAGGGTCGCATCCGTGGACGCCACACTGATTGCGGTCGCCGCGCTCTGGGGCGCCGCCGCGGGCCTGCTGGTCCCGCGCGCCGCGTACCGCTTCTCCGTCGAACCCGAGGAGCCCTGGCGGGACGCGTGCCCGGCCGGGCACGCGCTCACGGGGCCCGCCCGTGGCTGGCTCGGACCGGCCAGATGCGCGTCGTGCGCCGTGACCGTCTCCTCGCTCCGGGGCGCCGCCGCCCCGCACGCCCCGGCGCCCGCCGGTCAGGGCCGTTACGCTCCCTCCGCCGTCGCCCCGGTGGTCACCCTGTTCGTCTGCGCCGCCCTCGCGGGCGCGGCCGGGGCCCGTCCCGAGGCCGTCGTCTGGGTGCTCCTGGCCCCCGTCGCCGTGCTCCTCGCCGTCATCGACCGCCGCGTCCACCGGCTGCCCGACGTGCTCACGCTGCCCCTCGCCGGTGTGGCCGCGGTCCTTCTGGGCGCCGCCGCCCTGCTGCCCGGACACCGCGGCTCCTGGACCTCCGCCCTCCTCGGCGGGGCGGTCCTCGGAGGCTTCTACCTCCTCCTGTACCGGATCAACCCGAACGGCATGGGCTTCGGCGACGTGAAGCTCGCCCTCGCGCTGGGCGTCGCGCTCGGCTGGTACGGCTGGGCGGTGCTCTTCCTGGGGGGCTTCGCCGGGTTCCTGTTCGGCGCGCTGTACGGGGCTGGGCTGATGCTGGCCCGGCGCGCCGGGCGCAAGACAGGCATCCCGTTCGGCCCGTTCATGCTCGCCGGAGCGCTGTTCGGCCTGTTGTCCGGGGGCCTCGGTGCCTGAGCTTCACCTGGCGTACGGACATACGGAATATGTGGTCGCGCCGGGCGGTGGCGGACTGACACCCTGCCCGTATGACCGGATCATCCACGCCCCTCGACCCCTCGGCCTCCGACGCGCGCTTCGACGCCCTCGTCGCCGAGGCGGACGCCGTGTCCGTCGAGGGCTGGGACTTCTCCTGGCTCGACGGACGTGCCACCGAGCAGAGGCCCTCGTGGGGCTACGCGCGCGCCATGGCGGGCCGGATGGCGCGGGCCGAGGCCGCGCTGGACATCCAGACTGGAGGAGGGGAGGTGCTCGCCTCCGCTCCCGCGCTGCCGCCGCTGACCGTGGCCACCGAGTCCTGGCCGCCGAACCTCGCCCGCGCCACCGCCCTGCTCCGCCCGCGTGGTGCCGTCGTCGTCGCGGACTCCGACGAGCCGCCGCTGCCCTTCGCCGACGACACCTTCGACCTGGTCGTCAGCCGGCATCCGGTGACGGCCTGGTGGGACGAGATCGCCCGGGTGCTCGCCCCCGGAGGCACGTACTTCTCCCAGCAGGTCGGCCCGGAGAGCGTGTTCGAACTCGTCGAGTACTTCCTCGGCCCGCGCTCCGCCGAGGAGTGCGGCGCCCGCGATCCGCAGCGCGCACGGGAGGACGCGGAGGCCGCCGGGCTGGAGGTGACGGACCTGCGTGCCGAGCGCCTGCGCGTCGAGTTCCTCGACATCGGATCCGTCGTCTACTTCCTGCGCAAGGTCATCTGGATGGTGCCGGGTTTCACCGTCGGCGACCACCTGCCCCAACTGCGTTCCCTGCACCGGCAGATCGAGGAGGAAGGGCCGTTCGTCGCGCACAGCGCCCGCTTCCTGATCGAGGCGCGGAAACCACGGAGGGCCTCAACGGCCCTACGCTGAGAACGCCTTCACAGGCCCCGGACGCAACGCCATCCCCTGCTCCTCCGTCCTACCCATGAGTAGTGCGATTCTGGTGGTTGAGCGCACAACGAAGGAGCGGGTCATGTCGGTGGGAAGGGAAATGCCGGGCGGAGAGATCAGCCCGCCGGCCGGCCGGCTGCGCCACGGGAAGGCCGACTGGCTCACGGGCGCGCGGATCACCGCCGTCCTCGGCCTGTTCTACCGGCCCGAAGGGCGCGCCGGAGAGCCGGAAGCCGTCGAATTCGTACTGGAGCAGGGACAGTCGGTCCTGCTGACCTGCGCCTCCGATCACACGCTGAGCATCACGTCAGGAGCCTGGCCCGGCCTGCCGGACTGGTGTGTGCCCGCGGGCCAGTGGCAGTTCGAGCAGCTGAGCCGGCTGCCACCTCCTCCGTACGGCGGGGCCTGGACGGTCACCGGCACGCAGGAGCGGCGCGACGAGCACGGCGAGGTGCGCGAGGCGGTGATCCGCTGCGAGAACGGCGACTTCGCGGTCCTTGGAGGCGACACCGTGTCGATCCGCTTCCTGCCCCGCTGAACCCGCCGACCGGTGGGACCCGCCGACCGGCGGGACCCACGGGCTGTTCTGCCCCGGGCTATGCGTGGCCGCCCACGGTCACCTTCCCCACCGTCAGCTCCGGGGTCCCCTCCATCACCTCGCCCAGCCTCTCCACCTGTTCCTCCAGTGCCCGCCCGCGCGCGGCGTCCAGCGGGCCCAGCGGTTCCACGGTCACCGCGATCCGCCTGCCCGAGCGCCGCTGGTGCCACACCCCGGCGACCTCGCCGTCCACCAGCAGCACCGGGAAGTTGCCCGCCTGGCCGCCGGCCGTCGCGCGTGCGTACGCCGCGCCGGGGAAGAGGCGCTCACGCGGCTGGGAGGCGATGCCGAAGGCGTCGAAGTAGGGGAGCAGCCGCACCCCGCGCGGCGCCGCCGACGGGAACCGGGTGTCGCCCGCGACCACCCACGCCTGCCCGCACTCCTCGAAGGCCACCTCCTCGATCGCGCCGGCCCCGGCCAGCTCCTCGAAGAGCCGGCCCAGCCCCGCGGCGCCGCGAGCCACCGCGCGAAGTGGGCCGGGGTGGCCGGACCGTAGGCCAGCAGGTAGCGGCGCACGAGCGCGGCCGTCGCCTCCCGCGCGGGCATCGGGACGGTCGCGGGATTCGTGTACGTGGCCTTCCGGCCCCGGTTCGGTGCGTAGCAGAGGGCGCCCCGGTGCCCCGCCAGGTGCAGCACCTGGCGCCAGCGGGGCCACATTCCCCGGAACGCGGGCATGACCGGGTCGCCCGCCCAGGGACCCGTACGCCTGATCACCTCGTCGGAGAGCTCGTCGGCGGTGAGCTCGGCGCCCTTCAGGGCGTCGGCGACGGCGGCCACGACCGCCTCGACCTGGTCCGGCGTCATCCGGGCGTCCTTGGGGAAGGGGCTGCCGCCCGCCGGTACGGCCGACAGGGCCCCGGTCCACATCGGAAGCTCCTCGGCGGGCAGCAGGTGCACGGTGCCGCGCGGGCCGAACGTCTTGACCAGGCTCCGGTCGGTCCACACAGCCGTCCGCACATCCGTGCGTGTCGTCCCCGGGGCGCGGAGCCCGATCGAGAGTTCGGCGGCGGACAGAACCTGCGCGTGTGCCCCGAGCATCGCGGCGACGGCCCCCGTCACGCCGTGGGCGGTGTCATCGGCTGAAGGGGTGCTTCCGGAGAGGAACTGCCTGTCCAGGCGCCTGGCGTCTGCCCGGGACCAGCTCACGGCCGTGATGCGGGTGCGTGTCGTCATGGGCCGAATGTAGGACGCCGATAGGACGGAATCCGTCCTCGATGACCCCGGTCCGGCGCGTTCCGCAGGCAGTTGGAATGTGCCCGTAGCGCATTCCGATGAATTCGGAGAGTAATTATTCTGTGGCGTGGCACGCAGCAGCACTTACGAAGGGTTATGGTGGAAACCCCCCCTCGGGCCGGTCCGTATCCCCCCCCCACGGACCGGCCCGTTTTTTTGTGCCCGGATGCATTCCGGATGTGCGGCCCTTGTGCAGAACCGGTGGCGGCCTCGTGTGCAGCCCCGGACAACCGGGGAATTCGACGCCTGAGAGGCCGTGGGTCAGCCGCGCCGGGCCCAGATATTGGTGCTCGCGGTGTCCACGGCGAAGGCGTCGATCTCCTTCAGCTCGGCGGCGGTCAGCGCGGGCGCGGAGAGTGCGGCCACGTTCTCCTCCAGCTGCTTCACGCTCGAAGCGCCGATGAGGGCGGAGGTCATGCGGCTGTCCCGCAGGACCCAGTTGAGGGCCAGCTGCGCGAGGGACTGCCCGCGCTTCTGCGCGATGTCGTTCAGCCCGCGCAGCCGGCGCACCATCTCGTCGGACAGCAGATCCGGGTCCAGGGACTTGCCCTGGCTGGCGCGCGACCCCTCGGGGATGCCTGTCAGGTACTTGCCGGTGAGCAGCCCCTGGGCGAGCGGTGCGAAGGAGATGCAGCCCATGCCCTCCCTCTCCAGGGTGTCGAGCAGTCCGTCGGACTCCACCCAGCGGTTCACCATCGAGTAGGAGGGCTGGTGGATCAGGGCGGGCACCCCCATCTCCTTGAGGATCCGTGCCGCCTCGGCGGTCTGCCCGGCGTTGTAGGAGGACACGCCCGCGTACAGCGCCTTCCCGCGGTTCACCGCGGAGGCGAGGGCGCCCATCGTCTCCTCGAGCGGGGTGGCGGGGTCGAAGCGGTGGGAGTAGAAGATGTCGACGTGGTCGAGGCCCGTCCGCCGCAGCGAGGCGTCGAGCGAGGACAGCAGGTACTTGCGGGATCCCCACTCGCCGTACGGGCCGGGGTGCATCCGGTAGCCGGCCTTGGTGGAGACGATGATCTCGTCCCGGTACGGGGCGAAGTCCTGGTGGAAGATCTTGCCGAAGTTCAGCTCGGCGGAGCCGGGCGGCGGGCCGTAGTTGTTGGCCAGGTCGAAGTGGGTCACACCGAGGTCGAAGGCACGGCGCAGGATCGCCCGCTGGGAGCCCAGGGCTCGGTCGTCGCCGAAGTTGTGCCACAGGCCGAGCGAGATCGCGGGCAGCTTGAGACCGCTGCGGCCGGTACGGCGGTACTCCATGGAGTCGTAGCGAGACGTGTCGGGGAGGTAGGAGAGGGAATCAGTCACGTTTCACTCCTTATCACGGACTTGTGACAGACCGGGTTGGGCCCCCGTGACCCGTCCGCAGTAATGTGGCGGCTTCGGGACATGCCGGTCCGCGGCGCGGGAGCGCGGTGCGCGGACCGCACGGTGATCCCCCGGGGGGCGGCCCCGGACCCCCGTCGAGGGGGAGGGCGGGCCCAGGGCCCGTACGGAACCGAGAGGGTGAACTCAGTGAACTTGCGCGACCTGGTGTACGGGCTCTACGCACGCCGGGTGGGAGGCCGCCTGGATCACGACCAGGTGCCCAAGCACATCGGAGTCATCCTCGACGGAAACCGGCGGTGGGCGAAGGCATCCGGCGGCTCGGCCGTGCAAGGCCACCAGGCCGGGGCGGACAAGATCTCGGAGCTGCTCGGATGGTGCAGCGAGACCGATGTCGAGGTCGTCACCCTCTGGCTGCTCTCCACCGACAATTTCGACCGGCCCGAGGCGGAGCTCATCCCGCTGCTCGGGATCATCGAGAACACGGTCCGCCAGCTGGCGTCCGACGGGCGGTGGCGGGTCCACCACGTCGGCACGCTGGACCTCCTGCCGGCCAGGACCCAGACCGTCCTCAAGGAGGCGGAGGAGGCCACTGCGGGCGTCGACGGGATAATCGTCAACGTCGCCGTCGGCTACGGCGGACGTCAGGAGATCGCGGACGCGGTCCGCTCCCTGCTCCTGGACCACTCCTCCCGCGGCACCACCTTCGAGGAGCTCGCCGAGGTGGTCTCCACGGACCTGATCTCCGAGCACCTCTACACCCGCGGACAGCCCGACCCGGACCTCGTGATCCGTACGAGCGGGGAACAGCGGCTGTCGGGCTTCATGCTCTGGCAGAGCGCCCATTCGGAGTACTACTTCTGCGAGGTCTTCTGGCCGGCCTTCCGCAAGGTCGACTTCCTGCGCGCCCTGCGTGACTACGCGGCGCGCCACCGGCGTTACGGGGCCTGAGAGCCACGACGTACCGGCCGCGCGGCCGGAGGAGAGTAGCAGCGCGGGGGCGCACCTTGTCGCAGGCCGGGGCATGGCTTCGCGTGTTGGAGGGAATACAGCTCTCAGGTCGACGTCCGGTCAGTAACCGGGCGGACGTCGCAACCAAGTGAGCGGCACCCAGCCCGCTCGCCCGGGAGGCCCTTTGCACACGAAGGACCGCACACCGTGCGGCCGACGCGGAGGGCCGGTGTTCGGCCCGCGCACGGGGCCCGAACCCGGTCCGTCCTCTCCCTTCGGGGAGTTCCGCGACCTCCGTCGCACTCCCCGACCTCGTCCGAGGGGGTACGTCCTTCCGTGGTGACCAGCAACAAGCGCCGCATGCCCGACAGGCGCACCTACGTTCTCGACACCAGCGTCCTGCTGGCCGACCCCAAAGCCATGACCCGGTTCGACGAGCACGAAGTCGTGCTGCCGATCGTCGTGGTCACGGAGCTGGAGGCCAAAAGGCACCACCCCGAGCTCGGATACTTCGCCCGGCAGGCCCTGCGTCTGCTGGACGACTTCCGGATCCGGTACGGCCGGCTGGACGCCCCGATCCCGCTCGGGGACCTGGGCGGGTCGCTCCGTGTCGAACTCAACCATTCCGACCCCGGCGTCCTGCCCGCCGGCTACCGGTTGGGGGACAACGACTCACGGATCCTCGCGGTCGCACGCAACCTGCAGGCGGAGGGGTTCGACGTCACGGTCGTCTCCAAGGACCTGCCGCTGCGGATCAAGGCGTCCTCGGTCGGTCTCCTCGCGGAGGAGTACCGCGCCGAGCTCGCCGTCACCGACTCCGGCTGGACGGGGATGGCCGAACTGACCCTCGCCGGGGACCAGGTCGACCTGCTGTTCGGGGAGGAGAGCCTCTACGTCCCCGAGGCATCCGAGTACCCCGTGCACACCGGGCTGGTCCTCCAGTCCGAGCGCGGCAAGGCGCTCGGCAGGGTCACGGCCGAGGGCAACGTACGCCTCGTACGCGGCGACCGGGAGGCCTTCGGGATCCACGGCCGCAGCGCCGAGCAGCGCATCGCGCTCGACCTGCTTCTCGACCCGGACATCGGCATCGTGTCGATGGGCGGCCGGGCGGGCACCGGTAAGTCGGCCCTGGCACTCTGCGCGGGGCTGGAGGCCGTGCTGGAGCGCCGGCAGCACAAGAAGGTGATGGTCTTCCGGCCGCTGTACGCGGTCGGCGGGCAGGAGCTCGGCTATCTCCCCGGCAGCGAGGCCGAGAAGATGAGCCCCTGGGCGCAGGCCGTCTTCGACACGCTGTCGGCGGTCGCGGGGCGCGAGGTCATCGAAGAGGTGCTGGGGCGCGGGATGCTGGAGGTCCTGCCGCTCACCCACATCCGGGGCCGGTCGCTCCACGACGCGTTCGTGATCGTGGACGAGGCGCAGTCCCTGGAACGGAACGTCCTGCTGACCGTGCTGTCCCGTATCGGGGCGAATTCACGGGTGGTGCTCACCCACGACGTGGCGCAGCGGGACAACCTCAGGGTCGGCCGGTACGACGGAGTCGTCGCCGTGGTCGAGAAGCTGAAAGGGCATCCGCTCTTCGCGCACGTCACGCTCACCCGGTCCGAGCGCTCGCAGATCGCCGCGCTGGTGACCGAAATGCTGGAGGACGGTCACATCTGACCCTGAACGTCCTATAGATGCCGCCCGGCGAGCCAAGGAGCTTAGCCGGGCGGCATCGTGCTGTGCCGTCATTTCCGAAAAAGTTGTGCGCCAAACGAGGTGTGAGCTTTCACACGCAACACAGAATTGCAACGCGCCGTGTCCTTCCGGCAGAGTCTTGCTTCCGTCAGGCCCCGCATACGGCACTTGGGCACCTCCAGAGGCGCCACGCACCACACAACTCAACAATCGCCGTCCGTATGCCGCCCGCGAGTACCACGTGGCGCTCCCGCGAGGGAGTGCCCACCGGGCCCGTGCCTCCCGTGACCCAAGCAGTAGGGAGGCCAGTGTCAGGGGGCACGATTGCGCCCGCGAGGTCACCTAAGCGGGCGATGCTGGAAGGACACCATGTGAGCCGGATCTCGGTCCGGGGGTTCGCCGTGGCATCTGCCACCGCGGTCACCACCGTAGGCGCCGTCGTCGGCGTTGCGTCGGGCAGCACTCCCGCTGTCGACGACAACAACTTCGAGGCGGCCGCAGCCGACACCACGCTGCTCGCAGACATCCCCGCGGGCCAGCAGGCCCAGGTCCAGACCGCTTCGCTGACGCAGCAGGCCGACGCCCAGGCGTCCGCGGCCGACGCGGCCGCGAAGAAGTCTGCCGAGGAGACGGCCCGCATCCAGGCCGCCAAGGACGCCAAGTCGAAGAAGCAGGCGGCCGAGGACAAGCTGGAGGCGGAGCGCGAGGCCAAGGAGAAGAAGAAGGAAGAGGCCGAGCGCGCGAGCCGGTCCTCCGTCCGCGACGCCACCTCCTTCTCGGCACAGGGCTCCTACACGGTGGCCGAAGTCCAGGCGATGGCACGGCAGATGATTCCTGCCGACCAGTTCCAGTGCTTCAGCAACATCGTGAACCACGAGTCGACGTGGAACTACCGGGCGAGCAACCCGTCGTCCGGGGCCTACGGTCTCGTGCAGGCGCTGCCCGGCTCCAAGATGTCGTCCGCCGGCGCCGACTGGCAGACCAACCCGGCCACCCAGATCAAGTGGGGCCTCAGCTACATGGACGGCCGGTACGGCAGCCCGTGCGGAGCCTGGTCCTTCTGGCAGGCCAACCACTGGTACTAGAACCCCACGAGGTTCAGCGACCGACCTCGAGATGCCCCGCACCGATCACGGTGCGGGGCATCTCGCGTGTACGGTCGATCCGGACATCTCCGGGGGCGTGCGGGGAGCGAACGGGGGAAGGGAAAGATCCATGTCAAAACTTCCGGGGTGGCTCGGTCGGCTGGGCGCCGAACTCACCGAGATCGGGGCGCGACTGGAAGAACGCCGCGCCGAGGACGAACGCCGAGCCGACGAGAACGCCGTGAGCGTCTCGTCGTCGACGCTGTCCACGGTGGCCGCCGAACAGGTGCCGCGCCCGCCCGCGTACGCCCCCTCCGTGGCGGCGCGGCCCGACCCGGTGTCCGCGATTCCCTGGGGGATGCGCGTCGCGGCCGAGGCGGGCTGGCGGCTGCTGGTCCTGGCGGGCACGCTCTGGATCCTGATGCGCGTCATCAGCGCCATCCAGCTGGTCGTCCTGGCCTTCGTCGCCGCCCTGCTGGTCACCGCGCTGCTCCAGCCGACCGTCGTACGCCTGAGGCGGCTCGGGCTGCCGCGCGGGCTGGCCACCGCGGTGACCGCCGTGCTCGGCTTCGTCATCATGGGCCTGGTCGGCTGGTTCGTCGTGTGGCAGGTGATGGACAACCTGGACACGCTGTCGGACCGGGTCCGTGACGGCATCGACGAGCTGAAGCGCTGGCTCCTGGACAGCCCGTTCCATGTCACCGAGTCGCAGATCAACGACATCGCGAAGAACCTCAGCGACACCATCGGCACCAACACCGAGGAGATCACCTCCGCCGGGCTCCAGGGCGTGACCGTGATGGTCGAGGTCCTCACCGGCCTGCTGCTGGCGATGTTCTCGACGCTCTTCCTGCTGTACGACGGCAAGCGGATCTGGCAGTGGGTGCTCAAGCTGGTGCCCTCGCAGGCCCGGCCGGGTGTCGCCGGCGCCGGGCCGCGCGCCTGGCGGACGCTGACCGCCTATGTGCGGGGCACAGTGATCGTCGCCCTGATCGACGCGATCTTCATCGGGCTCGGGATCTACTTCCTCGACGTGCCGATGGCGGTCCCGCTCGCCGTCTTCATCTTCCTCTTCGCCTTCATCCCGCTGGTCGGCGCCGTGGTGTCCGGCGCCCTCGCCGTGGTCGTCGCACTCGTCACCCAGGGCGTGTTCACCGCCCTGATGGTGCTGATCGTCGTCCTCGCCGTGCAGCAGATCGAGGGCCACATCCTGCAGCCGTTCATCCTGGGCCGTGCCGTCCGCGTCCATCCGCTGGCCGTGGTGCTGTCGGTCGCGGCGGGCGGCATGATCGCGGGCATCGGCGGTGCGGTCGTCGCCGTGCCCCTGGTCGCGGTGACCAACACAGTGGTCGGCTACCTGCGTTCGTACGGGCAGGACCCGGTCGCGCTCCAGGGGCCGGGGCCGCACGGCGCGACCGCTCTCTCGGCCCTGCCGCCGAAGGAGCCGCCCGTCCCCGCGGACGCGCCCGTGGCAGGGGACGCGGCCGATCGTGGCGGCGAGCGCGCGGACCGGTCGCCGGACGGCCCGAAGCAGTAGGACGTGGCGGTCCGGGCGCCGGGGAGGCGGCCGGACCGGGCCCGCGCCGGACGCGGACATGAAGAAGGGCCCCGTCGACGGTCGGTCGTCGACGGGGCCCTTCCCGTACAAATGTACTGCGGGTCACTGCCCGGCGAGTACGGCCTCGGAGTCGAGGGTCACGCCGACCGCCTGGATCACCGAAGCGATCTTGACGGCTTCCTGGATGGTCTCACGGTCGACGCCGGCCTTGCGCAGCACCTGCTCGTGCGAGTCCAGGCACTGGCCGCAGCCGTTGATCGCGGAGACGGCGAGCGACCACAGCTCGAAGTCGACCTTCTCCACGCCCGGCTTGCCGATGACGTTCATCCGCAGACCGGCACGGAGGTTCCCGTACTCGGGGTCCGACAGCAGGTGCCGGGTGCGGTAGAAGACGTTGTTCATCGCCATGATCGCCGCTGCCGACTTCGCAGCCGTGTACGCCTCGGCGGAGAGGTTGGCCTTGGCCTCCGGCTCCAGCTCGCGCAGCACCCTCGGCGAACGCGAGGCGATCGCGCAGGCCAGGACGGTGCCCCACAGCTGCTGCTGGGGGAGCTCGCTGTTGCCGATGACCGAGCCGAGGTTCAGCTTCAGATCCTTGGCGAAGTCCGGTATGGCGGACTTCAGTTCGTCGAGTGCCATGTGGGTATCAGCTCACTCGCCGGAGAGGAGGGCGACCGGGTCGAGGGTGTTCTCGCCCTTGGTCCAGTTGCAGGGGCAGAGCTCGTCGGTCTGCAGGGCGTCGAGGACCCGCAGGACCTCCTTGGGGTTACGGCCCACGGAACCGGCGGTCACCATCGTGAACTGGATCTCGTTGTTCTGGTCGACGATGAAGACGGCGCGCTGGGCGAAGCCGTCCTCGCCCTCGATGCCGAGGTCACGCATGAGCTCGTGCTTCGAGTCGGCCAGCATCGGGAAGGGCAGGTCGGTCAGGTCCGGGTGGTCCTTGCGCCAGGCGTGGTGCACGAACTCGGAGTCGCCGGAGAAGCCCAGGACCTGCGCGTCACGGTCGGCGAACTCGTCGTTCAGCTTGCCGAAGGCGGCGATCTCGGTGGGGCACACGAAGGTGAAGTCCTTCGGCCACGCGAAGACGATCTTCCACTGACCCTCGTAGGTCTTGTGGTTGATCTGCTCGAACTCCTTGCCGCTCTCCAGCGACACGCAAGCGGTCAGGTCGAACTCGGGGAACTTGTCACCGACAGTGAGCACGCGCACTCCTTGCTGCGTAGGAAATCCCTTTTTGGGGGCGTTCCTGGGGGTTGGACAGCCCTTACCTTGGCACACAGTGCATTGATCACGGAAATAGCTACACTCGGTCGGGATGATCGGAGGTGCCTATCAGTGGCGTATGTAAATCAGGCTATTAGGGTCAAGCAGCCCAGCCTCTCGCAGCTGCGGGCCTTCGCGGCCGTGGCGGAACATCTGCACTTCCGGGATGCGGCGGCAGCAATCGGGATGAGTCAGCCCGCGCTCTCCGGAGCCGTGTCCGCGCTGGAGGTGGCACTGGGTGTCCAGCTGATCGAGCGTACGACGCGCAAGGTGCTGCTCTCGCCGGCGGGGGAGCGCCTCGCGGTGCGGAGCCGGGCGGTGCTGGAGGCGCTGGGCGAACTGATGGAGGAGGCGGAGGCGGTCCGCGCGCCGTTCACCGGCGTGCTCCGGCTCGGCGTCATCCCGACGGTGGCTCCCTATCTGCTGCCGGCCGTACTGCGGCTGGTCCACGAGCGCTACCCGGACCTCGACCTCCAGGTCCACGAGGAGCAGACCTCCTCGCTGCTGGAGGGGCTCGCGGCCGGCCTGCTGGACCTGCTGCTGCTCGCCGTGCCGCTCGGGGTGCCCGGAGTCACCGAGATGCCGCTGTTCGACGAGGACTTCGTGCTCGTCATGGAGAAGGAACACTCTCTCGCCGGGCGCACGGGTCTGCCGCGCGAGACGCTCCGGGACCTGCCGCTGCTGCTGCTCGACGAGGGACACTGCCTGCGCGACCAGGCGCTGGACATCTGCCGGGAGGCCGGGCGCACACAGGGGGCGCCGGTGACGACGACCGCGGCCGGGCTCTCCACACTGGTGCAGCTCGTCGCCGGCGGGCTGGGGGTGACACTGCTGCCGCGCACGGCCGTGACGGTCGAGACCGGGCGCAACGAGGCGCTGTCCACCGGGTACTTCACGGACCCCGCCCCCTCTCGGCGGGTGGCGCTGGCCGTGCGGTCCGGCTCGGCGAGGCACGAGGAGTTCGAGGAGCTCGCGGCCGCACTGCGCGGTGCGATGGGGACACTGCCGGTACGGATGACCGGCGAGGGGTGAATGCGCCCCCCGGCGCACTCACCCCTCGGGTCTCATCCGGAGCCTTCGGGTGTCACCCGGGCCCTTCGGGTGTCACTCCGTACGCAGACCGTCCGGGCACATCAGGCGCCACAGCAGGGGCAGCGAGAGCAGGGTCACGATCACGATCAGTGCCCCGCCCGCACCCGCCATCGGCAGGAACAGCCACCACTGGGTCACCGTCTTGTCCAGCATCCAGGTCATGACGGCGCCGAGTCCGAGACCGCCCGCGATCGCGACCAGGAGGCCGGCGGTCACCGGCAGGGCGGTCTGCCAGAGCACCGACCAGCCGAGGGTGACGCGCCTGGTGCCGAAGGCGACCAGGACGGACAGCAGACGCTTGCGCTCCCGGAGCTGCTCCAGCTGGGAGATCAGCATCGAGGCGGCGATGAGCAGCAGCGTCGCCACCGCGCCGAGCCGCAGACCCGTCTGCACGCTGGCGTACTGGCGGTCGCGTTCCGTCGAGGCCAGGGTGGCGACGCGCATGCCGGGGTCGATCCCGGCCGCCGTGTTCCGTACGTACTCCGAGACGTCCTCCACGCCCTCGTCGACCTTGATCTGCGCGATCGTCTGGGCACTCGGCAGGGTGCGGGGGTCGATGGCACCGACCGTCGCCATGATGCCCGAGTGCTCCTGACCGATCGGGTCGCGGCTCGTCGTGACCGTGGCCGCGTCCGCCGGCAGGGTCCACCGCACGGACTTCGCCTTCGGGTTCCAGCCGAATTCGGGGTTGAGTTCGACCTCCTCGCCCTTGCGCGCGGTCTCGTCGACCCAGTCGCTCATCTCCTTGTCGCCGCGGGGGTGGACGACGAAGGTGTTGCCCTCCTCGCAGGAGCTGATCTCGGCGAGCTCCTTCAGGGTGGCGCAGTCGCCGACGGTCAGGGAGGTGGTGGGCGTGACCTCGTCCTCCCCGAACGTCCCCGGCTTGATCACGTAGGTCTCGACCGTGCCGATGACGCGTTCCACCCCCTCGGTGGCCCGGAACTTCTCGATGGTCCGGGCGGCGGCGTCCCCGGTGACCTGCTCCGAGAAGGTGTGGAACTGGGCGCGCGAGGGGTCCTGGCCCGTCATCGACTCGAACTCGTCGCCGACCGCCGCGAACAGCATCTGGAGGGCCACCGCGCCGGCGACGGCGACGGTGATCCCGCTGACGGCCCGGGACGCCGCTCCACTGTTCAGCTGGAGCCGGCGCACCGCCAGCTGCCAGGCCGGTGCACCACCGCGCAGTCGGCTCACACCGGCCTCGATCAGCCAGGGCAGCAGCAGCGCGAGCCCGAACAGGACGAGTACGGCGCCTGCCGCGATCGGGTACGGATCGACGGCCTGGTCCTCCTCGACCTTGCCCGTCAGCCCCAGGACGGCCAGGCCCACGGCCGGTACCAGCAGGCGCCACCAGAGGCGGCGCCTGCGGCTGCCCGTGTTGCGCATGACACCCAGCGGCTCGACGGCCACTGCCCGCATGGCGATCAGTGTGACCAGCACGGCGGACAGCGGTACCGCCACGGCGATGAGCGCGGCCTGCCAGGGGGCGGGGGTCAGGTCGGACGGGAACGCGCTGTGGCTCCAGAGCTCGACATGGCCGACGAATCCGCGGCCCACCAGGAAGAACGCCAGCCCGGCCAGCAGACCGAGCAGCGAGCCGAACAGTGCCTCGCCCGCCGCGATCCGACGGGTCGTCCGGATGTCGGTACCGACCAGCCGGAGCGCGGCGAGCCTGCGGTCGCGGCGGTCGCCGCCGAACCGCACGGCGGTGGCGATGAAGATCGCGACCGGCGACAGCAGCACGACGCAGATCAGGATGACGAGGACGACCAGGACGGGGGTGAGCGGATCGGCAGAGGTGTCGTCGCCGTAACCGGCCAGCCGGTGCCCGCCGGTGGCGGTCGTCAGCGAGTCGTTGCCCGCGTAGTAGTACAGCTCCTTGGGGGAGCGCAGACCGGTGTCGGCGATCGTCGAGGTGATCCGGTACGGCAACCGCTCCTTGAGGAGGGCGCCCTCGGGCGAGGCCAGCAGCTCGCGCAGGGCTGGGGAGGCCGCCATCTCACCGGCCCCCGGGAAGGCGTCGACCCCGGGCGGGACCACCGGGTGCGCCCCCTCCGCGCGCATCAGGTAGCCCCCGACGGGGAGGCCGCGGTACTCCGTCGCCGCGTTGATCCGCAGGACGGTGCTGTCCGACTTCGCGACGACGGCGTTGCGTGACGCCGAGACCTCGTCACGAGCCCGGTCACGAGAGGCGCGCTCGTCGAGCAGATGCGGTACGGACGCCGCGGCCAGCAGCAGAGCCACCCCCAGCCCCACCCCGACGGCGGTGAGCACGGTCCGCGCCCAGCCCTCCCGCCCGCCCGCGGCGGCGAAGCGTACCCCGAGGCCGAGATCACGCAGCCAGGTCATCCGACGTACTCCAGATCACGGCAGCGGCCGTCGCGCACGACGACGTCGCGGTCCGAGTACGCGGCGACGCGCGCCTCGTGGGTCACGAGCACGACGGCGGTGCCGGCGGTGCGGGCGGACTCGGTGAGCAGTTCCATGACCCGCTCGCCGTTGAGGGAGTCCAGCGCCCCCGTCGGCTCGTCGGCGAAGACGACCTTGGGAGTGGCGACCAGGGCCCGTGCCACGGCCACGCGCTGACCCTGGCCGCCTGACACCTCGCCGGGGCGCTGGGCGGCGACGTTGTCGACCTCCAGGCGCTCCATCCACTCCAGGGCGGTGCGTTCTGCCTCCTTCCGCTTGACACCGTTGAGGCGGAGCGGCAGGGCGACGTTCTCGACACAGGTCAGCTCGGGGACGAGCTGGCCGAACTGGAAGACGAAGCCGAAGTCGGTGCGCCGCAGGGCGCTGCGCCCGGCGTCGGACATCGCGGACAGCTCGCGGCCGCCGTAGGTCACGGTGCCCGAGTCGGGGGTGACGATCCCGGCCAGGCAGTGCAGCAGGGTCGACTTGCCGGAGCCGGACGGGCCCATGACGGCGACGACCTCGCCGGGGTGGACGGAGAACGAGGCTCCGTCGAGCGCGGGGGTCGAGCCGTAGGTCTTGTGGACGTCGTGGGCGGCGAGCAGGGAACCGGCGGGAGTCACGGGAGGACCACCTCGGCGAGCCGGCCGAGACGCGCGGCGGTCAGTTCGAGCCACCGCAGATCGGCTTCGAGATGGAAGAGCGCGTGGTCGCAGATCAGCTGGTCGGCGAGATCGCCCTGGCGCTTGCGGTCGGTGAGGATGCGCATCAGGCGCAGGTGCTCGGAGCGCTGGGCGTCCAGGAGGTCGGCGGCGTCGCGGCCGGTGAGCAGGGCCAGGACGACCTTGGTGTACAGGGTCGACTGGAGGTAGGGCTCCGGCTTCTCGGGCTGCGCGAGCCAGGTGGCGACATCGGTGATACCGGCGTCGGTGATGGCGTACCGCTTGCGTTCGGGGCCGCCGTCCGACTCGACGCCGTCGACCTCGACGAGTCCGTTCTTCAGCAGCCGGGACATGGTCGCGTAGACCTGCCCGTAGTGCAGGGGGCGGTCGTGGCCGAACTTCTCGTCGAAGGTGCGCTTCAGGTCGTAACCGTGGCGGGGGCCGGACTCCAGGAGTCCGAGGAGGGTGTGTCCGATTGACATGCGCCGCACTGTACACGGTGTGTATACCTCGCATGCATAGAGGGTTCGGGCGCGGGAACGTCGGTGGGGGGCGGGCCGCCGTGGCCCGCCCCCCACCCACACTCACTCCGCGGAATCGGTCGGTTCCGGCGGCCCCGGCGGTTTCGGCGGGGCCTTCGGTGGCCGGCCCCTGCGGGCGATCGGCGCCGCCCCTCCCGGGAGCCGGCCCGCCTCCGCGAGGGCCCGCCGCAGCAGGAACTCGATCTGCGCGTTCGCGCTGCGCAGCTCGTCCGAGGCCCACCGGGCCAGCGCGTCGTGCACCGCGGGATCCAGCCGCAGCAGCATCTGCTTGCGGGAGGGGCCGCGCCGGGGTGTCCGGCCGGGGGGAGGGGCCGCGTCGTCGGTCACTGGTAGAGCGTGCCCGTGTTCAGGACCGGCTGCGCCGCACGGTCACCGCACAGGACCACCATCAGGTTGCTCACCATGGCGGCCTTGCGCTCGGAGTCGAGCTCGACGATGTCCTGCTCCGCGATCCGGGTCAGCGCCATCTCGACCATGCCCACGGCGCCCTCGACGATCTGCTGGCGGGCGGCGACGACCGCGCCCGCCTGCTGCCGCTGGAGCATCGCGGAGGCGATCTCGGGGGCGTACGCGAGGTGGCTGAAGCGGGACTCGATGATCCGCACGCCCGCTGCCTGCACCCGTGCGGTGAGCTCGACCGCGAGCTTCTCGGTGATCTCCTCGGCGTTGCCGCGCAGGGAGAGCCCGCCCTCCTCGTGGGCGTCGTACGGGTACTCGATGGCGATGTGGCGGACGGCCGCCTCGGTCTGCGTGGCGACGAACTCCAGGAAGTCGTCGACCTCGAAGAGCGCCTGCGCGGTGTCGTCGACCTTCCAGACGACGATCGCGGCCAGCTCGATCGGGTTGCCGTAGGCGTCGTTGACCTTCAGGACGGCCGTCTCGTGGTTGCGGACCCGGGTGGAGATCTTGCGGCTGGACGTCAGCGGGTTGATCCAGCGCAGGCCGTCCGCCCGGATCGTGCCGACGTAGCGGCCGAAGAGCTGGATGACCCGCGCCTCGCCCGGAGCGACCATCTTCACACCGCTCATGCAGAAGAACGAGGCGATGGCCAGCAGCAGTCCGAGGATGAAGAGCGGGACGCCGGTGGCGTTGTGGCCGTCGGAGCCGAGGACGCCTCCGACGATGCACAGGGCCACGCCGAGGAAGACCCCGAGGACGGTGAGCAGGAGCCCCAGGCCGCCGGGGATGGAGTGGGCGACCGTCTCCCTGACCTGCGGTGCGGGCATCTCGGGAGCGTCCGGCGTCAGGTCGGCGCCGGGGCCGTTCGTGCCGGGAAGGTCGTGCGGTGCGGACATGGATCCCCCGTTTCGGGCGGCATAGCGCCGCGCTAGCAATGTGATTACACATTATCGCGTCTCGCAACCTTGCGCACCCCTCGCGAGTCGGTTCCTTCAGGACCGGGTGCTGATTCTCACGTCCGGAAAAGACCGGATCGCTTGCCATTTGTCCGGGCTCCCGGTGTTAGCTGGCAGGTCTGACCGGAGCGGTACGAGCAGAAGAACAGGAGCACCACAGCGATGGGTCGAGCGGATGCGCGGCGAGCCCAGGGGCGCGAAGCCCGCCGGGCCAAGGGCGGCGGCATACGCCGGCTCTTCACCTGGCGGAAGATCCTGGGCACGTTCTTCGGTCTCTGCCTGCTCGGCATGGGGGCCCTCGCGGCGCTCTACATGTACGTCGACGTGCCGGAGGCCAACGCCCAGGCAGAGAAGCAGAGCAACGTCTACAAGTACAGCGACGGCACACTCCTGGCCCGGAGCAACTCCGAGGTCAACCGGGAGATAGTCGACCTCGGCGTCGTGCCCAAAAGCGTCCAGCACGCCTTCGTCGCCGCCGAGAACAAGTCCTTCTACCGCGACCAGGGCATCGACCTGAAGGGCACCGCGCGCGGCCTGTTCAACACGCTCTCAGGCAAGGGCAAGCAGGGCGGATCCACGATCACCCAGCAGTACGTGAAGAACTACTACCTCACGCAGGACCAGACGGTCACCCGCAAGCTCAAGGAGCTGGTGATCTCCCTCAAGGTCGACCAGCGCACGGAGAAGGACGACATCCTCGCCGGTTACCTCAACACCGTCTACTACGGACGCGGTGCGAGCGGCATCCAGGCGGCGGCACAGGCCTACTACGGTGTCGACGCCAAGGATCTCGACACCTCCCAGGGCGCCTACCTCGCCGCCCTGCTCCAGGCCCCCAGCCAGTACGACTGGGCGAACGCGACACCCACCGGCAAGAAGCTCGTCAAGGCGCGCTGGGCCTACACGCTGGACAACATGGTCGACGAGGGCTGGCTCGACAAGGCCGAGCGGGACGGGATGACGTTCCCCGTGCCCAAGTCGCCCAAGGCCGCCCCCGGCATGGAGGGACAGACCGGCTACCTTGTCGAGGCCGCGAACGACGAGATGAAGCAGCAGGGCGTCACCGAGGAGATGCTGGACGCCGGCGGCTGGACCATCACCCTCAACATCGACAAGAAGCGGCAGAAGCAGCTCGAGAAGTCGGTCGACCGGCAACTGGAGAGCCACCTCGACCGCAAGGGCAACAAGGTCGACGCGACCGTCCAGGCCGGCGCCACGTCCGTGGACCCGAAGACCGGCAAGGTCGTCGCGCTGTACGGCGGTGTCGGAGCCACCGAGCACTGGTACAACAACGCCACCCGGCAGGACTACCAGCCCGCCTCCACCTTCAAGCCGCTGGTGCTCGCCTCCGCCCTGGAGAACGAGTCGACCACCCAGAACGGCGACCTGATCGGCCTGAACACGGTCTACGACGGCACCAGCAAGCGCCCGGTCGTCGGCAGCGACACCCCGTTCGCCCCGCAGAACGAGGACGACGTCAGCTACGACAGCCCGACCGTCCAGAGGGCGATGGACAAGTCGATCAACTCCGTCTTCGCACAGATGGTCGTCGACGTCACCCCGAGTGCCGTGAAGAGGACCGCGCTCGGCATGGGCGTGCCGGACAAGAACTTTCCCGAGCGCCCCGCGATCACGCTCGGCACCATGAACGCCTCCACGTGGGACATGGCCGGGGTGTACGCCACCCTCGACAACCACGGCAAGAAGGTCACCCCGACCATCGTGAAGTCCGCCGAGCACCGCGACCACACCATGGAGCCCGTCGACGGTGTGGGCGGCCAGGCGATCAGCCGGGCGTCCGCCGACACCGTGACGAAGGCGCTGACCGAGGTCGTCGACCTCGGCTCCGGACACGAGGCGAACACCTCCGCCTACGACGCCGCGGGCAAGACCGGTACCTCCGAGAACAACAAGGCGGCCTGGTTCGCGGCCTACACCCCGGAGCTCACGACGGTGGTCGCCCTCTACGGCGAGTCGCCCAAGGAGGGCGGCGGACAGGTCAGCCTCACTGGCACGGCCAACTCCGGCCGGGCCAACGGCGGTGGATTCCCCGCGAAGATATGGGCCGACTACACCCTGGGCGCGCTCGGGGGAGGGTCGGACGCGACCTTCGACCTGCGGGGAGTCGAACGCGGTGAGACGGCCGTGACCGAGACGCCGAGCGAGGAGCCGACGCCCTCCGAGACGCCGAGCGAGACGCCCAGCGAGGAGCCGACACCGTCCGAGACGCCGAGCGAGACGCCCAGCGAGACGGCGCCGACGCCCTCCGACACCCCCAGCGAGACGCCCACCTGGACGCCGAGCGGGACGCCCAGCACCACGAAGGACCCCGAGGACGGCGGAGCCCAGCCGCCGGGTGAACGACCGGGCGCCGACACCCTGCCGGGGCAGTAGCGGCACCGGCGGGAGCGACACACGAGGGGCGGGTGCCGGCCGGCACCCGCCCCTCACGCATGACCCGTTCCCCTCAGGGGGTGGCCATCTCGAACCAGACCACCTTGCCCGTCGACAGCCGGGTCGCCCCCCACCGCCGGGCGAGCCGGTTGACCAGGAACAGCCCGCGTCCGCCCTCGTCCGTCTCCCGGGCCCGCCTTTGACGGGGCAGCTGCGGGGCGTCGTCGCCGACCTCGCAGCGCAGGATGTCCGTACGCAGCAAGCGCAGCGTCACCGGACGCTCCGCGTACCGCACGGCGTTGGTCACCACCTCGCTGACCAGCAACTCCACCTCGTCCGAGAGATCGTCCAGACCCCACCGGCTCAGCGCCCTGCGGGCCAGCCTGCGCGCCCGGCCGGGTGCCGCGTCCTCCGGCTCCAGGAACCAGTACGCGACATCGCTCGGCGCGATCCCGTCGAACCGGGCGGCCAGCAGCGCGATGTCGTCGTCCCGGTCGCCCGGGCCGAGCATGTCCAGCACGTCGTCGCAGAGCGCCTCCAGCGGCGGCGAATGGTCAGGACCGGTCAGCTGCGCGGTGGTGGCGAGCCGCTCCCGCAGGATCTCGATACCCGTCCAGACGTCCCGCAGCCGCGACTCCACCAGACCGTCCGTGTACAGCAGCAGCGTGGCCCCGGCCGGCGCGTCCAGTTCGACGGCCTCGAAGTCGACCCCGCCGACACCGATCGGCGCACCCGGCGGCACCCGCAGGACCTCCGCCCGGCCGCCCAGGTGGAGCAGCACGGGCGGCGGGTGCCCCGCGTTGGCGATGGTGATGCGGTGCGCGACCGGGTCGTACACCGCGTACAGGCAGGTCGCCATGCGGTCGCTGCCGAGCCGCTGCGCCTGCTCGTCCAGGTGGTGCAGGACCTCCTGCGGAGGCAGGTCGAGGCCGGCCAGGGTCTGCGCGGTGGTGCGCAGCTGGCCCATGATCGCCGCGGACGTCATGGAGTGCCCCATCACGTCACCGACGACCAGCGCGACCCTGCTGCCGGGCAGCGGGATCGCGTCGTACCAGTCCCCGCCCACCCGGGCCGTCTCGGCGGCCGGGAGGTAGCGCGAGGCCAGCCGCACGCCCGTCGGCTGGGGAAGCGAGTCGGGCAGCATCGTGCGCTGCAGCTCGTCCGCGATGTACGCCTCGCGTCCGTACAGCACCGCCTTGTCGATGCCGAGCGCGGTGTGCGTGGCCAGCTGGGCCGCGACCAGGAGATCGTTGGCCTCGAAGGGCGGACGGTCCGTGCCGCGCAGGAAGACGGCGGCGCCGATCACCCGGCGGCGGCCTCGCAGCGGAGCCAGGATCGCGCGGTGCCCGGTCGGCACGGTCCGGCCGGCCCCCAGCAGTTCCGGCAGGGCGACGCGGGCCGCGGCGGAGTCCCCGAAGACGGGCCGTACACCGCGCAGCACCTCGTCGAGGGCGCCGCCCGTCCGGATCTCGCACAGGTCGGCGGCGGGCAGCAGCCCCGCCTGCGAGCCGGTGACGGGCAGCCGCAGCCGCTCGCCCTCAGGCCCGCCGTCGCCCTCCTCGTCGGTCAGTCGGAGCCTGTCGGTACGCCGCAGCCGCAGCACGAACGGGGTGGCCGGCCGTTCGTCGCCTACGGGGAGCGGGTCGCGGAGGTAGACGAGTATGGCGTCGGAGAACGTGGGTACGCTCGCCCGGCAGAGGCCCAGCACGATCTCGTCCAGGTCGATGCCGCGTGCGATCCGGCGGGTCGCCGCACCGACGAAACGCAGCCGGTCGCCCTCGCGACGGGACAGCGTCTGGGGGTCGGCGGTGGGTCCTGCCGCGTCCGCCGCGCCGGGCACCGGACTCGGCACCGCGTTCGGTACCGGGCCCTTCGCCGTGTTCGGCGCGGGAGAGGGACCGGGGATCGCGGCGGTGGCAGCGGCGCCCGGTGGGGCCTCCTGCTGCCGGGGCCGCGCGCGTTCCTGCGGCCGGGCGGCGAGAGGCTGCCGGCCTTCGTGGGAGGTGGGGTGCTCCGTCACGCGTGGGATTCCGTCCGTCCGGGCCGGTTGTATGAGGCAATCACCTCGGGGGGCTGCGCCACTGTGCCCCGGCAAGAGCGGTGAGAACAACGGCTGTCACCGGATGCCCTCGGAAAAGGGGCCGAAACCGGGTGCCCGGCAGGGTGGCCGGTACGAGGTCCCACGATGGCCGGGCAGCGGACAGCGTGCATGTCTCAACCCCCTCGCAGTGGTTCGTGCGCCGTGCGGCCCGACGGCTTCGTGGACCGTGTGACTCGTACGACGCGTTCGGTGACTGGTGGTCAGGCCCCGGGCCGGTCACGCCGGTTGTGGCCTGTCGTTCCGGCGGAGCGGTTCATGGAAGGCGATCCTACGTTTGCCCCCCTGGGGTGCATCAAGGGTCTCACGACGGGGTGGCGGCGGGGGTGCGGTCCCAGTCATCGGGCAGCGGGGGGACCTGCCACCGGGGGTCCGGCCGCCAGTGCTCCCAGCCGTCGCTGAACGGCGCGTCCCACCGCCGGATCACCTCGACGGCCGCCAGCCCCGCCTCGCGCACCCGCCGGGCGGTGGCCCCGTCCATCAGCCCGACCCGCTGCGCCTGCGCGAACTCGTCCTCGTCGAGCCACTCCCAGCTGTGGTCGGGACGCACGGAGATGTCGAGGAAATGGTCCTGCGAATCGACCCCGCCCGCCCAGCGTGAGCGGGGCTCCTCGAGGTTGACGTACCAGTTGCGGAAGAGCCAGCCGCGGTCCCAGAACAGCCATACCGACCAGGGGTCACCCGGCCGTGCCAGCTTCAGCACACCCGAGCCGAACCAGCGGGAGCGGACCGTCGTGCGCGGGCGGGTGTACCGGGTGGCGAGCGGCTCCGCGTGCACCTGGGTCCCGTCGGCGAGGACCGGCCTCACACACTCGGTGCCGGACGCCATCCACACCGCCAGGAGGTCGTCGGTGTCCTGCACGACGGTGACCGGCCGGCAGATGTGGACCGCGCTGCCGCCACCGTCGCCGGGCTCCCCGTTGGCCCGGTAACGCCAGAGGATCCGGTCCCCCGGCGCCCAGCGCACGCCGTCTCCCGCACCCGCCCCGGAGCCTGCTCCCGTACCCGCTTCCGTCGCTGTCATGAAGAGATCTTAGTGACGCGCCCGCCGGCGCGGTGCGTTACGCGTCAAGGCCTGGTCATACGCAGCACGTCCAGGGCCTCGTCCAGCTGTTCCCGCGTCAGGTCGCCGCGCTCGACGTAGCCTCCGGCCAGTACGGTCTCGCGGATCGTCGTGCCCTCGGCCAGGGACTTCTTGGCGACCTTCGCCGCCTCCTCGTAGCCGATGTACTTGTTCAGCGGGGTGACGACCGACGGCGAGGACTCCGCGTAGCGCCGTGCCCGTTCCACGTCGGCCGTGATGCCGTCGACCGTGCGGTCGGCGAGCAGGCGGGAGGCGTTGGCGAGCAGCCGCACCGACTCCAGCAGGTTCTTCGCGATCACCGGGAGCATCACGTTGAGCTCGAAGTTGCCGGCGGCGCCGGCGGCGGCGACCGTGGCGTCGTTCCCCGTCACCTGGGCCGCCACCATCAGCACGGCCTCGGGGATGACGGGATTGACCTTGCCCGGCATGATCGACGACCCCGGCTGCAGGTCGGGGAGGGTGATCTCGGCGAGCCCGGTGCGGGGCCCGGAGGCCATCCAGCGCAGGTCGTTGGAGATCTTGGTGAGCGAGACGGCGACGGTGCGGAGCTGGCCCGACGCCTCGACCAGTCCGTCCCGGGCGCCCTGCGCCTCGAAGTGGTTCCGGGCCTCGGTGAGCGGCAGGCCGGTCGTGCGGGCGACCTCCGCGATGACCGCGGCGGAGAAGCCGGGGGTGTGTTGATCCCGGTACCCACCGCCGTTCCGCCGAGGGGGAGTTCGGCGAGCCGGGGCAGGGAGGCGTGCAGCCGCTCGACGCCGTGGCGGATCTGCGCCGCGTAGCCGCCGAACTCCTGGCCCAGGGTGACGGGGGTGGCGTCCATCAGATGCGTACGGCCCGACTTCACGACCTCCGCGAATTCGGCCGATTTCCGCTCCAGGGACGCGGTCAGGTGTTCGAGCGCCGGAATCAGGTCGGCGGTGACGGCGGCGGTCGCGGCGATGTGGATGGACGACGGGAACACGTCGTTCGACGACTGGGAGGCGTTGACGTGGTCGTTGGGGTGGACGTCCCGCCCGAGGCGCTCGGTGGCGAGCGTGGCCACGACCTCGTTGGTGTTCATGTTGGAGGACGTGCCCGAACCGGTCTGGAACACGTCGACGGGGAAGTGCTCGTCCCAGCGTCCCGCCACCACCTCGGCGGCCGCCTCCTGGATCGCCTCCGCGATGTCCGGATCCAGCACCTCCAGTTCGGCGTTGACCTTGGCCGCCGCGGCCTTGATCCGGGCCAGCGCCTCGATGTGGGCCCGCTCCAGGCGCTGTCCGGAGATGGGGAAGTTCTCCACCGCACGCTGCGTCTGGGCACGCCACTTGGCGTGCGCGGGGACCCTCACCTCGCCCATCGAGTCGTGCTCGACGCGGTACGTCGTTTCCTCTGCCGATTCGTCCATGGTGTTCCGACCTCCTGATGCGGATGAGCGCACGGCGCGCTCCGCGTATTCCCCGGGACGCCGTCCGCCAGAAGGTATCCGGAGCCGGCCCGCCGACCCGGCCGGACACGGCGGAGGGGCGCCCGGCCGGTGGCCGGACACCCCTCGAGTCCTGCCGGCCGGATCAGCCGAGGCCGGGACCGCGGACCGGGATGCTGGTGAAGGTCGGCGCCGGGGCGGGCTCCGTGAAGAAGTCGTTGCCCTTGTCGTCGACCACGACGAACGCGGGGAAGTCCTCGACCTCGATCCGCCAGACCGCCTCCATGCCGAGCTCCTCGTATTCGACGACCTCGACCTTCTTGATGCAGTCCTGGGCGAGACGGGCGGCGGGGCCGCCGATCGAGCCGAGGTAGAACCCGCCGTGCGCGTCGCAGGCGTCCGTGACCTGCCGGGACCGGTTGCCCTTCGCGAGCATCACCTTGGAGCCGCCGGCCGCCTGGAACTGCGCGACGTAACTGTCCATGCGGCCTGCCGTCGTCGGGCCGAAGGAACCGGAGGCGTAACCCTCGGGGGTCTTCGCCGGGCCCGCGTAGTACACCGGGTGGTCCTTGAGGTACTGCGGCATCTCCTCGCCCGCGTCGAGCCGCTCCTTGATCTTGGCGTGCGCGATGTCGCGCGCCACGACCAGCGGGCCGGTCAGCGAGAGCCGGGTCTTGACGGGGTACTTGGTCAGCTCGGCGAGGATCTCGTCCATGGGACGGTTCAGGTCGATCCGCACGACGTCACCGGACTCGTCCAGGTGCTCGTCCGTGGTGTCCGGCAGGAAACGCGCCGGGTCCTTCTCCAACTGCTCCAGGAACACGCCCTCGGCGGTGATCTTCGCGGTCGCCTGGCGGTCGGCCGAGCAGGACACGGCGATCGCCACGGGGAGCGAGGCGCCGTGCCGGGGGAGCCGGACGACCCGGACGTCGTGACAGAAGTACTTGCCGCCGAACTGGGCGCCGATGCCGATTTTCTGGGTCAGCTCGAAGACCTTCTGCTCCAGCTCCTCGTCCCGGAAGCCGTGACCGGTCGGGGAACCCTCGGAGGGCAGCTCGTCGAGGTAGTGCGCGGAGGCGTACTTCGCGGTCTTCAGCGCGAACTCGGCCGACGTACCGCCCACGACGATCGCCAGGTGGTAGGGCGGGCAGGCCGCCGTGCCCAGCGAACGGATCTTCTCCTCGAGGAACTTCATCATGGAGGCCTCGTTGAGGACCGCCTTCGTCTCCTGGTAGAGGAAGGACTTGTTGGCCGAGCCGCCGCCCTTCGCCATGAAGAGGAACTTGTAGGCGCCGCCGTCCGTCGCGTACAGCTCGATCTGGGCCGGGAGGTTGGAGCCGGTGTTCTTCTCGTCCCACATGGTCAGCGGGGCCATCTGCGAGTAGCGCAGATTGAGCTTCGTGTACGCGTCGAAGATGCCGTGCGACAGCGCCTCCTCGTCCCCGCCCTGGGTGAGCACGTTCTGTCCGCGCTTGCCCATGACGATGGCCGTACCGGTGTCCTGGCACATCGGCAGGACACCCGCGGCGGCGATGTTCGCGTTCTTCAGGAGGTCCAGCGCGACGAACTTGTCGTTCGACGAGGCCTCGGGGTCGTCCACGATGCGGCGCAGCTGCGCCAGGTGGGCGGGCCGCAGGTAGTGGGAGATGTCGTGCATGGCCTCGGCGGCGAGGGTGCGCAGGGCCTCCGGAGCCACCTTGAGGAACGTACGGCCGTCGGCCTCGAAGGTCGAGACGCCCTCGGCGGTCACCAGCCGGTACGGCGTGGTGTCCTCTCCCAGGGGAAGCAGATCGGAGTACGCAAACTCTGGCATTACGGCCATTCCTCACTCGGTGACAGCGGCTGACCTCCCTTGGGCAGCGCATCCCCCAGGGTAGGACCCCCGGGGCCCGCCGGGCCTGTGAGGTAAGGCTCACCCGGGCCGCCCGGCCGCCGTCCGAACCGCTGCCCGGCCGCCGTCCGAAGCGTCGGCCGGAATCCAGGGAAGGCCGGTGAGGCACTGGTCGCGATCTATCGCGTTTCGGTAGGCTGGTTCGGTGGACCTCGAGAAGCAGCCTCAGCAGCCCGTCGCACCGGCAGCTCCCGCGCCTGCCGGAATTCGCGCTTCCGACGCGGACCGCGACCGGATCGCGGACATCCTGCGGGAGGCGATGGCGGAGGGCCGGCTGACCGCCGAGGAGCACGCCGAGCGGGTCGACCTGGTCTACCGGGCCAAGACCGTCGGTGAACTGGAACCGCTGGTCCAGGACCTGCCCACACCGGGCGGCACCGCCCGGCAGGCTTCCCCGTCCTACGGATACGGCCCCGAGGGCGCGGGCGGGCCCGCCGAGAACCTGGTGGCGGTCTTCAGCAGCTCCACCCGCAGGGGCCGTTGGCGCGTCGGCGGCCGCACGAACGCCTTCTCGCTCTTCGGCAGCGTCGAGATCGACCTGACCGAGGCGCTGTTCGGTCAGCGTCTGACGGTCATCAACGCGACGTCCATCTGTGGCAGCGTCGAGATCAAGGTGCCCGAGAACATCTCGCTGCGAGGCAGCGGTACAGGCATTTTCGGCAATTTCGAGGTCGACACACTGGAATCCGCCGACCCGGAGGCACCGGTCGTCGTGGTCAACGGTTACTCGGTGTTCGGGAACGTCGAGGCAAAGCCCAAGCGCGGCAAGCTCATCGCCAACCTCCACAGGCAGTTGCGGAAGCATCTCGGCCACTGAGGCCGGGCGGCGGGCAGCGACTGTTTCAGGCCAGTCGGTGATGTGAGGCCGCCGACGCGGCCCCGGGGCGGCGCCACTCAGTGCTTAGGCGTGCGTACAGCGGGTAGGGAGTGCTGCATCGCCTCTCGCTCACGAAGCCCCAAGCCGTCGTCAGGAGTGGACCGTGCTGCACATGCCACATCAGCCCCTGCAGGTCGCCGCCGTGCCGCCCCAGCGCACACCCGCGCGGGAGGACCAGGCGGGGCCCTGGCACTCGGAGGCGGTGTGCCGCCGGGACGAAGCCGGGCTGTTCTTCGCCCCGTCGAAGGAGCCGACCGCTGCCCGGCTGGCCCGGGAAGAGGCCGCGAAACAGGTCTGCGCGAGATGTCCGGTGATGGTGGAGTGCCGGGAGCACGCGCTCGACCAGCCCGAGCCCTACGGGGTGTGGGGCGGTCTCACCGCCGCCGAACGCCGGGTGGTGCTCGCACGGCGCCGCAGGCGTGACATCGAGCTCAAGGCCGCGTCCCAGGCGGGGCGCATAGCCGCGGCGGGCTGAGCCCGCGTGATCACGGATGTGGGGCCGCCCGGCCGGGCGGCCCCACATCCGTGCGTACGGGGCTACTTGGCGCGGTCGAAGTCGATCGCGCTGTAGGCGCGGAGCTTCGAGAGCCGGTGTGTCGAGTCGATCCTGCGGATCGTGCCCGACTTGGACCGCATCACCAGGGACTCCGTGGTGGCCGTCTCCGCGCGGTACCGCACACCGCGCAGCAGTTCACCGTCGGTGATCCCGGTTGCGACGAAGAACACGTTGTCCCCGCTGACGAGGTCGTCCGTCGACAGGACCCGGTCCAGGTCGTGGCCGGCGTCCAGCGCGCGCTGCCGCTCGGCCTCGTCCTTCGGCCAGAGCTTTCCCTGGATGACACCGCCGAGGCACTTTATGGCGCAGGCCGAGATGATGCCCTCGGGTGTGCCGCCGATGCCCATGAGCAGGTCGACGCCGGTCCCCTCGCGGGCAGCCATGATCGATCCGGCGACGTCGCCGTCGGAGATGAACTTGATCCTTGCGCCGGTCTCCCGGATCTCCTTGACGACGCCCTCGTGCCGGGGGCGGTCCAGGATGACGACGGTGACGTCCTCGGGGGCCGAGTTCTTGGCCCGGGCGACGCGCCGGATGTTCACGGACACCGGCGCGTTGATGTCGACGAAGTCGGCGGCCTCGGGGCCGGTGACCAGCTTGTCCATGTAGAAGACCGCGGAGGGGTCGAACATCGAGCCGCGGTCCGCGGCCGCGAGTACGGCGATCGCGTTGGGCATGCCCTTGGCGTTGAGCGTGGTGCCGTCGATCGGGTCGACGGCGATGTCGACCTCGGCTCCGGTGCCGTCGCCGACGCGCTCGCCGTTGAACAGCATGGGGGCTTCGTCCTTCTCGCCCTCACCGATGACGACGATGCCGTTCATCGACACGGTGGAGACGAGCGTACGCATGGCCTTCACGGCGGCACCGTCGGCGCCGATCTTGTCGCCGCGGCCGACCCAGCGCCCGGCGGCCATGGCGGCGGCCTCGGTGACCCGCACCAGCTCCAGGGCCAGGTTGCGGTCGGGGGCCTCCGGGGAGACCTCGAGCTGGGACGGCAGATGATGCTCGGACATCGGAGCGCACCTTTCTGTACGACGACGACCGGAAAAGAGGGTGGTGTGACTCTATCGGTAGGTCGATAAAATGAGCAGGGCGGGTCACTTATGAGCGGACTCCCGATGGCGGAGCGCCCGGAGGCCCATGCCACCATTGAGTCCGTGGCAAGCAAGCGAGGCAAGCAGACCGTCCGGGACATGATCCTGTCGATGCTCGTGATCACCGCAGTGGCGGGCGTCGTCTACATCTTCATTCCGCACGACGACAAGGCCGACCCGATCAAGGCGGTCGACTACCGGGTCGAGCTCGCGACGGCCCGCCGTGCCGCGCCGTATCCGGTGGCGGCCCCGGACGGCCTGGCGAAGGGCTGGAAGCCCACCTCCGTCTCGTACGAGGGCCGCAACGGCGCCGGCTGGCACCTGGGCTTCCTCGACCCGGACGACAGGTACGTCGCCGTGGAGCAGTCGACGACCCCGGCGAGGAAGTACGTGCCCCAGGTCAGCCGTGACGCCGAGGACACCGGGCGCACGCGCGAGGTCTCGGGCCGGGCCTGGGAGGTCTGGGAAGGGCCGAAGTACGACGCCCTCGTGCTGCACGCCGAGGGCGTGACGACGGTCGTCACCGGCTCGGCACCGTCGGACCGGCTGGCCGAGATGGCCGCCGCGCTGAAGACGGACCCGGCGGCCACCGCCTCCGAGGAGCCCGCCGCCTCCTGACGGCCTGCCGGTGCCGCCGTGCCCCAGTGTCGCCGTGTTCCGTGCCGACGTACGGCTTGTGCGGCCCCGATCGGCTCCGATCGGCTCCGAGAACCGGGAGAGCCCCGCGACGCCGAGCGTCGCGGGGCTCTCGTCTTCCGGGAGGGGATCGGGTCCGCCGTCCCGGAAGGGGGATCAGACGGTGGTGACGACCTCGTCGTAGGACAGGCGCGGCAGGCGCGGGAACCAGGCGTCCTCGCCCGGCTTGCCGATGTTGACGGCCATGAGCAGCTTGTGGTCGCCGTCCAGGAACTCCTTCTCGATGCCCGCGGCGTCGAAGCCGGTCATCGGGCCGGCGGCCAGACCGGCGGCGCGGACGCCGATGATGAAGTAGGCGGCCTGCAGTGCGGCGTTCAGTGCGGCGGACTGCTCGCGGACCGGGCGCTCGGAGAAGAACGCGTCCTTGGCCTGCGGGAAGTGCGGCAGGAGGGCCGGGAGTTCCTCGTGGAACTCGTGGTCCGCGACGAGGAGCGCGACCAGCGGGGCGGTGGAGGTCTTCGGACGGTTGCCCTCGGCCATGTGCTTGACCAGGCGCTCGCGGCCTTCGGCCGAGCGGACGAGCACGACGCGCAGCGGCGACTGGTTGAAGGCGGTGGGGCCGTACTTGACCAGGTCGTAGATCGCCTGGACCTGCTCGTCGGTCACCGGCTCGTCGGTGAACGTGTTGGCAGTGCGTGCCTCACGGAAGAGGAGGTCCTGGGCGGCGGGGTCAAGAACGAGGGACATCTGGGGGGTTACCTTCCGAACGGATGCGTCGAGCGATGCGATCACCGTAACCGAAGAATAGATTAAAGTTCAACTAAATCGGTCCGGGGGTGATCCACTGCACACCACCCGGGGATGCCTCGCCCGTCCGGCGCCGACGGTCCCGGCGGACCGCTCAGTCCGTGCCGCCGTCGCCCTCCGAGGGCTCCCGGGGACCCGCCAGGGCCGCGTCCAGGCGGGCCCGCGCGCCCTCCAGCCAGTGCCGGCACACCTTGGCCAGCTCCTCGCCGCGCTCCCACAGGGCCAGCGACTCCTCCAGCGTCGTCCCGCCCGCCTCCAGGCGGCGTACGACCTCGATCAGCTCGTCCCGCGCCTGTTCGTACCCGAGAGTGCCCGCCGTGGCAGCCGTCGTCGTCCCGTCGTCCGTCATGCCGACCACCCTATGTGCGGGCTCCGACAACGCCGGCCCCTCACTCCGCGACCCGTACGGTGAACTCGCCCTCGGAGACCCGCGCCCGCAGCTCCCCGCCCGGCGCCCCGGCATCCGCGGGGGAGCGGACCACATGGCCGTCCGGCCGCTGCAGGACGGCGTAACCCCGCTCCAGCGTCGCCGCCGGTGACAGCGCCACGACCCGGGCCCGGGTGTGCGCGAGCTCCGAGTCGGCGCGGTCCAGCAGGTGCCCGAGCACCCTGCGGCTCCGCCCGACCAGCGCGTCGACCTCGGCCTCCCGCTCGTCCACCATCCGCTGCGGACGCTCCATCGAGGACCTGCCCAGCGCGTGCGCGAGCCCCCGCTCCTCCCGGTCGATCAGCCCGCGCACGGTCCGCAGCGCCCGGTCCCGGAGCTGCTGGACGCGGTCGAGCTCCTCGCCCACGTCCGGCACGACCTTCTTCGCCGCGTCCGTCGGCGTCGAGGCCCGCACATCCGCCACCAGGTCGAGGAGCGGCGAGTCCGGCTCGTGCCCGATGGCGGAGACCACCGGCGTCCGGCACGCGGCCACCGCCCGGATCAGCGCCTCGTCCGAGAAGGGCAGCAGGTCCTCGACGCTGCCGCCGCCGCGGGCGACGACGATCACGTCGACCTCCGGCAGCCCGTCCAGCTCCTGCACCGCCTGGACCACCTGGTTCACGGCGTGCACGCCCTGCACCGCGGTGTTGCGCACCTCGAAGCGCACCGCGGGCCAGCGCCGCCTGGCGTTCTCCAGCACATCGCGCTCCGCCGCGGAGGCCCGCCCGGAGACCAGGCCGATCAGCTGCGGGAGGAACGGCAGAGGCTTCTTCCGGTCCAGGGCGAAGAGCCCCTCGGCCGCCAGCGACTTCTTCAGCTGCTCCAGCCGCACCAGCAGCTCGCCGATGCCCACCGGCCGTATCTCCGTGGCACGCAGGGACAACTGCCCGCGAGGGGCGTACCACTCGGGCTTGGCGAGGACGACCACCCGAGCGCCCTCCGTCACGACGTCGGCGATCCGGTCGAAGACCTGCCGGAAGCAGGTCACGCTGACCGAGATGTCATGGGACGGGTCACGCAGCGTCAGGAACACCACCCCGGCACCCGGCCGGCGTGACAGCTGGGTGATCTGCCCCTCCACCCAGACGGCGCCGAGCCGGTCGATCCACCCGCCGATCAGCCGTGACACGTCGCCGACGGGCAGCGGGGCTTCCGGGGACGTAGTGAGAGCCATACGGGCGAGCGTATCGGCCGGCGCCGACAATCAGGCGGCCCGCCGCCCCCACTGCACCGCGAGCACCACGAGCCCGATCCCCAGCCAGCACAGCCCCACCAGCTGGGCGCTCGTCGTCGCCTCGAGGATCACCGCGACCAGGACGGCCGCGCCCACCACCGGCATCAGCACATGGCGCCACCAGCTGGGCGGGCCCTCCATCCGGCGCACGGCGAACCAGCCCACCACCGACGCGTGCAGCAGCACGAACGCCGTGAGCGCGCCGACGTCCACCACCGAGACCAGATGGTCGAGCCCGTCGTCGCGCCGGGCCGCCCACACCGCCGCGACCAGCGTCACCACCGCGGCGCACACGATCGCCACACGCGGCACCCCGGACCTGGTGTCGATCCGGGACAGGAAGGAGGGGAGCCGCCGCTCCCGGGCCATCGCGAACACCAGGCGTCCGGCAGCCGCCTGCCCGGCCAGGGCCGCGAAGGCCGCGCCGATCGCCTTGCTGACGGCCACCAGGTCGTGCAGCCACGTCCCGACCGAGGCGTCGACGGCGTCGTAGAACGCCGACCCCTGCTTCACCGGGTCCGCCGCGAGCTCCGCCGAGCTCATCGGCTCCAGCAGCGCCGCCAGGTACGACTGGACGATGAACAGCGCCCCGGCGAGCACCAGGCAGAACAGCACCGCCCGCGCCACCTTCGCCGAACCGCCCGTCACCTCCTCCGCGAACGAGGCGATCGCGTCGAAGCCCAGATAGGACAGCACGGCGACGGACACCGCACCCAGCACCGCCGTCGTCGAGAACCCGGTGTCACCGGTGAGCGGAGTCAGCCAGCCGCGCTCCGCCCCGTCCCTGGCCAGCACCACCACGGCCGAGACCACGAACACCAGCAGCACCACGATCTCCATGGCGAGCACCGCGAAGCCCACCCGGGCCGCCGCCCGTACACCCCACAGGTTGAGCGCGGTCGTCACGACGACCGCGACGGCCGTCCACACCCAGCGGGACACCTCGGGGACCAGCGCGTTCATCGCGATCCCCGAGAACAGGTAGGCGACCGCCGGGATGAGCAGGTAGTCGAGCATCGCCATCCAGCCCGCGATGAACCCGGGCCCCTCCCCGAGACCCTTGCGGGCGTACGCGAAGACCGACCCGGCGAGCGGGGCGACGTGGACCATCTGGGCGTAGCTGAAAGCGGTGAAGGCCATCACCACGGTCGCCACGAGGTACACCAGCGCCACGGCCCCGTCGGACTTGGCGTCCAGCGTGCCGAACACGCCGACCGGAGCCATGGGGGCGATGAACAGCAGCCCGTAGACCACGAGGTCCCGGAACCCGAGTGTGCGCCGAAGCTTTCCCTCGGCCGTGCTGCCGCCGCTGACCGCCATGGAGCCTCCGTCGCTGGATTGCGTACGCCTCAGTCTCCCGACCCCGCCGATCCGGCGCCTGTTCGGTACGGCCTTACGATGGGACGCATGACTGCAACGCCCAGCCCGTCACCCGCCACCGCCGCGAGCGGAGACGCTTCGCGCAGCAGTGGCGAACGCCGTGTCCTGCTCGCCGCACCCCGCGGCTACTGCGCGGGCGTGGACCGCGCCGTGATCGCCGTCGAGAAGGCCCTGGAGCAGTACGGTGCCCCGGTCTACGTCCGCCACGAGATCGTGCACAACAAGTACGTCGTGCAGACGCTCGAGAAGAAGGGCGCGATCTTCGTCGACGTGACCGCGGAGGTGCCCGAGGGCTCCATCGTGATGTTCTCCGCGCACGGGGTCGCCCCGACGGTCCACGCGGAGGCGGCCGAGCGCAAGCTCGCCACGATCGACGCGACCTGCCCGCTGGTCACCAAGGTCCACAAGGAAGCCGTCCGGTACGCCAAGGAGGACTACGACATCCTCCTGATCGGCCACGAGGGCCACGAGGAAGTCATCGGCACGAGCGGCGAGGCCCCCGACCACATCACGCTGGTCGACGGCCCCGACGACGTCAGACACGTCGAGGTCCGCGACGAGTCGAAGGTCGTCTGGCTCTCCCAGACCACGCTCTCCGTCGACGAGACGATGGAGACCGTAGGGGCGCTCAAGAACAAGTTCCCGAACCTCCTCTCCCCGCCGAGCGACGACATCTGCTACGCCACGCAGAACCGTCAGGTGGCGGTGAAGAAGCTGGCCGAGGACGCCGAGCTGGTCATCGTCGTCGGCTCGAAGAACTCCTCCAACTCGATCCGCATGGTCGAGGTCGCCCTGGACGCCGGCGCACCGGCCGCCCACCTGGTGGACTTCGCCTCCGAGATCGACGAGGCCTGGCTGGAGGGCGTCACCACGGTCGGCCTCACCTCGGGGGCCTCGGTGCCCGACGTACTGGTCGACGGCGTGCTGGAGTGGCTGGGCGAGCGCGGTTACGCGGACGTCGAGACGGTGAAGACCGCGGACGAGTCGATCACCTTCTCGCTGCCCAAGGAGCTCCGGCGCGACCTCCGCGCCGAGGCGGCCGCGCTCTCCGCCGAGTGACCCCGGACGGACCCCGGGCGCGCCCGCTTCCGTGAGGTGGCCGGGGCGCGCCCGCTTCCCCGTGAGGTGGCCCCTGCGCGCGGGGGCCGTCCGGGCGGGTGGGCGGTCCCGGGGGAACCCACCGGATCGCCCCTCCGGGGGAGTGATCCGCGCCACCTGCACGTACCGTGGCTCACATGGAGATCTTCGGTGTGGACATCGGCGGTTCAGGAATCAAGGGCGCGCCCGTGGACCTGGACCGCGGAGAGCTGGCGCAGGAGCGCCACAAGGTACTGACACCCCACCCGGCCACGCCCGCGAGCGTGGCCGACGGTGTGGCCGAGGTCGTCGGCCATTTCGACTGGAAGGGCCCGGTCGGCATCACGTTCCCCGGAGTCGTCACCGGTGGCATCACCCGGACCGCGGCCAACGTGGACAAGGGCTGGATCGACACGGACGCCCGGAAGCTGCTCAGCGAGCGCATCGGGCAGCCGGTCACGATCCTCAACGACGCCGACGCCGCCGGTGTCGCCGAGATGACCTTCGGCGCGGGCCGTGACCGCAAGGGCACCGTGATCATGCTGACCCTCGGAACGGGCATCGGCAGCGCGGTCTTCACCGACGGGCAGCTGGTCCCCAACACGGAGCTCGGTCACCTGGAGCTGCACGGCCACGACGCGGAGAAGCGCGCCTCCACGAAGGCCAAGGAGGACGAGGACCTCAGCTGGCACCACTGGGCGCACCGCGTGCAGAAGTACCTGGTCCACGTGGAGATGCTGTTCTCGCCCGAGCTGTTCATCATCGGCGGCGGGGTCAGCCGCAAGGCGGAGAAGTTCCTGCCGCTCATCGAGAACGTACGTGCCGAGATCGTCCCGGCCCAGTTGCAGAACAACGCGGGCATCGTCGGGGCGGCCATGGCTGCCGCCGGCAAGTAGGTCTCCGAGACCCCTAAGCGCGGGGGCGGCGGGCGGCCGCCCGGTCGGCCCTGAGCAGGTGGCGCTGCCGCTCCCGCATCTGCCGGATCTTGCGTACCGAGGCGATGAGACCGGCGACGAGCGTGCCCCCGTAGAGCCAGCCGGCGTGGACGGCGAGCGCGGTCACGACGGCCATCGCCTGCCCGCCGAAGCCTCCGGTGCCCCCGGCCACGGGGATCACACCGACCGCGAAGGCGATGGGCACGATGATCGGGGCGGTCACCAGGTCGGCGGGGCGCACCCAGAGCGCGGTCAGGGCGCTGACGGGAAGGAACAGCACCCCGTACACGATCTCCGAACCGCCGAGAAGCAGTTGGTCGGCACAGGCCAGCAGGAACATGGCCAAGGCCGCGAAGAGCCCGGCGCCGATACCCGTCAGCCGGGGGTTGGGGAATCTCCGCAGCGCCAGGACCACGGGCGCCACGCCGCCCGGCCGGGAACCCCGCCCCGGGGCCGTAGCCGGGGCCGGGGCGACCGCCACCGACACCGGACCGCCGGCCGGGACCTCGCCGAGACCGCCGGACGGTACGGGCTGAGCCTGCGCGGGCTGCCTGCGCTGCGGGGTACGTGTCCTGTGCTGCTCCACCCCGACAACCTAGGTCGCCGGGTGCGTTCTTTCGGGCGTTGGACACGCGCTTTGGCCTACCTTGGCGTTGCGTTCGATCCCACACGGCCGAAACAGCACCGTTCGGCCCCTGACCGGACTCCGTCCCCGCACCCGTGACGGGCCGCCCGGCCCCGCCCGTAAACTGGAGAATCGGCCCACCCACGGGCCCGCCCGCGCAGCCCCTCTCCTCACTTCAGGAAGTCGCCAAAGTGTCGCTCACGATCGGAATCGTCGGTCTGCCGAATGTCGGCAAGTCGACCCTGTTCAACGCCCTGACCAAGAACGACGTGCTGGCGGCCAACTACCCGTTCGCCACCATCGAGCCGAACGTCGGCGTCGTGGGCGTCCCCGACCCCCGCCTGGACAAGCTCGCCGAGATCTTCAGCTCGCAGAAGCTGCTCCCCGCCACCGTCGACTTCGTCGACATCGCGGGCATCGTGCGCGGCGCGAGCGAGGGCGAGGGCCTGGGCAACAAGTTCCTCGCGAACATCCGCGAGTCCGACGCGATCTGCCAGGTCATCCGCGCCTTCAAGGACGAGAACGTCGTCCACGTCGACGGCAAGGTCTCGCCCAAGGACGACATCGAGACCATCAACACCGAGCTGATCCTGGCCGACCTCCAGTCCGTCGAGAAGGCCGTCCCGCGTCTCACGAAGGAGTCGCGCCTCCAGAAGGAGAAGGTCGCGGTCCTCGCCGCCGTCGAGGAGGCCCAGAAGATCCTCGAGGCGGGCGACACCCTCTTCTCGCAGGGCATCACGGCCGGCACCGAGAAGGGACGTCTCCTCCACGAGCTGCACCTGCTCACGACGAAGCCCTTCCTGTACGTCTTCAACGTCGACGAGGACGAGCTGGTCGACGAGGACTTCAAGAACGAGCAGCGCGCCCTGGTCGCCCCGGCCGAGGCCATCTTCCTGAACGCCAAGATCGAGTCCGAGCTGATCGAGCTCGACGACGACGAGGCCCTGGAGCTCCTCCAGTCCATGGGCCAGGAGGAGCCCGGCCTGGCCACCCTCGGCCGCGTCGGCTTCGACACCCTAGGCCTCCAGACCTACCTCACGGCAGGTCCGAAGGAAGCCCGCGCCTGGACGATCAAGAAGGGCGCCACGGCCCCCGAGGCGGCCGGTGTGATCCACACCGACTTCCAGAAGGGCTTCATCAAGGCGGAGATCGTCTCCTTCGACGACCTCGTCGAGACGGGCTCCGTCGCCGAGGCCCGCGCCAAGGGCAAGGCGCGCATGGAGGGCAAGGACTACGTGATGCAGGACGGCGACGTGGTGGAGTTCCGCTTCAACGTCTGACGAGTCGCCGAGAAACGTGCCCGGCCCGTCTGCCGACGGGCCGGGCGGCACAGAGTTGAAGTGAGTTCGGCTCATCGGTGCGGCGGCCCGTGCCCTTCGAAGTGCCGAACTCCCTGGCGACCCACCGCGACCCACCGCGACCGAGGGGCACGTGGCGCTGCGCGAGGGGGTTCAGGGCCCGCCCACCGCCAGGTCCGAGCCCGTGAGCCGCACCCTGATGCCGTCCTCGGCGACGCGGACGTCCCGCAGCCTCACTTCCCCGTGCTCGGGCTCCGGGAGCTCGAAGGCGAGGGACAGCCTGTCGGCCAGGACCGGGCGGGTGAGGCGGGACAGGGTGTCGAGGAGGTCCGGGTCCAGGCCCAGGGCGCCCAGCACCTCGGGGTTGTCCTTCGCCAGGTCGATGAGGTCGAGGCTCCGGGCCTGGCGGGCGAAGTGCGGGGAACCGGTCAGTTCCGTGAGCTTGCCGTCGTCGCTCAGGCTCTCGCGCACGGTCGCCTTCGGTACCCCCAGTCGTTGCGCGACCGCCGGGACCGACAGCAGCGCCTTCGCCTTGCGGGTCTCCCGGGCGAGGTCCGCCGATGCCTTCCGCGTCAGGTGCAGGCCTTCCGACGCGCGGGCGCCGGGGCGGTAGGTGGCCAGGTCGCCGATGTCCAGGCGCATGCCGCCGATCTCCGTGGCGATGCCCCGCTCCGCCTGACGCCGGATGGTGGCCTCGGCGTGCAGCCGCAGGTCGTGCCCGGCGACCGGCAGGGTTCCCCGGGCCTTGACGCGGTTCCTGCCGTCGTCGCTGAACGTCACCTGGGAGGCGCCGAGTTCGCGGTTGAGGTCGGCGAAGGACAGCAGGACGTCGCCGTCGAGCCGGGGGATGTCGGCGCCGCGTATCGACGTCAGGCCGTCGGCGTCCAGCCGGATGTCGTGCGCCGTGGCCGACACCTTCGCCAGCGACACCCGGTCCGCCGCCACGTCGGGCACGGTCACCCGCACAGAGTCCAGCTTCTTGTCGGCGAGCTGGGTGAGGAAGGGGAAGCCGCCGATCTCCACCTCGGGGGCCGCGGTCAGGTCCAGTTGGCTCTTGAGGGTGTCGGCCGCCTTCCCCTCGGCGTACAGCACCGCCCAGCGGTCGGCCAGGGTGACAAAAGCGGTGAGGACGACCAGGCCCACCACCGCCTTCGCGGCGAGCGGGAGCCCGGCGAGACGCCGGCGGCGGCGCCGGGTGCCGCGGTGATCGGCACGTGGGGCCCGCTCCGGCTCCCGCCGCGCGCTCCACCGGGCCTGGTCCTCGCCGCGGAAGCCACCGGGTGACTCCCCGGGGAACTCTCCGGGAGGCACGTCGGCGAGGGCTCCGAGCTCCTCGTAGGGGTCGCGGGGTGCTGCGGGCCGGTCGTGGGGGTGAGGACGCGGATCCATGCGGTGAGGGGTGTGCATCAGCTCATCCGAACATGAGGACCAGCCCCGCTCGCAACTCGGACCCGTGGTGAGCGACCTGACTCACGGTCGGTCCTCAGCGCGCCTCCGCTCCGTGCGGACCGTCAGTTCGCTCACGCCCGCCGGCTTCTCCGCGTCCGCGGAGCGGACCGTCAGCCGGACCTGGCGGGCCGTGTCGCCCGGCCGGTACGGACGCCACGCGCGGCCGTCCAGAGAGGTCTCCAGGGTGTGCGAGGCCGGGGCGGTGTCCGTCCAGCGAGGCGTGAGCGAGACGATCCGCGTCACCTTGCGCAGGGCCACCGTCAGCGCGCCGGTCGCGCCGTCCGGCGACCAGGAGGTCGCCGGGCTGCCGTCCACGGCCGCCTCGGCGTACAGGCCCGGGGACTCGGAGGTGGCGGTCGCCGGGCGGCATCGGGCCGCGTCGGTCGTCGGGGTGAGGTCGGGGCGGCGGGTGGGGAGCGTGAGCGTGCCGGACAGACGGCGCGGGCCCGCCGGGGTGTGGACGGTGAAGGGGGCGCCGTCCGTCAGCCGGACCGTGGTGGTCCGGGGGCCGATGGCCACGTCGTACGTACGGCCCCGGTAGCGCAGCCCGGTCAGTTCCACGCCTTCGCGGAGCTGCGGGGGCAGGAGCGGGTCGAGGCGTACGCCGTCCTCGCGCAGCCGGAGGCCGGTCAGACCGTGCGTGAAGACCTGGAGGAAGCCGCCCTTCCCGGTCAGGAAGTCCTCGGCGGGGAAGCCCGAGAGCGGGTCCTCGGCCCCGGACTTCTCGCCCCGGGCCTCGGAGAACAGGTGGTACGGGCCACGGACGAACGGACGCACGGCGCGCCGGAGATACGTGTACGTCGCACAGCCCGGCTCCCCGATCGCGGCGGCGTCGACCGCGTGCACCGAGTCCGTCATCGCGGGGCCGTCCGGGTCGGTGCGTGCGGCGTAGTGGTCGAGCGTCGCGGCGGCGGCGCCCTCCTCCATCGGCCACTCCAGCGGGTGGATCAGCAGCACCGTGTCGGCCTGCTTGATCGTCGAGCCGTTGTACCCGGCGTACTGGAGGTAGATCTTCCGCTCGGCGTCGTACGGGATGCGCAGCCCGTCGGCGACGCGGGTCCAGCCGGCGGGTGCCGGGTGCCCGAGGAGTCCGGCGGCGCGGGTGGCGTTGCGCAGGGCCGTGGCGGCCACGGCGTTGGTGAAGACGCCGTCCGTGACGCCGTTGCTGTACTCGTCGGGGCCCGCGACGTTCTCCACCGACCAGCTGCCGTCGGCGTTCGCCGTGGCGCGTGACTGCCAGAAGTCCGCGATGCCCTTCAGCAGGGGCCAGCCCCGGCCGGCCAGCCAGGCGCGGTCACCGGTGGCCAGGTAGTACTGCCAGACGGCAAGCGCGATGTCGCCCTGGAGGTGGTTCTGGGTGAGGCAGTGCGGCGGTTCCCAGCTCTGGCACTCGGAGTCCAGACGGCCCCGGCTCGCGCTGGTCCAGGGGTAGAAGAGCCCGTCGTGGCCCAGCTTCCGGGCGTTCGCGCGGGCGGCGTCCCGGGTGCGGTAGCGGTACTCGACGACGGAGCGGGCCAGTTCGGGCCGGGTGGCGAGCAGGCCCGGATACATCCAGGTCTCGGCGTCCCAGAACACCATGCCCGCGTAGTTGTCGCTGGTCAGCCCGGCAGGGGCGATGCTGTCCGAGGAACCGGGCCGGGTGTTGGCGAGCAGCCCGTACTGGGCGGCTCGCAGCCAGGCCTGGAGGTCCGGGCTGCCCGATACCCTGACGTCGGACGCCCAGGCCCGGCGCCAGGCGGCGGCGTTGGAGGCGAGGACCCCGTTCCAGCCGCGCCGTGCGGCGCGCTCGGCCGCCCCGGTGGCGGAGGCGCGCGGATCGCGGGAGGTCAGAGAGGTGTCGACGCCCACGTACTTCTCGAAGGTGTACGAGCGGCCGGACCTGACCCGGGTGGTGCGGGCGCCGTCGGTGCCCCGCTGCACGATCGCGCCCCGGATGCCCGTGCCGAGAGTGCGGAACGTGCCGTCGGCGGCGGCCGTGACCCGGCGCGCCCCGCGCCCGTCCAGCCGGCCCGTCACCGTCGCGGTGCCGGTCCAGTGCGGGGTCATCCGCAGGCGTACGGCGCCCGTGTGCACGTCGGAGCGGTCGGCCAGCACCTCGTAGGTCAGATCGGTCGCGCGGCCGTCGGCCGTGGTCCACCTCAGGGACGTGACCACGGTGCCGCAGCGCAGGTGCAGGGTCTGGCGGTAGCGGGAGACACGGCCGGCGGGGGTGGCGGAGCCGTACGTCTCGGAGCCGACCCTTACGTCGAGCGTGGTCCACGACGGCAGGGCGGCGATCACCTCGCGGCCCTCGGCGAGGCCCTCCTCGCGGGCGTACAGCCCGGAGACGAAGGCTCCGTCGTACCGTGGTGTGTAGAGGGGCCAGCCCGTCTTCCCGCCCGTGGCGGCGTACCCGGCGCCGGTGGCGGGCACGCGGTGGCCCAGGTAGCCGTTGCCGACATAGGGGTCGTATCCCAGGGCCTCGCCGAAGGTGGTGGACGTGGGTGCCCACGAGGCGTCCGAGGGCGGTCCGGTGCTGCCGCACACGGGGTCCGGGACGGCCTGTCCGGCGGCGTGGGAGAGCGGCGGCAGGGGGGCGATCAACGCGCCCGCGACCAGGGGCACGAGAACGGACATGCGCGTGATTCTCACCGCACGAAGGTAGGCAGGGCGACGCCCCCGGTGCGGTAACGGCGCGCGGAACGAGCGGACCGGTCCACGACCGGAGGCAGGGAGAGCGGCATGTCGTATCCGGAGCCCGTCTACACCGGCGGCGAGGGCGAGATCAATGCGGAGTACCGTCCGGCCGGAACCACCCCGAACCTGCTGACGCGCAGCGGCGGCAGCACCCACTACCTGGCCACCGCGGAGTCGACGCACGGTGAGTTCGGGCTGTACCGGATCAACATGGGCCCACGGGCCGGCGGCCCGGCCGAGCACTTCCACCGGTCGATCTCGGAGTCGTTCTTCATCCTCGACGGGACGGTGCGGATCTACGACGGCGAGCGGTGGACCGACGCCACGGCGGGCGACTTCCTCCACGTCCCCCAGGGCGGTCTGCACGCCTTCCGCAACGACTCCGACGAACCCGCCTCCATGCTGCTGCTCTTCACCCCGGGCGCGCCCCGCGAGGAGTACTTCGAGAAGGTGGGGCAGGTCTCCGACTGGCCCGAGAAGGAACGGGCGGAGTTCTTCATCAAGCACGACACGTACTGGACGGACTGACGGCGCTCACGTCACCGGGAGCCGACGGAACGGAGCCTGGCCGGGCCTCAGGGTGCGAGGCCCGTCTTGAGGCCGGCCCCGCAGAGCGGGACCACCACGCTCCGGTCCGTCTCACCGCCCACGGCGGCCCAGCAGGCGACCCCGGTCGTCTCGACGAAGAAGCCCCGGGCGGCCAGATCCCGCTGTGCCGCACGGATCTGGTCCTCCGTCACCGTCAGGAAGGTGCCGCCCGACTCACGGACCGCGGAGAGGATCTGCCGGGCGCGCGGCGGCCGGGGGATGGCGATCCCCTCGGCGAGCGTGGGCCGGGTCCGCTCCGGAGGGCCGGACAGCCCGTCGTCACCCGCCCGGAACGCGGCGGCCAGCGGCGAGGCGGCCTCCGCCTGGACGGCGATCAGGGCGGGGCGCCGGTCGATCAGGCCGTGGGAGAGGAGCTCCGCGGTGGCGAGGGCCGCGCCCAGGAGCAGCGTGCCGTTGCCGACCGGTACGGCGATGGCCTCGGGCAGCGTGCCGCCCAGGTCCTCCCAGATCTCGTAGACGTACGTCTTCGTGCCGTGCAGGAAGAACGGGTTGAAGACGTGCGAGGCGTAGAAGGTGCCGGGTGCGTCCGCCGCCGCCCGGGCGGCCGACGCGGTGGCCTCGCGGCCGCCGGGCACCGTCACCAGCCGGGCGACGTGGGCCCGGATCTGCTCGGTCTTCTTGGGGGAGGTCCCCTCGGGGACGTAGACCGTGCACGGCAGCCCGGCCCGGGCGCAGTACGCGGCGACGGCTGTCCCCGCGTTGCCGCTGCTGTCCGCGACGACCCGCTCCGGGGAGAGCCTGCGGGCCAGTTCGGCCAGCATCACCGCCCCCCGGTCCTTGAAGGAGAGGGTGGGCATCAGGAAGTCGAGCTTGGCCGACACCCGTTCGGTGAGGGGGACGAGCGGGGTACGGCCCTCGCCGAGGGAGACGGCCGGGCCGGAGAGCGGGAGGGCCTCCTCGTAGCGCCACAGCGAGTTGACCCGACCGCTCAGGGAGCCGAGGCCGACCGGTCGCGCGGCACCGGTGTCGAGGTCCCAGGGGCCTGCGCAGACCGGGCAGCACCAGCCCGGGGCGGTGACGTCGGCCCGCGATCCGTCCAGCGGGCAGAAGTAGGTCGCCGAGGGCAGTGGGGAGTCGCTCATACGGCGAATGTACGGCCCCGCGACGTCGGTGATCCAGCCCCGGCGGCGGCCGTGCGGGGCGTGGTCGCCGCCCCGCACGGCCGCAGGAGGTCTAGCGCCTCCCCAGCCCCCGGGCGACCTCGGCCATCAGCTCGCCGTCGTCCGTGTCGCCGTCCAGCGACCAGAACATAGCCCCGCCGAGACCCCGTTCGCGGATGTACGAGGTCTTGGCGCGCAGCACCTGCGGGTCGTCGTACGTCCACAGGGTCGTGCCGTCGAACAGCCAGGCGTGGCCGTTTTTGACGTCCCGGTGCACCGTGTACTTCCCGGACGCGGCCAGCTTCTTGAGGGCCTTGTAGTCCTCGTAGCCGGCGGCCCAGGTGGCGGGCGCGGGTGCTGTCGCCGGCTGCCCGAGACCGTCGCCGCCCCCGGTGACGCCGGTCCAGCCCTGACCGTAGAACGGCATGCCCATCACCAGCTTGCGGGCCGGGGCGCCCCGCCTGATCCAGTCGCGGACCGTCCGGTCGACGCTGAAGTCACCCTTGGCGTACAGGGCGGACTGCTGGGCGGTCGTCGTCTCGCCGGAGACGTGGAAGTCGTACCCCTGGAGGTTGACGAAGTCGAAGTCCCGCATGATGCGCGGTACGTCGAACCCCGCGTCGATCTTCGCGGGCGCGGTGGGGACGAAGGCGGACAGCTCGTAGTGCTTCGGCTTCCCCTTCCTGGCGCTTTTCGCGTGGGCGTCGAGCTGGGTGCGGAACTCGTGCACCAGGGCGGTGAAGTTCCGCTTGTCCTCGGGGCGGTACACCGTGTCCGTGTCGCCCGCCGAGCCGGGCCACTCCCAGTCGAGGTCGATACCGTCGAACAGGCCGGCCGCCGCTCCCTCGCCGCCGCGGGCGCCGTCCACCGGCAGGTCGCCCTTGATGTACAGGTCGATGCAGGACGAGACGAGAGCCTTGCGGGAGGCGGCGGTGCGCGCCGCGTCCGAGAAGTGGGTGGACCAGCTCCAGCCGCCCAGGGAGATCATCACCTTGAGGCCGGGGTGCGCGGCCTTGAGTTCGCGCAACTGGTTGAAGTTGCCCGCGAGGGGCTGCGTGTCGGTGTCGGCGACGCCGTCGACCGAACCGGCGGCGTCCAGCGGACGGGCGTAGTCCGCCCAGGCGTCGGCCTCGCCGGGCACGTTGCCGGTGAAGCACCGGCCTTCGGCGCTGACGTTGCCGAAGGCGTAGTTGATGTGGGTGAGCCTGGCCGCCGCACCGCTGGTGTCCAGGTCCTTGACCTGGAAGTCGCGTCCGTAGACGCCCCATTGGGTGAAGTAGCCGACGCTCCGGTAGGCGCGCCCGTGCCGGTCCGGGCCGCGGTCGTGGGCGGGCGGGCCGGCCGTGGCGGCGGGGGCGAGGCCGGCCAGCAGGGCCAGGGCGCAGGCGGCGGTGGTCAGTCCGGTCAGGGTTCTTCGGCGCATGGGGCTCGTTCCTGTGCGTGGTCCGGGATGGATTCCGGACGCGGGTCCGGGCGGTGTTCCGGGTGCTGGAAGGGCGGTTGGAGCCGTGCTGTGCACAGGAAGGTATTGGTCTGGACCAAAAAGGGTCAAGAGTCGGGTGCATGACTGGCGCGTACCTGGGCCAGGTATGCCCTGGTGGGCAGGGAATCATCACTTCGAGTGAAACTCTGGCCTGTGCTTGCGGTTCTCAACCCACGGTTGCGACGCTGTTGCTGTCTGTCAACCTGTTGGGAGTGGCCCGTGCCTTTCGGTGAGCAGCCCGCCTATCTGCGCGTGGCGAGCGATCTCAGGGAGAAGATCGTCAACGGCGCGCTGCCGCCCCATACCCGCCTGCCGTCGCAGGCCCGTATCCGCGAGGAGTACGGGGTCTCGGACACCGTGGCGCTGGAGGCGCGCAAGGTGCTGATGGCCGAAGGGCTCGTCGAGGGGCGGTCGGGCTCGGGCACCTATGTGCGTGCGCGCCCGGTCCCGCGCCGGATCGCCCGCTCCGGCTACCGGCCGGGCTCCGGTGCCAGCCCGTTCCGTCAGGAGCAGACGGAGGAGGGGGTGCGGGGGACCTGGGAGTCCCGCAGTGAGCAGGAGGGGGCGAGTGCCGAGGTCGCCGAGCGGCTCGGGATCGAGCCCGGTGACCGGGTGATGCGCACCAGGTACGTCTTCCGGGAGGCGGGTGAGCCGATCATGCTCTCCACGTCCTGGGAGCCCCTGGCCGTCACGGGGCGCACCCCGGTCATGCTGCCGGAGGAGGGTCCGCTGGGAGGCTGCGGTGTCGTCGACCGCATGGCGGCGATCGACGTCGTCGTGGACAACGTGGCGGAGGAGGTCGGTGCGCGGCCGGGGCTGGCGGAGGAACTCCTGGCGCTCGGCGGCGTACCGGGGCATGTGGTGATGGTGATCGGGCGGACGTACTACGCGTCGGGGCTGGCGGTGGAGACGGCCGATGTCGTCGTCCCGGCCGACCGTTACCGGATTGCCTACCATCTGCCGGTCAAGTGAGGGCCGCAGCGGCCGTGGTGACAGGTGGGGCAGCCGAGGTGACCGCTGGGAGCGACAGCGTGTCCGCCTCCTGTGATGCGGAGTTAACCGTCGCGCTCCGCGCGTAACCGGCGGGCAACCGCCGACCGCCCAAGCTTGTCATGTCCAAGTCTTAGCTTCCCGTTCGTCACCGCACACCGGACCGACGAACGGGAAGTCACCGATGACGGACATCGCCACACCCGCGACGGGCGAAGCGCCGCAACAGGAGCCGCAGGAAGGCCCCGGGGCACCCCGGCGCAGCTATGCCAGGCTCGCGGCCGACGAGAGCCGCGAGGACTACTCCCTCCGCTACGCGCCGCACTCCTTCCGGCGCTGGTCGCCCTCCACGGTCGCGGGGACGGCGCTCGGAGGCATCGCGTACCTGGCCGACTTCGCGATCGGCGCGTCGATCGTCTTCACCTACGGATTCACCAGCGGGCTCGCCTCGATCCTGGCCGCCGCGACGATCATCTTCCTCACCGGCATCCCGATCGCCCGCGCGTGCGCGAAGTACGGCCTGGACATGGACCTGGTCACCCGGGGAGCGGGTTTCGGGTACTTCGGGTCGACGCTGACCTCGCTGATCTACGCGTCCTTCACCTTCATCTTCTTCGCGCTCGAAGGCTCGATCATGGCGCAGGCCATGCACCAGGCCGTCGGGCTCCCCGTCGAGGCCGGCTATCTGGTCACCACGCTGATCGTCATCCCGATCGTGTTCCGGGGCATGGGCGCGCTGGCCAAGGTGCAGGCCTGGACCCAGCCGGTCTGGATCATCGGCATGGTGCTCCCCTTCGTCGTGCTCGCCGTCGAATCCCCCGGGTCCTGGGGCGCGTTCGGCTCCTTCACCGGCACGGAGGGGGCCGCGCCGGGCTTCTCCTGGATCGCCTTCGGTCTGGGGACGGGCGTCGCGCTCTCGCTCATCGCCCAGATCGGTGAGCAGGCCGACTACCTGCGATTCATGCCGGCCAGGACCGAGGCCAACAAGCGGCGGTGGAATCTCGCCGTTCTCGCGGCGGGGCCGGGCTGGGTCGTCATCGGGGCCGCGAAGCAGATAGGGGGCGCGTTCCTGGCCTTCGTCGCGCTGGAGGCGGTCGGCAGGACGCACGCGCTGGAGCCGATCGCGCCCCAGATCGAGGCGCTGAAGCCCTGGCTGGGGACCTTCGCGCTCCCGGCCGCGGCGCTCTTCGTCATCGTCTCCCAGGTCAAGATCAACGTGACCAACGCCTACAGCGGCTCGCTGTCCTGGTCGAACTTCTTCTCCCGGATCACCCACAAGCACCCTGGCCGGGTCTGGTACATCTTCCTCAACCTCGCCATCGCGCTGACGCTGATGGAGATGAACATGTTCGCGGCCCTGAACAAGCTGCTGGGCTTCTACTCCAACGTGGGCATCGCCTGGATCGCGGCCGTCGCCGCCGATCTGGTCATCAACAAGCGGATCGGGCTGAGCCCCCGTTACATCGAGTTCAAGCGCGCCTATCTGCACGCCGTCAACCCGGCGGGCTTCGGGGCCATGGTGATCGCGTCGACCGTCTCGATCCTCGCCTTCTTCGGGCTCTTCGGCAGGTACGCCGAGGCCTTCTCCACCTTCATCGCGGCCGGACTCTCGCTGGTCCTCTGTCCGTTGATCGCCTGGCTGACCAAGGGGAAGTACTACCTGGCGCGACCGAACCCGGTGAACGGCCCGGGCGTCGAGATCGCCGACATCACCGCCACGCACACCTGCTCGGTGTGCGAGACCTCCTACGAGCTGCCGGACATCGCGGACTGCCCGGTCCAGGCGGGGCCGATCTGCTCCCTGTGCTGCTCGCTGGACGCGGAGTGCGGAGACGTCTGCCGCAAGGAACCCGCCGCAGGGCCCGTGCCGTTGCCGATGCCCGTCGTGAGGGCGCCGGCCGGCTGACCGCACCGGACCACCGAGGGGGCGCATTCGGGAGAGTGCGCCCCCTTTGGTTTGGCCGGATGCGTGTCTCTTTGTGTAAACACGCATCCGCTGAGTGAAGGTCAGGCGTACGCTCGGGCATATGCGTACTGCGGTTTCCTGGGGATCCTTAGAAGCGTGCACACCACGGGGGAGAGGGGCGGGATGCTGGGGAGGGACGCCATGACGGACAGCGGTGCGGTTCTCCCCTGGCTGGTGATCAGGCAGGACGACAACGGCAACAGGTATCGCGTCGGGCGCTACGCGACGCAGGACGAGGCGCAGAAGATCGCGGACGGCCTGGACCGCAATGGACACAAGCAGCTCTACTGGGTGGAGCGGACGAGTCAGGGCGCGCGCCCCTAGGGGCCCGGAGGGGCGAGGGGCACCGGCTACGCTCCGGCCCATGAGTGATTCCGTGGTGGTGGCCGGGGCCGTCTGCGACGGCGGACGGCTCCTGGCCGCCCGCCGCAGTGCCCCGCCGGAGCTGGCCGGACGCTGGGAGCTGCCCGGCGGCAAGCAGGAGCCCGGGGAGAGCGGCGAGCAGGCGCTCGTACGCGAGCTGCGGGAGGAACTGGGCGTGGAGGCGGAGCCCCAGGAGCGCATCCCGGGGGAGTGGCCCCTGAAGCCCGGCCTCGTGCTGCGGGTGTGGACGGTCCGGCTGCTGGCCGGTGTGCCCAGCCCGCTGGAGGACCACGACGAACTGCGCTGGCTCACCCCCGACGAGACGGACACCGTCGACTGGCTGGACCAGGACCGTCCCGCCGTGGCCGAAGCCGTACGCCGCCTGCGGGAAGCCTCGCCGGCCTGAGTGCGACGGCACCCGGGCGGGATCCGTGCGCGTGCCACGGGTCGGGGGTCCACGAGCGGCAAGGGCCGCGGGCCGCCGCGGCGGCGGTGCGGGGCGCTGTTCTCCATGTACGGGTACGGAAGAACGGTGTGCACTCGTACGCCCCATAGCTTCACGCATGCGATAAGTTGCGACCTATATCGGGTATGTGCCGATTAGGCCCTCTGAACAGGGTGCGCCCCCGCTGTCGGCCCTGGGAAGTGATCGGCGTGACCGATACCGAAGGCGACTGCGCCGAGTGGAGCTTTCCGGCGGTGCCGGGCTCCGTGCGCAGCGCCAGGCACGCGGTCCGCGACGCACTGCACCTCTGGGGCTACGACGCGGCGGTGGGGGACGTGGCCGTACTGCTCGTCAGCGAGCTGGTGACCAATTCCCTGCGGTACGCCTCCGGCCCCATCGGTGTCCGGATCGTGCGGCCGCATCCCGACGGCGGCGGGCCCGGGAGCGGCGCCGACGACCATGGGCTGCTGATTGAAGTCTCCGATCCGGTTCCGGATCCGCCCACCGAACGTACTGCCGGGCCCGAGGACGAGGGCGGCCGTGGGATGCAGCTCGTGGCCTGTTCCGCGCGCCGCTGGGGTACCCGGCGCGGAAATGGTGGCAAGACCGTGTGGTTCGAGCTCGCTCTGCCTGGTTAGGAGTGGGGAGGGACGCACAGCGATCACCGGAGGTCGGGCAGAACCTGGCTGAAAGGGACTGAGACCGTGCTGTGATCGTGAACGCCGTGCCGGTGAGGCCCGTAGTGCTGAATACTGCGGGCAGGACCGGTCCGGTGTGTGAGCTGGAGGGGACGGTCGCGTGAGCGAGATACCTGGGACGGCGGGCGACGTCATGTGGCAGAGCAGCCCGCCCGGCTCGATCTATGACTACATCAGGGTCGCGTCGTTCTCGATCGGGCCCGACGGCCTGATCGAGCAGTGGAGCCGACGGGCCGCGGGTCTGTTCGGCATGTCCGTCGACGAGGTGGTGGGCAAGGACCCGGTCGAGGCCTTCATGCCCGCCGAGCTGCGCCCGGACGCCCACAGGCGCGTGGGCGAGATCCTGGACGGCAAGGAGTGGACGGGACTCGTCCCGTTCCGGATCCCCGGCGAGAACTCCGTCCGCGGGCTCGCCGAGATCTACGTCATGCCGAGCGAGACGGAGGCGGGTGAGCGCGCGGCGCTCTGCATCGTCGTCGACGTCAGAGCGCTACGGCGCATCGAGACGGACCTCGCCGCCTCGCAGGCGATTTTCGGTCAATCTCCGTTCGGTTTCGTCCTTTTCGGTACCGACTTCACCGTCGTGCGCGCCAACAAGCGGTTCGCCACCGTCTTCGGGGGAGAGGCCGACGACCACCGGGGCCGCACGGTGGAGGACTACCTGACCCGCCCGGAGGCCGAGCGGCTCGCCGGCACGCTCAGGCGCGTCCTGGAGACCGGCGACTCCGTCACCGACCTCCAGCTCGTCGGCACCCCGCCCGGCTCCATGGGCAGGCGCCACTGGTCCATGAACCTCTACCGGGTGCACAGCGGTTCCGGCCGCCCGGTCGGCATCGCCGGACTGGCCACCGACGTCACGCAACGGCACATCGCGGCCCGCGAGGCCGCCAGCGCCCGCCGCAACCTGGCCCTGCTCAACGAGGCCAGCGCGCGCATCGGCAACAGCCTCGACCTGGAGACCACCGCCCGGGAACTGCTCGACGTCGCCGTGCCCGGCTTCTGCGACCTCGCCTCGGTCGACCTGTACCAGGGACTGCTCACCGGCGAGGAGGCCTCGCCCGGCAGCTGGGGCAGGCGGCACCAGGAGTCCGGCACCGGATCGGCGGAACTGCGGCGGGTGGCCCACGCCAGCGCCGTGTCCGACGCGCTCCCGGGAGTCCTCCCCGGCGCCCGGACGGGCGGTGGCGTGGAGGCGGACGGGGGCACGGGGCCGCCCGAGCTGGGCTCGGTCCACCGTTACCCCTTCCACTCGCCCTGTGCCGTCGCCCTGCGCACCGGCCGCGTCGAGGACGTGCCCGCTGACGGACGCGGTTTCGTCCACTCCACCCTCGCCGTGCCGATGGTCGCGCACGACGTCGTCGTCGGCCTCGTGCAGTTCTCCCGTACCAAGGGCAGCGAGCCCTTCGGCGAGCGGGACCGGGCGCTGGCGACGGAGCTCGCGGCCCGCGCCGCCGTCTGTATCGACAACGCCCGCCTCTACCGCCGGGAGCACGAGCGCGCGCTGATACTCCAGCGCAGCCTGCTCCCGCCCGGCGACCCCGAGGCGGCGGGCCTGGACATCGCCTGCCGCTACCTTCCGGGTAACACGGCCACCGAGGTCGGCGGCGACTGGTTCGACGTCATCGAACTCCCCGGCCACCGCACGGCCCTCGTCGTCGGTGACGTGATGGGCCGCGGACTGCGCGCCGCCGTCGCCATGGGGGAACTGCGCACCGCCGTACGGACACTGGCCCTGCTGGACCTCGAGCCGGCCGAGGTGCTCTCCGCGCTGGACGAGGTCGCCCGCGGCCTCGGCACTCCCGGCGGCGGCGAGCGGAGCGACGGCTTCGGCGCGGGCGGCGGCGCCCAGTGGCCCTCGCGGGCCGCCCACAAGTCACGCGAGGCCGACCTCTCCGAGGTGTACCTGGCGACCTGTGTGTACGCGGTGTACGACCCGGTCACCCGCCGGTGCACCTTCGCCAACGCGGGTCATCTGCCCCCGGTGGTGGCCGAGCCGGGCGAGCCCGCGATGCTGCTCGACGTACCACCGGGCATGCCGCTCGGCGTCGGCGGCGAGCCCTTCGAGGAGGTCGAGGTGGAGCTCAAGGAGGGTTCGCTCCTCGCCCTCTACACGGACGGGCTCGTCGAGTCCCGGGACCATCCGCTCGACGAGGGCCTCGACGCCTTCCGGCAGGCCCTCGCCGAACCGTCGCAGCCGCTCGAGGACGTCTGCGACCACGTGCTGAGGACCCTCGACACCCGGCACGGCGAGGACGACATCGCCCTCCTGATGGCCCGCATCCAGGGGCTCGCCCCGAACGCGGTGGGCGACTGGCACCTCCCGCGTGAGCTCCGCTCCGTCTCCCGCGCCCGTGAACTGGCCCGCGTCCAGCTCACCGCCTGGGGCCTGGACGAGCTGGTGGACACCACCGAGCTGCTGGTCAGCGAACTCGTCACCAACGCCCTGCGCTACGGCGAGGGAGAGATCAGGCTCAGGCTGCTCCGCGACCGCACGCTGGTCTGCGAGGTGTGGGACGCGGGGCTCGTCCAGCCGAGGCGCAGGCGCGCGCGCGACACCGACGAGGGCGGGCGCGGGCTGCAACTGGTCGGGCTGCTCAGCGCGGCCTGGGGCTCGCGGCGCACCCCGCGCGGCAAGACCGTCTGGTTCGAGCTGGCGCTGCCCGACGGACAGCCCGCCGCGGAACTCTCCGTGGAGCAGCTGCTGAGCATGTACTGACGTCTCACGGAAGGGCACGGCCCGCCCACCGGTCACGAGGCGGACTTCAGGGCGGCGAGCCGGGCCTCGATCTCCGCACTGTCCCCGAGGCTGTCCAGCTGTTCGAACTGGGCGTCCAGGGACGACGCGGCGAGTTCCTGTGCCCCCACCGCCCTCGCCTCCTCGCGCCGCACCTTGTCCTCGAAGCGGCCGAGTTCGCTCGTCGGGTCCATGACGTCGATGCTCCTGACGGCGTCCGTCATGCGGTTCTGCGCCCGGGCGGAGGCGGCGCGCGCGACCAGTTCGTCGCGCTTGGACTTCAGCTGCGTCAGCTTGTTCCTCATCTGGTCGAGGCCGGACTTCAGCTTGTCCACCACCACCGTCTGCGAGGCGATCGTCGGCTCGGCGGTCTTCGCCTCCTGCTCTGACCGGAGCTGCCGTCCCAGCGCGACCTTGGCGAGGTTGTCGAACGTGTCGGCGTCCGCGCCCGACCCCGCGGCCCGCAGCTCGTCGGCCTTCCGGCTGGCGGCGAGTGCCTTCCGGCCCCATTCCCTGGCCGCGTCGACGTCCTCCCGGTGGTCCTCCTCCAGCAGCCGGAGGTTGCCGATGGTGGCGGCCACCGCCTGCTCGGCCTCCGCGATGTTGTTCGTGTAGTCGCGGATCAGCTGGTCCAGCATCTTCTGCGGGTCCTCCGCCTGGTCGATCAGGGCGTTGATGTTGGCCCGTGCCAGCTGGGTGACGCGGCCGAGAACGGTCTGCTTGGTCATGGCACCTCTCCTTGTACGAGATCTCGTCGTGGGAAAGCCCGTGTCGCCGAGCCCGGGTCGCTGTCAGAAGCGGCCGCCCCCACCGCGCCGACCGCGGGTCCCCCCGCCGCCGAAGCTGCCCGGACCGCCGCCGGAACCACCGAATCCGCCGCCGAAACCGCCTCCCCGTCCGCCGCCGAGCAGCCCGCCGAGGAGGATGCCGCCCAGCACGGCGCCGCCCGCCCCGCCCCCTCCGCGCGGACCGCCGAAGCCGTCCCGGTCGTGGTAGCCGCGTACGTCCTGCTCGGCCAGGCTCCGTGCCTGCGCGGCCAGCGTGTCCGCCTGCCGCGCCTCGGCCAGGGCGCCCCGCGGGTCGTCCGCCGCCGACAGCTCACCGGCCCGCTCCCACCTGCGCTGTGCCTCGGCGAGGCGGGTCCGCGCCTGGCTGCCGACCGCACCCCGGTGGGTGGTGACGTAGTCGGCCGCGGCGCCGATCGACGACCGGGCGGTGAGCATCGCCTGGTCCAGCAGCGAACGCGCCCGCAGGCCGCCCCGCTCCTGCTCGCGGGCTCCGGCCAGCGCCTCGTCCAGCGCCGCGTCGGCCTCCTCGACCCTGCGCAGCGCGTCGACGGGGTCGTACGGTCCGGCGCCGAGCTCGCCCCGCACCTCGCGGACCACCGCCTCGGCGCGGGCGACCCGGCCTCGCAGTTCCGCGGTCGGCACCCCCTCCGGGGTGCCGTCGAGCAGCCCTCCGGCGTCGGCCAGATCCGTCTCGGCCGCGGTGAGCGCGCCCGGCAGCCTCTCCGCGGCCTCGGCCAGCTCCCCGGCACGCCGGTCGACGCCGTCCACGAGGGTGGACACCTGCTTGATCGCTCCTTCGGCGGCACGGACGTACACCGCGGCCCGGGCGTCGTCCCCGCCGTCCACGGCCCCACGCGCCTCGCCGAGGGTGGTGGTGGCGAAGGCGAGGCGGTCCTTCGCCTGCTCGATGTCGTCGGCCGCCGGGGCCGCCGCCGACTCGGCGTACCTCTCCCGCATCGCACCGAGGGCCGTCTCCGAGGCGGAGACGCGTGCGGCCAGATCGCGGAACGCGGTCTCGGCCCCGGCCACGGCCTGCGGGGCGTTCTGTTCGAGGGCGCGCAGCCGGTCGAAGTCCTCGGACACGGCGTCCAGCCGCCCGTTGGCGGCGGCGCAGCGGCTGATGATCTCGTCGAGCATGCGGCGGCGCGTCGCGTCGTCCTCGGGGAAGGCGTCGTCCAGCTGCTGCCTCAGCCGGAAGGCCGCGGTCAGCTCCGACCTGGCGTGCCGGACGGCCTCGGCGAAGGGGGCGGCGGCCTCCTCACCGAACTGGGCCGTGGCGAAGCCGAGCTCCTCGTCGCTGGTGCGCACGGCGTCGTCCGTGTCGACCAGGTCCTCCTTCGCCCGCGCGTCGAGCTCCGGCAGCGGGACCTGCGGCGCGCCCGCCGTCCCGGCCCCGCCCCAGCCGCCGGCCGCGGGCGTCGTCCGGGTGCTCGTACGCCGTCTGCGCCGGCTGAAGGCGAAGGCGGCGACGGCCAGCGCGACGACGAGGACGGCCAGGGGCACGATCAGGTTCGCCGAGGCTCCGGAGCCGGAGGAGCCGCCCCCGGGATCCGCGGCGCCCGGGGTGATGGCGGGGGCTGTGACGGGGTCGCCGGCGAGCACCGCGGCGTACCCGTCGGCGGCGCCGATCGCGGCCCCCGCCCAGTCGTTCTGCCGGAGGGCCGGCTCGACCGCCGTGTTCGCCACGTCCCGGAGCTCGGCGTCGGTGAGACGCGACCCCTGGTCGGCGGAGTACGCGTACTGCCGGTCGTGGGTGGCCACGGCCAGCAGCACGTCGTCCTGGCCGAGGCCGTTGCGGTCCGCGGTCTCGTCGGCCCAGGACCGGGCGTCACGGCCGGAGAAGTCACGGACGTACGCCACGAACAGCTGCACCCGCTGGGTTTCGAACAAACGGTCGAGAGTGGCCTCGACCTGTGGTTCCCGGTCGCCGAGCGCTCCCACCTTGTCGGTGATCTGACCCTCGCGGGAGAGGAGGACGGGATCCGTGGCGCGTGCGTCCGGGGCGCCCGGCAGGACCGTCCAGAGCGTCGCCGTCAGGACGGCGACGAGGATCCTGCCGGCTATCGGAAGCCGGGACGTCCCGGGGCTGCTCGCAGGCGGCGTCACATCTGGGAGGCTATGTCCGCCCCCGGGCCCCCGCGACCCGGCGGGGGCCGCCCCGGCAGGCGGGGCCGCCCGGGTCCCCGGCCCGGGGGCGGCCCCGGGTGGCTCAGATGCTGAAGCGTTCCGCGGCGAGCAGCGGGCGCACCCGCGAACGGAATCCATCCGTCCGGAACGGTCGCTGCAGCAGACCGGGCCGCAGGGCCTGGGCCAGCGCCGCGGTGATCATGCCCTGGTCGAGCGCCAGCATGAAGTCGCTGACGCGCCCGGTGCCGACGTCGACGGAGTCCCGGAAGCCGAGGCCCTCGTGGTAGGCACCGAAGTCACGGTCCAGGGCGCGGAGGTTGGCCAGCGCCTCCGTGCGTGCGTAGGGCAGCGCGAGGAACGAGGCGTGCGGGGTGACCACCCCGTGGGTGAAGGCCGAGGGGTCCGGCAGCGGGGCGCCGTCCGTGGTGTAGGTGCGGTCGGTGTTGGACGCGTAGCCGTCGACCTGCATGCCCAGGGCGTCGACGCCGTACTCCTGGTAGCCCCCGTCGGGGATGTTCGCGGGGGAGAAGCCCCAGTAGCCGTACTCCGCCTCCCGCAGCCCGTGCTCGATCTGGCTGCGGACGTAGCGTTGGTGGTTGAGGCCCCAGGACCGCGGTGACCACTCCTGCTCGGGGACGAACAGCGGCACCATCAGCGCCTCGAACATCGAGCCGCCCCAGGTGGGGACGATCTTCCGCCCGCCATGGGTGTAGTGCCCCTGCCAGACCCGTACGCCGTCCGACACCGCGTACGCGCCCTGCGGGCGCTGCTCCTGCTCATGCTCGGGAAGCATCGTGCGCAGCAGGTGCCAGTAGTGCTCCGACGGCAGCGAACCGTCCGCGATGCCGAGGTAACTGGCCATGCGGGGCTCGGTGTTGAGTGCGCCGTAGTGATGGGCTGTGGGCTCCCCGGTGTCGGTCCAGAAACCGCCGCGCAGCTGTCCGGGGCCGGACACGGGGTCGGACGGGTCGTACGGCGTGTAGTAGTACGACCAGTCGGCGGTGGAGAGGATCCGCCCGATGCGTGGGCGGAGCGACGGCGCCGCGTCGGCCGCGATCCGCAGTCCGGTGACCAGCCAGGCGTTGTCCACCGAGGAGAGGAACGGGCGCACGGGATCCCCGGTGCCGGGCCACTCGCTCAGCACGGACCCGTCGTGCGCGTCGTACCAGTTGAGCCAGAAGCCGTGGTGGCGCTCCAGCTTCTCCACGGCGGAGACGGTCCGCTCCAGCGTGCGGAGCATCGTGGCCCCGCTCGTCACGCCGAGCCCCGCCGCGGCCACCGCGGACCAGAGGCCGCAGCCGATGTTGGTGGGCGAGGTCTGACGGGAGACGACGGGCGAGGAGCCGCTGACGTCGATCTTGTCGGCGGTGAGACCGAAGCCGGTCGTCATCGCCTCGATCGAGCGGTAGGTGTCACGGAACCAGGCCAGGAGCTGTGCCGCGTCGGCGGGGCCCGCGGGCGCCGCGACGGTCTGCGGAGCGGTGAGGGCGCCGAGGGACAGGGCGGCGGCCCCGGTCCCGGCAGCGGTGAGAAACGTGCGACGGTCCATCGGATACCTCTCGGGGAAGAGTCATCGACTGCCATGGCGAACGGGGCCCGGACGTGTCCGGGCGGGAGGGTGCGGGAGCCGTCGCCCGTCAGGTGGCGACGGCTCCCGCACCGGAGGGACCCGTCAGGTGGGTCCCGGTCCTGGGGCCGGACTCAGCCGGCGGTGCGGGGCAGCTCCTGGGAGCGGCCGAGGGAGCCCAGCCACTTCGCCGAGGGACGCGCGGTCCGCTCGAACGTCTCCCAGTTCACGCCGATCAGACCGAAGGTCGGGGCGAACGAGCCCCACTCGTAGTTGTCCAGGGCGCTCCACGCCAGGTAGCCCTGGACGTTCAGCCCGTCCTCGATCGCCGAGGCCACCTCGTTCAGCGCGCCCGCGTAGTAGTCGGCGCGGCGGGAGTCGTCGGAGGTGGCGATGCCGTTCTCCGTGACGATCAGCGGCATGTCGGCGCCGATGACCTCGGCGGTGTGGCGCAGGGCGTGCCCGACGGCCGCCGGGTAGTACTCCCACTGCGTCAGCGTGCGCTCGACGTCACCGGACGCGGGCACCGGGCCGTCGGGGCCGATCTCCGTACGGGTGTAGGACTGGACGCCGATCCAGTCGTCGCCGCGCGCGGCCTCGATGAAGACGTCCTCGCGCGGGTGGCGGTAGGCGGCGGTGACGTCCTCGGCGCCCGGACGCGCCTGGTAGACCTGGTTGGCGATCGTCCAGCCGACCTGGATCCCCGCGTCGAGCGCCCTGACCGCCGTCACCGCCGCGTGGTGCGCGGCGATGACGGCCTCGGTGGTCTCGTCGTCCGGGGTGGGCAGCCCGGCGGGCGGGAAGCCGATGTCACCGCGCTTCGCCTGGCCGGCCATCACGGCGATCATGTTCGGCTCGTTGATGGTGCAGACGTGGCCGACACCCTCGGAGATCACCGGGGCGCAGGCGGCGACGTACCGGGCGAACAGCTCGACGGCGCCGTCGGCCGTCCAGCCGCCGCGCGCCTCGAACCACTGCGGCACCGTGAAGTGGTGGAGGGTCACCATCGGGCGCAGGCCGCGGGCGATCGCGCCCTCGACCATGCGGCGGTAGTGGGCGAGCTCCGCACGGGAGAACTGTCCCTCGGCGGGCTCGATCCGCGCCCACTCGACCGAGAAGCGGTAGTCGGTGAAGCCGAGGGACGCCAGCAGGTCCATGTCCTCGGGCCAGCGGTGGTAGCTGTCGCAGGCGTCCAGGCTGGGCTCCTGGATGTGGGTGCCGGTGGAGTGCTCCTTGACCCACCAGTCGCTGTTGGTGTTGTTGCCCTCGATCTGGTGGGCGGCCGTGGAGGCCCCCCACAGGAAGCCTTCGGGGAACGGGACGGGGGCGTGCGTCATCGCGGAGTGTCTTTCTGTGCGTGAAGGGGCGCGGCCGCGAGGTGGGGTGCGGCCTCGTGTGCGTACGTGCGGCGGGCTACTTCATGCCCGCCGTGGCGATGCCCTGGGTGAAGTGCCGCTGCAGGGCGATGAAGAGGATCAGCACCGGGAGCACGACCAGGAACGCCCCGGCCATCAGCATGCCGTTGGAGCCGCCGGCCTTGTTGGGGTCGGTGGCGAACGTGGCCAGGGCGACCGGCAGCGTGTACTTGTCCGGATCGTTGGTCGCGATCAGCGGCCAGACGAAGTTGTTCCAGGAACCGAGGAACGTGAAGATCGAGAGCGTCGCGAGAGCGGGCTTGACCAGCGGCATGACGATCCGCCAGAAGATGTACCACTCACCGGCGCCGTCCATCCGGGCGGCCTCCAGCAGCTCGTCCGGGATCGACTGCATGAACTGCCGCATCAGGAACACGCCGAACGCCCCGGCCGCGAAGGGCAGCACCAGACCGGCGTACGAGTCGATCAGCTTCAGCTTGCTCATCAGCACGAACAGCGGCAGCAGCATCAGGTTCCCGGGCACCATCAGGGCACCGAGGACCACACCGAAGATCTTGTCGCGGCCTGTGAACCTCAGCTTGGCCAGGGCGTAGCCGAGCATCGAGCAGAACACCAGGTTCGAGACGGTGACCAGCACCGCCACGATCACGGAGTTCATGAAGTAGAGCGGCAGGTCCAGCTTGTCCAGCAGCTCCCGGAAGTTCGCCAGGGTCCACTCGGTGGGGATCCACACCGGGGGACTGGCCGAGAGCTCACTCGTCGTCTTGAACGACGAGAGCGCCATCCAGAGGAAGGGCGCCGACATGATCAGCAGGCCCAGGGAGAGCAGGACGTGGACCAGAGGACGCCTCAGGTTCCGGGGCGCGCCCGTGGGCGCCGTACGCGCGGGTGCTCGGCCGACGGTCATTTGGTGTTGTCCTTCAGCAGTCGGAGCTGCAGCACCGTGATGCCCATGATCACCACGAACAGGACGTACGCCATGGCGCTCGCGTAGCCCATGTGGAAGAAGTTGAAGCCCTCGCGGTACATGTTCAGCGACACGGTGAGCGTGGAGTCGGAGGGGCCGCCCTGCGTCATCACGAACGGTTCCTCGAAGACGTTGAGGTAGCCGATGGTCGTGATCACGGTGGCGTAGAGCAGCGTGGGCCGGAGCAGCGGCACCGTGATCCCCCGGAACTCCTGCCAGACGCCGGCCCCGTCGAGCCGTGCGGCCTCCCGGACCTCGGCCGGGATGGCCTGGAGACCCGCGATGAAGAGCACCATGACCGTGCCCACGTTGCGCCAGACCGCCATCGCGATCATCGACGGCATGGCCAGGGTCCCGGAGCCGAGGAAGTCCGGCGCGGTGAGGCCCACCTCGGAGAAGAGCCCCGCCACGAGTCCGTCACTCGGGTCCAGGACGAACCGCCACACCACGGCGACCGCCACGATCGTGGTGACCACCGGGGCGTAGAAGCCGACCCGGAAGAAGGTCCGCGCCCGGTCGATGCCGTTGTTCAGCAGCACGGCGACGACCAGGCCCAGGGCGATCGTCAGGGGGACGCCCACCACGACGAAGTACGCCGTGTTGAAGAGCGACTTGAGGAACTTCTCGTCGCCGAACAGCTCGGTGTAGTTCTCGAAGCCGATGAAGTTCGCTTCCCATGGCCGTGTGACGTTGCGCAGCCCGAAGTCCGTGAAGCTCATCAGCAGCGTGGCGAGGATGGGGAACGCCATGAAGACGGTGAACAGGACGAGGAAGGGGGTGGAGAACAGCCAGCCCGCCGCGTTCTGCACACCCATCGAGCGCTTTCCGCGCGGGCGTCCCTGCCGCCCGGCCCCGGGCGCGGGTGCCCCGGGGCCGTCCTTCACCTTGGCCGGCTCCGCGGCCGCTGAGGTCGTGGTGCCCATGACTACTGCTTCACGATGCCTTCGATCTCGGACTGCGCGGTCTTCAGCGCGTCCTCGGCGGAAGCCTTGCCCTGCGTCACCTTCGCGATGGCCTGGTCGACCTTGTCGGTGATCTCCGTCAGCTGTGCAGTGGAGGGCGAGGACTTGGCGGTGTCCATCTGCTTCCTGAAGACCTGGAGGTTCGCGTCGTCGGCGAGCTTGCCGGAGTCCCACGCCGCGGTGTTCGCGGGGAGGTCCTTGGTGCGCTCGTACCAGTCGGCCTGGCCCTCGGTGTCCGTGAGGTACTTGATGAACGCGGTCGCCGCCGCCTTGTGCTCGCTGTCCTTGGAGACGACCAGGGAGGAGCCGCCCGCCATCGAGACCGAGGACGTGCCGGCCGGGACGGGGGCCACGGCCCACTTGCCCTTGATCTGCGGCTGGCCCTCGTTCAGCAGGGTCACGTGCCACGGGCCGCCGAAGAACATGGGGACCCGGCCGTTGCCGAAGTCCTTCACGACGTCGTAGCCGGGCTGCACCGACTTGTTGGAGAGGCCCTTGTCGAAGTAGGCGCCGTACTCCTTGAGCGCGGTGACGGCCTCGGGGCTGTCGATGACCGCCTCGCCCTTGTCGTCGAGGATCGCGCCGCCGGCGGAGTAGAGGAAGGGGTAGAAGTTCTGCACCGTGTCCAGACCGCTGGGCTGGATGGACAGGCCCCACTTGGTGCCGGCCTTCTCCTGGTACGCGGCCGCGAGGGACCGCATCTCCTGCCAGTCGGCGGGCGCCTTGTCGACGCCTGCCTTCTTCGCGAGGTCGGTGCGGTAGTAGAGGACCCGGGTGTCGACGTACCACGGGACGCCGTACGCGGTGCCGTCCACCTCGCCCTGGCTCCAGCCCGCGGGGAAGAAGTCGCCCTTGTCGAACGTCTTCGTGTCGACCGGCTCCAGGACACCGAGCTCGGCGAACTCGCCCATGTAACTGCCGCCCATCTGGGCCACGTCCGGCATGGTGCCGGCCGCGGCGGCGGAGACGAGCTTCTGGTGGGCGACGTCCCAGCCGACCGGGGTGACCTTGACGGTGACGTTGGGGTTGGCCTTCTCGTACACCTCGGCCACCTCCGCGAGCTTCTCGCCCTCGGCGCCCATGGCCCAGACGGTCAGCGTCTGCTTCGCATCCGCGGCGACGTCGTCACCGCCCGAGCCTCCGCAGGCGGAGACGCCGAGGGCGAGTGCCACGGTGAGGGCGGCGGAGGCGGTTCTGGCGGTGCGGGACATGGAGGGCTCCTCCTCGAGCAATCCGAATGTATGCGCTGCCTGTAAGCGCATACATCACTCTGCGGCAGTCGTTCGGGAATCCGCAAGAGGGTGCTGGGTCACACTCGTGCAACGTGCTCGACACCTGGAGGTCCGACGGTGGCACCGTAAGCACACTGTTTGCGCATTTGAAGTGGATGTGACCGATTCCGCTTTGTTCGACGGAACGCTCGGCGTGCGGGCGCTGCCGACCCGGCGTGAGTCGGGCGCGACGGGAGACCTGCCGTCCTGCTGATGGCCCCGTTCCCGCGCGGCTTTCCCTTCACCCCGGGCCACGGCCTGACCCTCGACTGCCTGCTGCGCGTGCCGGCGCCCGACGCGCCCGCGGACTTCGAGGCGTGCCGGAAGGAGCGCCACGGCGAGGCCCGGGCGGTCGTCACCGCTCCCGTGGCCGGGCCGGTCGGGGAGGAGCGTGACGGGGTCCGGCTGCGGGGCCCCACCTTCACCTCCGTCGGAGGCGTACGCCTCCGACGGCTGGCTCGCCCTGCCCGTCGACGACCCGGCGGAGCGCGGCTTCGTCGTCGGGCACGGGTACGGCGGCCGCCAGGAGGCCGGGCCCGACGTCCGCTCGCTCCGTGCCCGGTCGGGACCGCTCGCTCCGTGCCCGGTCCCTACCGCCCGGTCAGCCGCAGCCGCAGCTCGCCCGGCGGGCCAGGGAGACGGGCAGCTCCAGGGACACCGGCTCCCGGCTCGGGTCCGCCAGGCGTTGCACCAGCAACTCCACCGCCTGCTCGCCCAGATGCCTGATCGGCTGCCGCACGGTCGTCAGCGACGGGCGCACGATCCGGCTCAGCGGGATCCCGTCGAAGCCGGTCACGGCGATGTCCTCCGGTACCCGCACCTCGCGCCGCTCCAGCGCGCGCAGCGCTCCCACCGCCATCTGGTCGTTGGCGAAGACCATCGCGTCCGGGCGCTCCCCGCCCCGGTCGAGCAGGGTCTCGGCGGCCCGCGCTCCCTCGGCCCGCGTCATCATCCCGGTCCGCAGGTCCGGTGCGTCCGGTACCGGGAGCCCGGCGTCGCCGCACGCCTCCCGGAAGCCGCGGAACCGCGCCTCGGCGTCGGGGGAGTCCGGGTCGCCCCCGACGAAGGCGAGCCGGCGGAGCCCGTGGTCCTCGATCAGATGCCGGGTCAGCTCGCGTTCCCCGGCGGCGTTCGCGACGACGAGGTGGTCGAGGTGGTCGATCTCGCGCGGCCCGGCGAGCATCACGACCGGCAGCCGGCGGGAGATCACCTCGAGATCCTCGGTCGGCACGGTCTGCGCCAGCACGGCGAATCCGTCCACCCGCCCCGCGACCTTCGCCACGAGGCTCTCCGGCCCGCCCTGCAACGAGGCGGCGATCAGCAGGGCGTAGCCGTGGCGGCGGGCCGCCCGCTCCATGCCGCGGATGATCTGGTCGGAGTACAGCATCGCGGCGTCGTCGGCCCCGCTGTCGGTCTCCGCGTCGGCCTCGGCGTCCGGGTCGGCGTAGTCGGGGAAGCAGAGACCCAGTACCCCGGTGGTGCGGCTGGCCAGCCCCCGGGCGTTGCCGCTCGGCACGTAGCCGAGCTCACGGGCCGCCTCCAGCACCCGCTCGCGGGTCCGGTCGCGCACCGAGTCCGGGTTGCGGTAGACCCGGGAGACCGTGGCGATCGAGACGCCCGACCGCTCGGCGACGTCGTACACCGTGGGGGCGCTCACTCGACCGACCGTCCGCTTCTTCTTCGTACGAGGCGCCCGCTGCCACGGGTGCCCGGCCCTCTTCTGAAAGCGCATTCACCCTAGATCGCGTGCCCGGTGGCGGGCAACAGCGGCCCCGGTCCGCGCGCCGCCCGGGCGGTTCCGTCCCGGCTCAGCCGCTCTTTGCCGAACAATAGACAGGTTGCCTTGCAAGATGCCCTGTCCATCTTTAGCGTGGGAAGCATGCCCGACACCGCAGAGAATCCCGGGAACGCCCCGTCACAGGGCCCTGCCGATCCGACCGCCGAGCACGTGGCGACGGACCTCTCGGCCGTGGTCGGCCGGCTGCTCAGGCGCCTCCGGAGCTCTTCGGCGGACAGTCTGCTGACCCCTTCCCAGCGCTCCGTGCTCGCCAGGCTGGAGGACGGCGGTCCGGCCACCACGGCCGCGCTGGCCCGGGCCGAACTCGTCCGGCCCCAGTCGATGCGGCTGACGCTCGGGGCGCTGGAGGGACACGGATTCGTCACCCGCGCCCCCGATCCGGCGGACGGCCGCAAGTCGGTCGTGTCGGTCACCGAGCAGGGGAGCACCGTCCTCGCCGGGGTGCGGGCCGCCAAGCGGAGCTGGCTGGCCGACGCGATCACCGCCGAACTGGACGGCGCCGAGCGCCGCACGCTCGCCGAGGCCGTCGAGCTCATCGGCCGGCTGGTCGACAAGTGATCCGTCACGGGGCGGACCCGACGTCCGGGGCGACGGAGGCCCAATCGCCGCCCGTCACGGCCGGGGACCCCGCCCCGGCCGCCGGATTCGGCGCGCGGCTCACCGCACCGCTCCTGATGGGATCCCTGCTCAACCCGCTCAACACCACGATGATCTCCACCGCCCTGGTGGCCATCGGGCACTCCTTCGGCATCGGGGCGGCCGACACCGCCTGGCTGATCTCGGTCCTCTACCTGGCCAGCGCCGTGGCCCAGCCCGTCCTCGGCAAGCTCGCCGACACCCTCGGCCCGCGCCGCGTCTTCCTGGCCGGCCTCGTCGTCGTCATCGCGTCCGGGCTGGTCGGAGCACTCGCTCCCGGCTTCGGCACGCTGATCGTCTCCCGGCTGCTGCTCGGCATCGGTACGTCGGCGGCCTATCCGGCGGCCATGGCCGTCCTGCGCGACGAGTCGCGGCGCCTCGGCCGTCCCACCCCGCGCCCCGTGCTGGCCAGGCTCAGCTTTGCCGCGCTGGGCAGCGCCGCCGTCGGCCCCGCGCTCGGAGGGCTCCTCGTGTCGGTCGTCGGCTGGCGTGGCATCTTCGCCGTCAACGTGCCCATCGCGCTGCTCGCCCTCGGCGCCGCGCTGCTCTGGGTCCCGGCCGACCCGCCGCGCGGGGCCGCGGCCGGCGGGAACGTGCCGAAGCTCTCCCTGGACCCGCTGGGCACAGGCCTGTTCACCGCCGCGCTGACGGTGCTGGTCTTCTTCCTGCTCGACCTCGCGGACCCGCGCTGGTGGCTGCTCGCCCCCTTCGGCGTGCTGACGGCAGCCCTGGTCCGGTGGCAGCTGCGCACCCCGCAGCCGTTCATCGACATCCGGATGCTCGCGAATAACGGCCCCCTGCTGCGCACCTACGCACGCCACGGGCTCGGCTACCTGCTCATCTACTGCGTGATGTACGGCTTCACGCAGTGGCTGGAGGAGGCACGGGGCTTCTCCCCGGGGCACACGGGGCTGCTGATGCTGCCGATGTCCGTCACCGCGCTCGTCTGCTCGCTGCTCGGGGCCCGGACGAAGGGCCTGCGCGGCCCGCTCACCCTGGCCGCCCTCCTGCTCACCGTTGGCGCGGGAATCCTGGCCTTCCTCTCCGGCGACACCCCGCTCGCCGTGCTGCTCCTCGCCGGAGCGTGCTTCGGCGCCCCCCAGGGGCTGATCGGCACGAGCAACCAGGCCGCGGTCCAGGCCCACGCACCGCCCGAGAGCATCGGCGCCGCCGCGGGGCTCCAGCGGACCGCCCAGTACATCGGGGCCATCACCGCGTCCAGCCTGATCGCTCTCGCCTACGCCGACGGGACGAGCGACGCGGGGCTGCACCTCATGGCGGCGGTCTCCGTCGTCCTGGCGGTCCTGCTCACCGTCCTGACCCTCACCGACCGGGCACTGCGCGCCCGCACCTGACCCCCGGAGGCGTGCGCGCACGCCCCCGGATCACCCCCACCTCAGCACAACCAGGAGTACGCACATGACCGCCACCGTCCTTGACCCCCGCACCGCACTCGTCGTCGTCGACCTGCAGAAGGGCATCGTTGCCCTCCCGACGGCCCACCCGGCCGAGGACGTCGTCGCGAACTCGGCGGCCCTGGCCGACGCCTTCCGCGCCAAGGGCCTCCCGGTCCTCCTGGTTCGCGTGACGGGCGGCGCACCCGGCCGTACCGAGGGCGCCGCCCGGTCCGGCGAGCCCGCCGCGGACTGGGCGGAGATCGTGCCCGAGCTCGGCCCGCGCGACGGCGACGTCGTCGTCACCAAGCAGCAGTGGGGCGCCTTCCACGGCACGGCGCTCGACCTCGAACTGCGCCGCCGCGGCATCACCCAGGTCGTGCTCACCGGCATCGCCACCAGCATCGGCGTCGAGTCCACCGCCCGTGCCGCCCACGAGCACGGCTACCACGTCACCATCGCCACCGACGCGGTCACCGACATGGACGCCGGAGCCCACCGCAACAGCCTGGAGAAGATCTTCCCGAGGCTCGCCGAGACCGACACCTCCGCGGCGATCGCCGCGCTCCTCGGCTGACCGCCGCCGGGCCGGTACCGGGGCCGCTCGGGTGACGTCCGCGGCCCCACCGGCCGCGTCTGCCTCCCCTCGCGCGTACACGTGCGTTCAGTGGATCAGCGAATCAGTCTGATCAACTGCAAATGCCACCAGTACGCATCATCCGGTCCATTCCGGTACGGGGTGGGCCGGGCCGGCCCCGGAGGTATCAGCCATGTCCCACGTCGGCGTCCCACGCGCGGCGGCCCGAAAGCGCCGCTCGGTCGCGCTCCTGGCGACAGGCGTGCTCACGATCCCGGTGCTGGCGGGCTGCACCTCGGACAGCGAGGGCCCCACCTCGGTGGCCGCCCCCCAGGACATCGCCCCGGCCTCCCGGGACCGGGTGACCGACGGATCGACCCTGAACTGGGCGATCGACTCGGTCCCCGCCACCCTCAACGCCTTCCAGGCCGACGCCGACAGCGCGACCACGCGGATCACCGGCGCCCTGCTGCCCTCGCTGTTCCCCATGGACGCCAAGGGCGAGCCCCGGCTCAACCCCGACTACCTGGAGTCGGCGAAGGTCATCGAGCAGGAACCCAAGCAGGTCGTCCTCTACAAGCTCAACCAGCAGGCGGTGTGGAGCGACGGCCGGGAGATCGGCGCCCCCGACTTCGTCGCCCAGTGGCGCGCGCTGAGCGGCAAGGACTCCGCCTTCTGGACGGCCCGCAACGCCGGTTACGAGCGGATCGAGAAGATCGAACGCGGCAAGGACGACCTCCAGGTCCGGGTCACCTTCTCGAAGCCGTACGCCGACTGGCGCTCGCTGTTCTCGCCGCTGTACCCGAAGGAGGTGACCGGGTCCCCCGGCACCTTCAACGACGGCGCCCGGACGACCCTGAAGAACACCGCGGGGCCGTTCCGCCTCCGCAGTGTGAACAAGCCCGAGGGGACGGTGGTACTCGACCGGAACCCGCGCTGGTGGGGCGACGAGGCCAAGCTCGAGTCCCTGGTCTTCCGCGCCGTCGAACCCGGCAAGCGCACCGAAGCGCTGACCGAGGGCACGGTGGACGTCGCCGACATCGACACGGCGACCGCGAACAGCATCGCCATGGCGGCCCGCTACCGGGGCGGGAACGGTCAGCCGCCCGCCCACGGCCCGGGAGCCGGCATCACCCCGGCCGCGGCCCTGCGCTCCTGGGCGCTGGCCCACGGCTCGGACGAGGACGCCGCCGAGACGGCGCAGGCCGCCCGCGAGGAGACCCGGGAGGCCGTCGAGGTGTACGCCGCCGAGCAGAAGTCGCTGCGCGGTTTCGCCGTACGCAAGTCGCTGGAGCCCTCCTACACGCAGCTCGCCCTGAACGGCGAGTCCGGCCCCCTCTCCGACGACCGGGTCCGCCGCGCCATCGCCCGGACCCTGGACCGGCAGGAGCTCGCCGACGCGGTCCTGAAACCGCTCGGCCTGCCCGCGAAGCCCCCCGGCAGCCACCTGGCCCTCGCCGGGCAGCCCGGGTACAAGGACGGCAGCGGCGCCCTCGGCGAGCGGGACACCAAGGAGGCGCAGGCCCTGCTGGCCGACGCGGGATGGACCCCGGGCGGAGCTGTGCGCAGCACCGAGGACACCAAGGCGGGCAGCGAGGCCGAGAAGAAGGACGAGGAGAAGAAGGACGAGGAGAAGAAGGACGAGGAGAAGAAGCCGGCCGGGGAGAAGAGCGAGAAGGCGGCGGACGAGAAGGCCGAGGACGCGGAGAAGGACGACAAGGCCTCGCGCGAGGAGGGGGCGTACACCGTCGGCGACGACAAGCCGGGCAGCCGTTCCTCCGGCGGCTCCGAGGTCACCGCCCAGGACAAGCAGCCCGGCGGCGCCGCGGGCGCCTACGCCCCCGCGGGAACCGCGGCACCGGCCCCCGCCGCGGTCAAGGACCGCCTCGGCAAGGGCGGCAAGCCGCTGAGCCTCCGCTTCGTCCTGCCCTCGGGTCCGGGGTCGCAGTCGCTGCGTACCGTCGGGGAGAGGATCGTCGCGATGCTGGACTCGATCGGCATCAGCACGCAGGTCACCAAGGTCGCCGACGACAGCTACTTCAAGGACCACATCGCCTCCGGCGACTACGACCTGGCGCTGTACTCCTGGCCCGCCACCGCCTACCCGGCGACCGACGGGCGGCCGATCTTCGCCAAGCCGGAGCCCGCCACCGACGGCTCGCTGCTCGTCGCGCAGAACTACACGCGGGTCGGCTCGGACCACATCGACCAGCTCTTCGACCGGGCGGTCGCCGAACTCGACGCCAACGCGTCCAGGGACCTGCTGAAGCAGGCGGACGCACGGATCTGGGCCGCCGCGGGATCGATTCCGCTGTATCAGAGGCCACAGCTGGTCGCCGTCGACAAGAAGCTGGCGAACATCGGTGCCTTCGGCTTCGCGGCACCCCGCTACGAGGACATCGGATTCACCGGCCGCCAAGCGGCAGGTTCCCCCGCGAACGGTAAGAAGTAGCAGGTCAAAGCCACATTCCAAGCTCAGAAGCAGCTCAATTCCCTTGCCCGCCGGAGCCCCCGGCGGGCAAGGTGGTGTCCGCCCCGACCCGGGCTGCTCGTCTCCTCGCACCCCTTGCCGTCCGGCCGCCCACCGCCTGGACGATGGCGTAATACCAGCTGAATATCGGCTGAATTGTGGCTGTGGTCCCGCCCCGGGGATCGGCCCGGGAAGCCCCGGACCCGTCGGGCCCGTACCATTGGACTAGCCGTGGCGTGCCGCCCGGCGGGCGTACGAGGACTCGAGACCGACTGAGACGCCTGATCCCACGATCCGAGAGAAGCGCAAGCCACCCATGCCCACGCGCCACGACATCCGTAACGTAGCCATCGTCGCCCACGTCGACCACGGCAAGACCACGCTGGTCGACGCCATGCTCAAGCAGGCCGGCGCCTTCGCCGCGCACGCCGCCGAGAACCTCGACGAACGCATGATGGACTCGAACGACCTGGAGCGTGAGAAGGGCATCACGATCCTCGCCAAGAACACGGCGGTGAAGTATCACCCCAAGGACGGCGGGGACCCGATCACGATCAACATCATCGACACCCCCGGCCACGCCGACTTCGGCGGCGAGGTCGAGCGCGGTCTGTCGATGGTGGACGCGGTCGTCCTGCTCGTCGACGCCTCCGAGGGGCCGCTGCCCCAGACCCGCTTCGTCCTGCGCAAGGCTCTGACGGCCAAGCTGCCGGTCATCCTCTGCATCAACAAGACGGACCGTCCGGACTCTCGTATCGCCGAGGTCATCGACGAGACGTACGACCTCTTCCTGGACCTGGACGCCGACGAGGACCAGATCGAGTTCCCGATCGTCTACGCCTGCGCCCGTGACGGCGTCGCGTCGCTGACCAAGCCCGAGGACGGCACCGTCCCGCCGGACAGCGACAGCCTGGAGCCGTTCTTCTCCACCATCCTCTCCACGGTCCCGGCCCCGGAGTACGACGAGGCCGCCCCGCTGCAGGCCCACGTCACCAACCTGGACGCGGACAACTTCCTCGGCCGTATCGCGCTGTGCCGTGTCGAGCAGGGCGAGCTGCGCAAGGGCCAGACGGTCGCGTGGATCAAGCGCGACGGCACGATCGCCAACGTGCGCATCACCGAGCTCCTGATGACCGAGGCGCTCACCCGCAAGCCGGCCGAGAAGGCGGGCCCGGGTGACATCTGCGCGATCGCCGGTATCCCGGACATCATGATCGGCGAGACGCTGGCCGACCCCGAGAACCCGATCGCGCTGCCGCTGATCACGGTCGACGAGCCGGCCATCTCGATGACCATCGGTGCGAACACCTCGCCGCTCGTCGGCAAGGGCGGCAAGGGCCACAAGGTCACGGCGCGCCAGATCAAGGACCGCCTCGACCGCGAGCTCATCGGTAACGTCTCGCTCCGCGTCCTGGACACCGAGCGTCCGGACGCCTGGGAGGTCCAGGGCCGTGGTGAGCTCGCGCTGGCCATTCTGGTCGAGCAGATGCGCCGTGAGGGCTTCGAGCTGACCGTCGGCAAGCCCGAGGTCGTCACCAAGCAGGTCGACGGCAAGACGCACGAGCCGATCGAGCGCATGACGATCGACTCGCCGGAGGAGCACCTCGGCGCCATCACGCAGCTGATGGCGACCCGCAAGGGCCGCATGGAGACCATGACGAACCACGGTTCGGGCTGGGTCCGCATGGAGTGGATCGTCCCGTCCCGCGGCCTCATCGGCTTCCGTACGGAGTTCCTGACGCAGACCCGCGGCACGGGCATCGCACACTCGCTCTTCGAGGGCCACGAGCCGTGGTTCGGCGACCTGCGCACCCGTCACAACGGTTCCCTGGTCGCGGACCGCGCGGGCACGGTGACGCCGTTCGCGATGGTCAACCTCCAGGAGCGCGGTGTCATCTTCACCGAGGCCGGCACCGAGGTCTACGAGGGCATGATCATCGGCGAGAACTCCCGCGCCGACGACATGGACGTGAACATCACCAAGGAGAAGAAGCTCACCAACATGCGTGCGGCGTCCGCGGACACCACGGAGAACGTGGTTCCCGCCCGCAAGCTGTCGCTGGAGCAGTCCCTGGAGTTCTGCCGCGACGACGAGTGCATCGAGGTGACCCCGGAGACCGTGCGCATCCGCAAGGTCGTCCTGGACCAGAAGCAGCGCGGCCGCACGGCCTCGCGTGCGAAGAACGGCTGACCCGACCGGGACCGGCGGCCGAGGCCGCCGAACCGTCGGTACGAGCCATTGACGTGAGGCCTGGGCCCCCGCAGACACTGTGGGGGCCCAGGCCTTTCGTCAACCGATTTTCCTGACCGACGTGTCCGTATATCGTGCGTCGCTCTCCGGAACATGTGTTAACGGTCCGTTTCGGGGGTGTCTGTCTGGGATCACTTTGTCCGGATTTCGGGCAACCATGGCTTCTCGATGTTGTCAAACCGAGACCCTTTAAGTGTGGTTTACAGCCCGTCATTCCTTAATAGTTGGCTCCATTGAGCTCGGGTCAATGGGTCGGCGCACTGTGGGGAGTGCGGACTCACGAGCACACTCGGGGCACTGCAAACGATCGCCGTCAGGGGTGTCGGTGGATCTCTCCAGTGCCCCTCTTGTAGTCAAAAGTGGACTCATGAGGAGGAAACCCATGCGCGGTGCCAAGAGCGCCAAGTGGGTCGCGGGAGCGGCAATCATCGCCCTGGCCGCGACTGCCTGTGGCGGGGGCGACAGCGACGACACCAGCAACGCGTCGAAGGAGAAGGGCAAGCCCGCGGGCTACGTCTCCATCGACGTCGGCGAGCCGCAGAAGCCGCTGATCCCGGCCGACACCAACGAGTCGCTCGGCAGCTACGTCATCCAGTCGATCTTCACCCAGCTGCTCGACTTCGATGCGGACGGCAACATCGTCTACACGAACGCCGAGTCCGTGAAGTCGACGGACAACAAGACGTGGACCGTCAAGCTCAAGGCCGGCTGGAAGTTCCACGACGGCACCCCGGTCACGTCCGAGTCCTACATCAAGGCGTGGAACTGGTACGCGAACGTCAAGAACGCCCAGCAGAACGCGTTCTGGTTCGAGGACATCAAGGGCTACGCGGACGTCCACCCCGAGAAGGGTGACCCGAAGGCCACGGAGATGTCCGGTCTGAAGGCGGTCGACGACACCACCTTCACGATCGAGCTCAACAAGCCCGTGCCGTACTACGAGTACAAGCTCGGCTACACCACCTTCGCCCCGCTGCCGGAGGTGTTCTACAAGGACACCAAGGCGTTCGGCCAGGCGCCGGTCGGCAACGGTCCCTACGTCTTCGAGAAGTGGGACCACAAGAAGCTCATCCAGGTCAAGGCCAACCCGGACTACCAGGGTCCGAACAAGGCCAAGAACAAGGGTGTCCTCTTCAAGAACTACGCGACCGTCGAGGCCGCGTACCAGGACCTCCTCTCCGGCAACCTGGACATGATCCGCCAGGTCGGTCCGAAGGACCTGCCGAAGTACAAGGCCGACCTCGGTGACCGCGCGATCGACGAGCCGTACGCGGCCATCCAGTCGCTCGTCCCGACCTTCTACTCGAAGACCTTCAAGGACATCGACCCGAAGGTCCTCCAGGGTCTGTCGATGGCGATCGACCGTGACACGATCACCAAGACCGTGCTCAACGGCACCCGCAAGCCCGCCACCAGCTTCACGCCTCCGGGCGTCGCCGGTAACCAGGACCTGGGCACCGACGTGTTCAAGTTCGACCCGGCGAAGGCGAAGCAGCTCGTCACCGAGGGCGGCGGCGTTCCGGAGAACAAGATCTGGATCCAGTACAACGCCGACGGCGGCCACAAGGAGTGGGTGACCGCGGTCTGCGAGTCCATCCGCAACTCGACCGGGGTCGACTGCGTGCCGGACGCCAAGCCGGACTTCCAGACCGACCTGGAGGCGCGTGACAACGACCAGGTCAAGTCGATGTACCGCGGTGGCTGGGTCGCCGACTACCCGCTGAACGTCAACTTCATGCGGGAGCTGTACGGCACGACCGCCGAGGCCAACAACGGCCGGTTCTCCGACAAGGAGGTCGACGCGGCCTTCAAGAAGGGTGACAACGCGGCGACGCTGGACGACTCCATCAAGGCGTACCAGGACGCCGAGAAGCTCGTCCTCGAGAAGATGCCGGCGATCCCGCTCTGGGAGTACAAGACCAACGGTGGTTACTCCAAGGCTGTCGACAACGTGACCGTCGACTTCCACGGTGACTACAACATCACCGAAGTCACGGTCGCCAAGTAACACACGCCTGAGGGCCCCCACTCGGCCATCAGCCGCCCACACCAGGCAGTAGGTCCCGGGGGGCCGCTCTCCACATCCGGAGGGCGGCCCCTGGGCTGCTTTATCCCTATCGGAGGCAAACATGGGGCGTTACGTCGCGCGGCGACTGCTCCAGATGATCCCGGTCTTCCTCGGATCAACCTTGCTGGTCTTCGCCATGATGTACGCGCTGCCCGGCGATCCCGTGCGCGCACTCGCCGGTGAACAGGCAGTCGACCCGACGCAGATCGCGGAAATGAAGAAGGAGCTCGGGCTCGACCTGCCGCTCTGGCACCAGTACTGGAACTACCTCGTGAACCTGTTCCAGGGTGACTTCGGCACGCAGATCGCCAGCGGGCGACCGGTCGCCGACATCATCTCGGAAGCGTTCCCGATCACGGTCAGACTGGCTCTGTTTGCCTTCATCTTCACCGTCGTCGTCGGTATCTCCATGGGCGTCTTCGCCGGCCTCAAGGCCGACACCCTCCGCGACCGCGGACTGCTCGTACTGACGCTCCTGCTGATCTCGGTCCCTTCGTTCGTACTCGGCTTCCTCGGCCAGTACTTCTTCGCCTTCCAGCTCGGCTGGGTCGACCCCAACGTGAGCATGGAGGCGAACGCGGACGAGCTGATCCTGCCGGCTGTCGTGCTCGGGTCCCTGTCGCTCGCGTACGTCGCCCGACTGACCCGTACCTCGGTCGCCGAGAACCTGCGCTCCGACTACATGCGCACCGCGGTGGCCAAGGGCCTGCCCCGGCGCCGCATCATCGGTGTCCACCTGATGCGCAACTCGATGATCCCCGTGGTCACCTTCCTCGGCACCGACCTCGGCGCCCTGCTCGGCGGCGCGGTCGTGACCGAGGGCATCTTCAACGTCAAGGGTGTCGGCTCCGCCGTCTTCGACGCGCTCAGGCACCGAGAGGGCGCCACGGTCGTCGGCATCGTGACGCTGATCGTCATCGTCTATCTCGTCGCCAGCCTGGTCGTCGACCTGCTTTACGCGGTCCTGGACCCGAGGATCCGTTATGCCTGAGACGCTCAAGGAAAACACCGAGGAGACGGCCGTCGCCGCTCCCGCGCCCGCTGCCGCCGCACCGGTCGGCAAGCCCCGCAGCCTGTGGTCGGACGCCTGGCACGACCTGCGGCGCAGCCCGCTGTTCGTCGTCTCGGCGATCCTGATCCTCTTCCTGCTGGTCATGGCGGTCTTCCCCGGCCTGTTCACCGGCGCGGACCCGCGCTACGCGGACCTGGCCCACCACTACCTGCAGAAGCCCAAGTGGGGGAACTTCTTCCAGGAGGACTGGTTCGGGTACGACATCCAGGGGCGCTCGATCTACGCGCGTGTCGTCTACGGCGCCCGCGCCTCGATCACCGTCGCCGTCGTCGTGACCGTCCTCGTCACGATCCTGGGCACCGTGGTCGGCATGCTCGCCGGTTACTTCGGCGGCTGGATCGACACGATCCTGTCCCGGGTCACCGACATCTTCTTCGGCGTCCCGTTCATCCTCGGTGCGATGGTCGTCCTGACCTCGTTCGAGGAGCGCAAGATCTGGGTCGTCATCCTGGCTCTGGCCTTCCTCGGCTGGACCTCGATCGCCCGAGTCGCACGCGGCTCCGTCCTGACGATCAAGCAGGCCGACTACGTGATGGCGGCCAAGGCGCTCGGCGCCTCGACCAGCCGCATCCTGCTCCGGCACATCCTGCCCAACGCGATCGCCCCGGTGATCGTCGTCGCGACCATCGCGCTCGGCGGCTACATCTCGGCCGAGGCCACCCTGTCCTTCCTGGGCATCGGCCTCGCCGAACCGACCGTGTCGTGGGGTGTCGACATCTCCTCCGGCCAGGAGCAGCTGCGTAACGCCGCGTTCGTGCTGATCATCCCGTCGGTCATGGTGTCGATCACCGTCCTGGCGTTCATCATGCTCGGCGATGCGGTGCGCAACGCCCTCGACCCCAAGCTGCGCTGAGGGAGGCGTACATGACCATCATCGACAAGACGGCGGATGTTCCTGCTCCGCGTGGTTCGAACGACGAGAGCGGCCCGCTGCTCGAAGTCCGCGATCTGCACGTGGAGTTCCACACCCGCGACGGCGTCGCAAAGGCCGTCAACGGAGTCAACTACAGCGTCAGCGCCGGCGAGACACTCGCCGTGCTCGGCGAGTCCGGCTCCGGCAAGTCCGTGACCGCCCAGGCGATCATGGGCATCCTGGACATGCCCCCCGGCCGCATCCCCAAGGGGGAGATCTTCTTCCGCGGCCAGGACATGCTCAAGATGTCCAACGAGGAGCGGCGGAAGATCCGCGGCCAGAAGATCGCGATGATCTTCCAGGACGCGCTCTCCTCGCTGAACCCGGTGCTCTCCGTGGGCTACCAGCTCGGCGAGATGTTCCGCGTGCACCAGGGCCTCTCCAAGAAGGAGGCCAAGGCCAAGGCCATCGCGCTGATGGACCGCGTGCGCATCCCGGCGGCCAAGGAGCGGGTCAACGACTACCCGCACCAGTTCTCCGGCGGTATGCGCCAGCGCATCATGATCGCGATGGCGCTCGCCCTGGAGCCCGACCTGATCATCGCGGACGAGCCCACCACGGCGCTCGACGTGACCGTCCAGGCCCAGGTCATGGACCTGCTCGCGGAGCTCCAGCGCGACTTCAACATGGGCCTGATCCTGATCACCCACGACCTCGGCGTGGTCGCCGACGTCGCGGACAAGATCGCCGTGATGTACGCGGGCCGGATCGTCGAGACCGCCCCGGTCCACGAGATCTACAAGCGCCCGGCGCACCCGTACACCAAGGGCCTGCTGGAGTCGATCCCGCGCCTGGACCAGAAGGGCCAGGAGCTCTACGCGATCAAGGGCCTGCCGCCCAACCTGCTGCACGTGCCGTCCGGCTGCGCCTTCAACCCGCGCTGCACGATGGCGCAGGACATCTGCCGTACGGACATCCCGGCGCTCCGCCCGGTGACCGAGCAGGACGGCACCGAGCTGGTCGGCCGCGGCAGCGCCTGCCACTTCTGGAAGGAGACGATCCATGGCTGAGCTCGACAAGAAGTCCGTGGACGCCACCCCGAACGTCACCGAAGTGGCGACGGTCAACGCGGTCACCGAGACGGAGGCGGTGGCAGCCCTCGACGCCCCGGTGTCGCAGGGTGAGCCGATCCTCCAGGTGCGCAACCTGGTCAAGCACTTCCCGCTGACCCAGGGCATCCTGTTCAAGAAGCAGGTCGGCGCGGTCAAGGCCGTGGACGGCATCTCGTTCGACCTCTACCAGGGCGAGACGCTCGGCATCGTGGGCGAGTCCGGCTGTGGCAAGTCCACGGTCGCCAAGCTCCTGATGACGCTGGAGCGGGCCACCGCCGGCGAGGTCTTCTACAAGGGCCAGGACATCACCAAGCTGTCCGGCCGCGCGCTGAAGGCCGTGCGCCGCAACATCCAGATGGTGTTCCAGGACCCGTACACCTCGCTGAACCCGCGCATGACGGTCGGCGACATCATCGGGGAGACCTTCGAGATCCACCCCGAGGTGGCCCCGAAGGGCGACCGGCGCCGCAAGGTGCAGGACCTCCTGGACGTCGTCGGTCTGAACCCGGAGTACATCAACCGGTACCCGCACCAGTTCTCCGGCGGTCAGCGCCAGCGCATCGGGATCGCCCGTGGGCTCGCGCTCAACCCGGAGATCATCATCTGCGACGAGCCGGTCTCCGCGCTCGACGTGTCGGTGCAGGCGCAGGTCATCAACCTGATGGAGAAGCTCCAGGACGAGTTCAACCTCTCCTACCTCTTCATCGCGCACGACCTGTCGATCGTCCGGCACATCTCGGACCGGGTCGGCGTCATGTACCTCGGCAAGATGGCCGAGATCGGTACGGACACGCAGATCTACGACCACCCGACGCACCCCTACACCCAGGCGCTGCTGTCGGCGGTCCCCGTCCCGGACCCGGACGCCCGCGAGGGCCGCGAGCGGATCATCCTCGCCGGCGACGTCCCGTCGCCGGCGAACCCGCCGTCGGGCTGCCGCTTCCGCACGCGGTGCTGGAAGGCCCAGGACAAGTGCGCCACCGAGGTGCCGCTGCTGGCGATCCCCGAGCGCTTCAAGGCCTCGGACACGCCCGCCGCGCACGAGTCGGCGTGCCACTTCGCCGAGGACAAGGACGTCGTCCACGCGGCGTAGCACCTGATCCGACCGACGAGGACGCCCGGCCCCCCAGGGGCCGGGCGTCCTCGCGTTCCGGCAGCCACGTACGGCGTGCGGCGTAAGCCGACATGCGACGAAGTGTCATATGGGGTGATATGAGGCATTGAGCCACTCAAGGGAACCCTAGGAGGCACTCCATGCGCGGAGCCACACAGGCCAGGTGGGCCGCATGTGCCGTCGCCGTCGCCCTGACGGCCACGGCCTGCGGCGGGGGGGACAGCGGCGGTGGCGGTGGCGCCGACGGGATCGTGAGCTCATCCTGGGGCGACCCGCAGAACCCGCTGGAGCCGGCGAACACCAACGAGGTGCAGGGCGGCAAGGTCCTCGACATGGTCTTCCGGGGGCTCGTGCGCTACGACCCCAAGACGGGCGAGGCGAAGAACGAGATCGCCGAGAAGATCGACTCGAAGGACTCCCAGAACTTCACGGTCACGATCAAGGACAACTGGACCTTCAGCAACGGTGAGAAGATCACCGCGAAGTCCTTCGTGGACGCCTGGAACTACGGCGCGGTCCTGAAGAACAACCAGAAGAACGCCTACTTCTTCCAGTACATCGACGGTTACGACAAGGTCCACCCGGAGTCCGGCTCGGCTACCGCCGACACCCTCTCCGGTCTGAAGGTGGTGAACGACACCACCTTCACGGTCAAGCTGTCGCAGAAGTTCTCGCTCTGGCCCGACACCCTCGGCTACGCGGCCTTCGTGCCGCTGCCCGAGGTCTTCTACACGGACCACGACGCCTGGCTCTCCAAGCCGGTCGGCAACGGCCCGTACACCATCGACCAGTACGCCAAGGGCTCGTCGATGAACCTGCGCAAGTGGGACGACTACCCCGGCGCGGACAAGGCGCAGAACGGCGGCATCGACCTCAAGGTCTACACCGACAACAACACCGCCTACACCGACCTGACCGCCGGCAACCTCGACCTGGTCGACGACGTGCCGGCCTCGCAGCTGAAGAACGTCAAGGCGGACCTGGGCGACCGCTACATCAACACGCCCGCGGGCATCATCCAGACGCTCGCCTTCCCGTTCTACGAGAAGGCCTGGGACACCCCCGGCGCGGTCAAGGTCCGCCAGGGCCTGTCGATGGCGATCAACCGCGACCAGATCACCGACCAGATCTTCCAGAAGACCCGCACCCCTGCCTCCGACTGGACCTCTCCGGTCCTCGGTGAGGAGGGCGGCTTCAAGAAGGGCCTGTGCGGCTCCCCGTGCGAGTACGACAAGGCACAGGCCAAGAAGCTGATCGAGGAGGGCGGCGGCATCCCCGGCGGCCAGCTCAAGATCTCGTACAACGCCGACACCGGCTCCCACAAGGAGTGGGTCGACGCGGTCTGCAACAGCATCAACAACGTCATGGGGAACAACAAGGCGTGCGTCGGCGGGCCCGTCGGCACCTTCGCCGACTTCCGCAGCCAGGTCTCCACCCAGAAGCTGACCGGCGCCTGGCGGGCAGGCTGGCAGATGGACTACCCGCTGATCCAGAACTTCCTCCAGCCGCTCTACTACACCAACGCCCCGTCCAACGACGGCAAGTGGAGCGACACGAAGTTCGACGACCTGGTCGACAAGGCCAACGCGGAGAGCGACAAGGCCACGGCGGTCAGCACCTTCCAGGACGCCGAGAAGGTCCTCGTCGAGCAGATGCCGGTCATCCCGCTCTGGTACCAGAACGGCAGCGCCGGCTATTCGGACAGGGTCGAGAACGTCTCGCTGAACCCCTTCAGCGTCCCGGTGTACGACCAGATCAAGGTCAAGTGACCCCCTGAAGCCGGGGGCCGGTGCGGAACACCGCACCGGCCCCCCGGCTTTCCGGCCCTTCCGCCCGCTCACCCAGGGGTGTCCCGCCGGTCATGCCGGCGTCCGGCCCGGCCGGCAGGACACCTCCAACCCCCGGAGCCCCTCATGGGACGTTATGTGATCCGGCGGCTGCTGCAGATGATCCCCGTCTTCTTCGGCACCACGCTGCTGATCTTCCTCATGGTGAACGTGATGGGCGACCCCATCGCGGGCCTCTGCGGCGACCGCCAGTGCGACCCCGCGACCGCCGCCCAGCTGCGCACCGAGTTCGGCCTCGACAAGCCCGTCTGGCAGCAGTACCTGACCTACATGGGCAACATCTTCACCGGTGACTTCGGTACCGCGTTCAACGGGCAGAAGGTCACGGAGCTGATGGCCACGGCCTTCCCCATCACCATCCGGCTGACCATCGTCGCGATCGTCTTCGAGATCGTCATCGGGATCAGCCTCGGCGTCGTCACCGGACTGCGCCGCGGACGGCCCGTCGACACCGTGGTGCTCATCCTGACCCTGGTCGTCATCGCCGTCCCCACGTTCGTCACCGGCCTCCTGCTCCAGCTCCTCCTGGGGGTGGAGTGGGGCATCATCAAGCCGTCCGTCTCCTCGGAGGCGCCGGTCGACGAGCTCATCGTCCCCGGACTCGTGCTGGCCTCCGTGTCCCTGGCCTACGTCACCCGGCTCACCCGGACCTCGATCGCCGAGAACGCCCGCGCCGACTACGTCCGTACCGCCGTCGCCAAGGGCCTCCCCAGACGCAGGGTGGTCGTGCGGCACCTGCTGCGCAACTCCCTGATCCCCGTCGTCACCTTCATCGGCACGGACGTGGGAGCCCTGATGGGAGGGGCGATCGTCACCGAGCGCATCTTCAACATCCACGGAGTCGGCTACCAGCTCTACCAGGGCATCCTCCGCCAGAACTCCCAGACCGTCGTCGGGTTCGTCACCGTCCTGGTCCTCGTCTTCCTTGCGGCGAACCTGATCGTCGACCTCCTGTACGCCGTACTCGACCCGAGGATCCGCTATGCCTGAGCAGAAGCCGTGGGACGAGACGACGGGCAGCGGGGCGATCTCGGGGGCGGGCGCGGGCGGAGGCATGGACCTCGCGATGGACGAGGGCGCCACGCTGGAGAAGACGCCCGGCGGTCCCGAGGGCACCGGACCCGCGGGCAAGCCGCGCAGCCTCTGGTCCGACGCCTGGCGGGACCTGCGCCGCAATCCGGTCTTCATCATCTCCGCCCTGGTCATCCTGTTCCTGGTGATCATCTCGATCTGGCCGTCGCTGATCGCCGACCAGGACCCGCTCGACTGCGACCTGTCCAAGGCCCAGGAGGGCTCCCAGCCCGGCCACCCCTTCGGCTTCGACGGCCAGGGCTGCGACGTCTACACCCGCACTGTCTACGGCGCCCGGACCTCGGTGACCGTCGGTGTCCTCTCGACCCTCGGGGTCTCCCTGCTGGGCGGCGTGCTGGGCGGTCTCGCGGGCTTCTTCGGCAGGGGATGGGACGCCGTGCTCTCCCGCATCACGGACGTCTTCTTCGGCATCCCGGTGGTCCTCGGCGGACTGGTCTTCCTGTCCGTCGTCACCAGTTCCACCGTGTGGCCCGTGATCGGCTTCATCGTGCTGCTGGGCTGGCCCCAGATCGCACGTATCGCACGAGGCTCCGTCATCACCGCCAAGCAGAACGACTACGTCCAGGCGGCGAGGGCGCTGGGCGCCTCCAACTCGCGGATGATGCTGCGCCACATCATGCCCAACGCCGTCGCGCCCGTCATCGTCGTCGCGACCATCGCCCTGGGCACGTACATCTCGCTGGAGGCGACCCTCTCGTACCTCGGCGTCGGCCTGAAACCGCCGGCCGTCTCCTGGGGCATCGACATCTCCGCCGCCTCCCAGTACGTCCGCAACGCGCCGCACATGCTGCTCTGGCCCGCCGGGGCGCTGGCCGTCACCGTGCTCGCCTTCATCATGCTCGGCGACGCGGTGCGCGACGCCCTCGACCCCAAGCTGCGCTGAGGAGTCCGCTGCCATGTTGCTCGAAGTGCGCGATCTGCACGTGGAGTTCCACACCCGGGACGGTGTGGCCAAGGCCGTCAACGGGGTCAACTACTCGGTTGCCGAGGGCGAGACCCTCGCCGTCCTCGGAGAGTCCGGCTCGGGCAAGTCCGTCACCGCCCAGGCGGTCATGGGCATCCTCGACATGCCGCCCGGGAGGATCAGCGGGGGCGAGATCCTCTTCAAGGACCACGACCTCCTGAAACTCAAGGCCGAGGAGCGCCGCCGGATCCGCGGCCAGGAGATGGCCATGATCTTCCAGGACGCGCTGTCCTCCCTGAACCCGGTGCTCAGCGTCGGGCAGCAGCTCGGCGAGATGTTCGTCGTGCACCGCGGGATGTCCCGCGGGGACGCCAAGGCGAAGGCCATCGAACTCATGGACCGGGTCCGCATCCCGGCCGCCCGGGAACGCGTCGGGGACTTCCCGCACCAGTTCTCCGGCGGCATGCGCCAGCGCATCATGATCGCCATGGCGATGGCGCTCGAACCCTCGCTGATCATCGCCGACGAGCCCACCACCGCGCTCGACGTGACCGTCCAGGCCCAGGTGATGGACCTGCTCGCGGAGCTCCAGCGCGAGCTCAACATGGGGCTCATCCTGATCACGCACGACCTCGGTGTCGTCGCCGACGTCGCCGACAAGATCGCGGTCATGTACGCCGGCCGGATCGTCGAGACCTCGCCCGTCCACGAGATCTACCAGGCTCCCGCCCACCCGTACACCAAGGGCCTGCTGAGATCGATCCCGCGCCTGGACCAGAAGGGCCAGGAGCTCTACGCGATCAAGGGCCTGCCGCCCAACCTGCTGCACATCCCGCCCGGCTGCGCCTTCCATCCGCGCTGCCCCATGGCCCAGGCCGTGTGCCGTACGGACGTGCCGCCGCTCTACACCGTGGACGAGGAACGCCGGAGCGCCTGCCACTTCTGGAAGGAGACTCTCGATGCACGCTGACGACGCGGGACGCGAGGGGCTCCCGGGCGGCTCCACACTGCTCTCCGAGGCGCGGGAGGCGGACCGCACGCGGCCGTACGCCGAGGGGGATCCGATCCTGGAGGTGCGGGGCCTGGTCAAGCACTATCCGCTTACCCGGGGCATCCTCTTCAAGAAGCAGATCGGCGCGGTCAGGGCCGTCGACGGTGTGGACTTCGACCTGGCGGCGGGCGAGACGCTCGGCATCGTGGGGGAGTCCGGCTGCGGGAAGTCGACCGTGGCGAAGATGCTGGTGCACCTGGAGCCGCCGACCGGGGGAGTGATCCGGTACAAGGGCGAGGACGTCACCAAGCTCTCCGGGCGAGCCCTGAAGGCCGTGCGCCGCAACATCCAGATGGTGTTCCAGGACCCGTACACCTCGCTGAACCCGCGCATGACGGTCGGCGACATCATCGGGGAGCCCTACGAGATCCACCCCGAGGTGGCGCCCAAGGGGAGCCGCCGGCAGAAGGTGCAGGACCTGCTCGACGTCGTGGGTCTGAACCCCGAGTACATCAACCGCTATCCGCACCAGTTCTCCGGCGGTCAGCGCCAGCGCATCGGGATCGCCCGTGGGCTCGCGCTCAACCCCGAGATCATCGTCGCCGACGAGCCGGTCTCCGCGCTCGACGTGTCGGTGCAGGCGCAGGTCGTCAACCTGCTGGACCGGCTGCAGGCCGAATTCAGCCTGAGCTTCGTGTTCATCGCGCACGACCTGTCGATCGTCCGGCACATCTCGGACCGGGTCGGCGTCATGTACCTGGGCCGCATCGTCGAGGTCGGCACGGACGAGGAGATCTACGACCACCCGACGCACCCCTACACCCAGGCACTGCTGTCGGCCGTCCCGGTGCCGGATCCGACGGCCCGTGAGCACCGCGAACGGATCATCCTGCACGGTGACGTGCCCTCCCCCGCGAACATCCCGTCCGGATGCCGCTTCCGCACCCGCTGCTGGAAGGCGCAGGAGCGGTGCGAGCTGGAGGTGCCCCTGCTGGCGGTCCCCGCGGTCTTCCGGGACACGGCGACGCCGGCCCGGCACGACTCGGCGTGCCACTTCGCCGAGGAGAAGCAGGTGGTGCCGCCCGAGGTGCAGAGGGAGGCGCCCGGGACAGCCGGGGACGCGGTGCCGCCGCCCCCGGACAAGGACGACCCGGCCCCCGGAGGTCCTGACCGCGGGTGACGACGAGTGGTGAACGGGCCTCAGTTTCGTTAACACGGGGGCAACTCGACCGTCGTCGCACCGATATACGAACGCCCCACCATGGAGAACGTACGGCCGTGCGGGTGCCGTGAACCGGCCGGGGCGTCCATCACGTCGCCCCGGCCGGTTACCCGTCCCCCGTGCGTCGCCGGAGGTCCCCTTGTCCGTCGGCGGACCGCGGTGGAGTATCACTGAGGTGATACTCACACGGGGAGCCAGAATCACCGGAGCGGTGCTGTGCGCCGTGCTCGCGGCCCTTGTCGCCGCCTGGATCGTGCGGGACCTCCGGGCCGTCGGAGATCCGTCCGCCCTGCTGCGCTACTGGGCGGGCTACACCGACGGGTGGCCGAAGAAACTGCCCGCCACCCTGCAGGCCGACCCGGTGCTGCTCGTCGTGCACGTCCTCGCCCTCATAGCCTCGCTGCGCTCCTCGGTGGCGGCGTCCACGCTGGTCGTCACCGGACTCGTCACGCTCGTCCTGCGGCTGCCGGGCCTCTGGATCATCGGTACGTCCTGGACGGGCGACCGGTTCGGCGACGAACTGCGGACGCGCGCGCTGATCGGCACCTTCGTCACCCTTGCCGCCGGCCTGGCACTCGTCGTCACCGGGGCGGCCGGCCGGCGGCGGCCCGAGGACGCGTACGAGCGACTGCCCACCCGGCCCGGGCGGGGAGCGGGCGTCACGGCGTTCCTGGTGCTCGGGGCGTCGGGGGCGGTGCTGATCGCCTGGGAGGTCCGCCAGCTCTTCACGTTGCCCGACGAGGTATATCCCGCCTGGTACATCGGCGGAGAGGTCCTGACGCTCGGGCTGACCGCCGCCCCGCCGGGCTGGAGCAGCGTGGCGCTCGGGCTGATCAGCCTGGTGGTGGCGTGGACCGCGCTCTTCCGCGCCGTGCACTCCCGCCCGCTCGGCATGACCGTGGCCGGATTCCTGCTGGTCTCCGGGGCCTGCGGGATCGCCCGGGCCGTCCACAACGAGTGGCTGCAGCACTTCGGTGAGTTGGAGACCGAGCAGCGGCTCGGCGTGCTCACCTCGTTCCTCCTCGCCTTCGCGGGGGCGACGGCGCTGCTGGTGCTGGCGCGCCGGGGGTTCGAGAGCGCGGACGAACCGGACCACCAGGGGTACGGCGGCTACGGCTACCCGCAGGGCGCGACCCCGGGGTACGGCTACCCGCAGAGCGGCGCCCCCGGTTACGACCACCCGCGGGGTGGCAGCCCCGGGTACGGCTACCCGGGGGGCGGCGGAGCCGGGTCCCCGCCGCCCCCCGCTTCCCCGCCGCCCGGCTGGTGAGACCACGGCGAGATCCGAACGGGAGGAGCTACGGCCGGGACAGCCCCAGGGACCGGCGGAGGAAGTCCACCTGGAGCAGCAGCAGATTCTCGGCGACCTGCTCCTGCGGGGTCATGTGCGTGACCCCGCTCAGCGGCAGCACCTCGTGCGGGCGCCCGGCGGACAGCAGCGCGGAGGAGAGCCGCAGCGCGTGGGCGACCACCACGTTGTCGTCGGCCATGCCGTGGACGATCATCATCGGCCGCACCGCTCCGGCCGGCGCGGAGAGCCCCTCGTCGGTGACCAGGGAGTTGCGGGCGTACACCTCGGGCTGTCCGGCGGGGTCCCCGAGGTAGCGCTCGGTGTAGTGGGTGTCGTACAGCCGCCAGTCCGCCACCGGGGCGCCTACGACGGCCGCGTGGAAGACGTCGGGGCGCCGCAGCACCGCGAGCGCCGAGAGGTAGCCGCCGTACGACCAGCCGCGCATCGCCACCTTCGACAGGTCCAGCGGGAACCGTCCGGCCAGGGCGTGCAGGGCCTCGACCTGGTCGTCGAGGGTGAGGGTGAGGTCGTCCCGTACCGCCTTCTCCCAGCCGGGCGAACGGCCCGGCGCCCCCCGGCCGTCGGCGACGATCACGGCGAAACCGTGGTCCGCGAACCACTGGGACGTGAGGTGCGGATTGTGGGCGGCCACCACCCTGCGGCCGTGCGGGCCGCCGTAGGGATCCATCAGCACCGGAAGCGGACCGTCTGATTCCTGGTACCCGGTGGGAAGCAGCACGGCGCACGGGATCCGCCGTGCGCCCCCCTCCGTCAGACGGACCTTCGCGGACAGGACCGGCTCCTGGGCGAGATTCGCGACGGAGGCGATCCGCTTGCCGTCCCGCAGCACCCCGACAGCTGTCCCCGGGTGTTCGAGGGACGCCGACACCAGGACCGTCACACCCCCCGCGCGCACCGCGGAGTGCACTCCGACGCCCTCGCTGACGCGCTCCACGCCCAGCTCGTTGACCCGGTAGACATGGCTCTGCCCCGTCTCCGGGTCCGCCGCGCCCTCGCCGGCGGTCGCCTGCACCAGGATGTCCGACTCCCCGATGTCCAGCACCGCCTGGATGTGCAGCTGGCCTCCGGTCAGCGGGCGGTCGCCGACCGAGAGCACCCGCGCGCCCCCCTCGTCGGCGATGCGCACGAGCCGCCCGTCGGGTGCCCAGGCGGGAACCCCGGCGAAAAGATCAAGCCAGATCTCGTCCTCGTCGACATGCACCGTGCGGGTCGCCCCGCTCTCCGTGTCGACGGCCAGATACAGCTGGCTTCGCTGGTCCCGGGCCTGTACCAGGAGCAGCGGGGCGCCGTTCGAGGACCAGTGGACCCGCGCCAGGTAGGGGAAGCGGGACCGGTCCCAGGCCACCTCGGTGCGGGCCCCCTCCAGGTCCGTCACGAAGAGCCGCACCTCGGCGTTGGCCGTTCCCGCCGCCGGGTAGCCCACCTCGGCGGGCCGGCTCCCGGGATGCGCGGGATCGGCGATCCACCACCGCTGTACGGCGCTGTCGTCGACGCGGGCGACCAGCAGGCGGTCCGAGTCCGGCGACCACCAGAAACCGCGGTAGCGGCTCATCTCCTCCGCCGCGACGAACTCCGCGACGCCGTAGGACACGTGGGCGTCCTCCGGCTCCGCGACCGGGCGGTCCCCGTCGCCCTCCGCCCCCACGACCCGCAACGCTCCCCGCGAGACGTAGGCGACGTACCGCCCGTCGGGCGAGGGGCGCGGGTCGATCACCGGACCGGGCACCGGCAGGGCGCGTGCCGTGCCGGCCCTCAACTCGGCGACGTACGCCCTGCCGGAGAGCGCGAAGGCCGCCAGTTCCACGGCGTCGTCCACCGCGTAGCCCACGATGCCCGCCGAACCCTCCCTGACGCGCTCCCGCCGCGCCTTCTCCTGCGGTGACAGCGCCTCCGCCGAACCGCCCAGCAGGGCGTCCGGGTCGGCGGCCACGCGCTCCTCACCCGTCCCGGTGTCCAGCACCAGGAGGCGGTTCGTCCGGTCGGAGCCCGAGGCCGACCTGAGGAAGATCACCCGCGTCCCATCCGGTGAGACGGTGAAGGCCCGGGGTGCGCCGAGAGTGAACCTCTGGGTCCGGGCGTGCTGGAGGGGAAACGACAGCTTCTGCGAGGTCATGGCTCCGAACCTAGTCCGCCCCGGGCCGTCCGTGCGCCCCTCGTGCTGCTGTGCCCCGATCAATGCGTCGGCACGGATAGTTATGATCCGTAGCGCTCGGTGGGTATGAACCTGCTGGCTCCATGTGTGCTGCCCGTCCCGACCGTACTGATGGAGGTGAACCGCCGTGGCACTCTCGATTTCGGCGGTGGTGCTGCTGGCGATCGTCGTCTTCCTGCTGATCCGGAAATCCGGACTCAAGGGCGGACACGCGGTGGTCTGCATGTTGCTCGGCTTCTACATGGCGAGCTCGTCGATCGCCCCGACCATCTCGGAGGTGACGTCGAACGTGGCAGGCATGATCGGGGGAATCAAGTTCTGACGGGTGCGCGCCGGGCGCCCCGGCACCGCGGGGCGTTCGGCCGGTGGTGCGGCCTGCTCGTAGGGTGGTCCCATGAAGGACCTTCCCGCCCGCCGTCTGCTCCTGGTGCACGCGCACCCCGACGACGAGTCGATCAACAACGGCGCCACCATGGCCAGGTACGCGGCCGAGGGGGCACACGTCGCCCTGGTGACGTGCACCCTCGGCGAGGAGGGCGAGGTCATCCCGCCGGACCTCGCGCATCTCGCCGCGGACCGTGAGGGCGGCCTCGGCGACCACCGCGTCGGCGAACTCGCCGCCGCGATGCGGGAGCTCGGGGTCACCGACCACCGGTTCCTGGGCGGCCCCGGCCGCTTCCGCGACTCCGGGATGACGGGCACCGAGCAGAACCACCGGCCCGGTGCCTTCTGGGCCGCCGACGTCGACGACGCCGCCGGGCACCTCGTCGGAGTGATCCGCTCACTGCGCCCCCAGGTGCTCGTCACGTACGACCCCGACGGCGGCTACGGCCACCCCGACCACATCCAGGCGCACCGCGTCGCGATGCGCGCGGCCGACCTGGCAGCCGACCCCGCGTACGACGCCGGCGCCGGCGCCCCGCACACCGTCGCCAAGATCTACTGGAACCGGGTGCCCCGCTCGGTGGCGGAGGAGGGCTTCGCGCGGCTGCGGGACACCGCCCCCGACGCGTTCCCCGGCATCGCCCCGGTCGACGACGTACCCGGAGTCGTCGACGACGCCGTGATCACCACGGAGATCGACGGCTCGGCGTACGCCTCGGCGAAGACCGCCGCCATGCGCGCGCACACCACGCAGATCGCGGTCGACGGACCGTTCTTCGCTCTTTCGAACGACCTGGGCCAGCCCGTGTTCACCACGGAGTACTACGAGTTGGTGCGAGGCGCTCCGGGCGGCGACGAGGGTGCCAGGGAGCACGACCTCTTCGCGGGCGTGCCGGACGCGGGCCTCGCGCCGGGAGCACGGACATGAGTAACAGGCAGAGGCAGCGCGCCTCGTCGCGGTCACCGCGCACCAACGCGCCGCCCAGGGTTCCCGAGCCGTCCGGCCTCGCGGCACCCCCGAACCCCCGGCGGATCCCCCTCTACGCGGGTCTCGCGGTGCTCGGCGCGGCCGTCGGGCTCGCCGGCACCCTCGTCCAGGCGGCCCTGTTCCCGGGCGGGTTGCTGCTCGCGCTCGCAGCGTCGGCGGGACTGTTCCACGGCGGCCGGGTGCTGACCCGGACACAGCTCGGCGCGCTGGTGCCGGCGGTGGGGTGGTTCATCGCCGTCATCGTCCTGCTCGGCGGGCGCCCCGAGGGTGACTACGTCTTCGGGGAGGAGATCGGCCTGGCCCTCTTCATGCTCGGAGGGATGGCCGTGGCTGTGATCTGTGCCACGATGTCGCGGCTGCCGTATTCGGCCAACGACACCGGCCGATCAGGCTCGTGATGTGGTATGTCCGCCCCCGGATTGCCCCTCCGCGCGGTGCCGGGTGCATCCTTGTTCTCCCCGTGCGCGGAGAGTCTTACGGCGGCGGCCAGTATGGTGGTGCGCGCGCCGAGCCGTCCCCTGGCCTGCGGCATGGGGGAAGTACGGGCGGCGGAGCCAATCGGGAGAACCTGCTTTGAGTCGTGAAACTGACAGTTCGTCCTCCGGGCCCCAGGGGCGCGGAGGAGCCGCGTACCCGTCGGGTACGCCGCCGTACGGATCACGCCAGTATCCGTCGCTGCACCCGTCTCAGGACGGCCCGGAGGAGACTCCGGAGCCTGCGGACCCGCCTCAGCCCGAGGAGCCCAGAACAGAGACGACGCTGACGACGCGTATCCGGATCAACATCCCGGGCTCGCGTCCGATCCCGCCTGTCGTCATGCGTACGCCGATGAGCGAGACGGACGCGTCGGGCGGGCGGCCCGCCTCCGAGCGGACCGGCAGCACCCCGAGGCCCGGGGCACCCGCGCCGTCGTCCGGCGGGGCCCCCGAGCCCGGCCCGGACGCGCGGTCCGGCGGCCCGGCGGCGGAGGTCCCGGACGGGAAGCCCGCCAAGGAGAAGAGCGGCAGCGACTGGTTCGCCCCGCGCAAGGCGCCTGCCCCGGCTCCCGGTGCGGGCGCGGCTCCCGCGGCCTCGGCCCCGGGAGGGCCCGGCCCCGGTCAGGGCCCCGGCCCCGGTGGGCCCTTCGCCGGCGGTCCTTCCGGTCCTGGCGGAGACTCCGGCCGCCCGACGCCGCCGCGTGTGGACCCGCCGTACTTCTCGGACGGTCCGCAGCAGCCCGGCGACCGGGACGGTGCACCCCGTCCGGGGCGCAGCGCCCTCGACGACCTCGACGGCGGCCCGCGTCCCGCGCCGAACCCCGGTGTACGGCCGCAGGACGGCCCCGGCCCCTCCGGACCCACCACGGGTCCGGTCACCGGGAGTTCGTCCCTCACGCCGGACCTCGACCGCCTTCCCGGCGCGCCTGGTGGGCCCGGCCGGACGGCTCCCGGGGGCCGCCGGCCCCGGCGGCGTACCTCCGCGGATGTCGGACGACACCGCGATCCTGACGCCGCAGTCACCCGCGCCGGGCCCCGGCTCCGGTGGCCATGTCTCCGGTGACACGCTGACCAGCGGTATCCCGGTCATCCCGGCGGAGCCCCGCTCGGCGTTCCCGGGCGGCCCCGGAGGCATCCGGCCGCCCGAGGGCCCCATGGGCGGACGGCCCGGGGACGCGGGTGCCCCGGTGCCCGCTCCCGCCCCCCGGCCCGCCCCCAAGGCGGCGCCGCCCGCCAGGAGGGGCCGCTCCAAGCTGGTCCTGCTGGGCGTGGGGGTCTTCGTGCTGTTCGGCGTGGCCTACGGCGCCGGCCTGCTGATGAACCACTCCGAGGTCCCCAAGGGCACCACCGTGCTCGGCGTCGACATCGGCGGCGGCACGAAGGAGGAGGCGGTGACCAAGCTCGACGCCGCCCTCGGCAAGCGGGCCCAGACCCCTCTGCGGCTGTCCGTGGACGGCAAGGAGCAGAAGCTCGACCCCGACAAGGCCGGACTCACCCTGGACAGCCAGGAGACGGTCCGCGGCGCCGCGGGCAGTGACTACAACCCGGTCTCGGTGATCGGCTCCCTGTTCGGCGGGGCACGCTCCGCCGACCCGGTGATCCCGGTCGACGAGGAGAAGCTCGGCCTCGCGCTCACCGATCTGGCGGGTGTCGCGGGTTCGTCCAACGACGGCACGATCAAGTTCGAGCCGAACAAGGCCGTGGCGGTCCCCGGCAAGTCGGGCAAGTCGCTGGACGTCAACCGTTCGATGATCTCCGTGCGCGATGCCTATCGCGCGCAGGTCCAGACCGGGGATCCGGCCCTCGTCGAACTGCCCGTCGCGGCCACCGAGCCGACCGTCACCGAGGCCGAACTGGACCGGGCGATGAAGGAGTTCGCCGAGCCCGCGATGTCCGGACTGATCACGGTCAAGGCCGGGTCCAAGGCGATCGACTTCGGTCCCGCTAGGTCCCTGCCGCAGATCCTGTCCATGAAGCCGGTCGACGGCAAGCTGGTCCCGGTCTACGACAGGAAGGCGATCGACACCCTGCTCGACGGCGTCTTCGACGGCGTCATGATCACCAAGGGTGACGGATCGAAGCACCAGGTCAGCTCGACCGACGTGGCCCAGGCCATGCAGGGCGCCCTGCTGGGCACGACGCCCGCCGAGCGCACCGTCGCCATCGACCTGAGCGGCGAGGGCTGACCGGCCCGGCGACCTCGCGTACGACCGCCCCCGTCCGGAGTCCGGACGGGGGCGGCGTGGTGTCGGCGGCCGGACACGTGGCGAGGGGCCCGGCGTGGGTACGGCCGGGCCCCTCGCTCTCCCCCCGTTCCCTACGGGAAGGACACCACCTGGGAAGGCACGGTGGTGTCACCCGATGTGGGTGATCCGGTGTCGTTGATGACGTGGTCGTACTGCCCCTTGCCGCCGAGCGAGACCACGAGCAGGTCGTGGAACTTCACTCCGGGCTTCACCGGGGCCTGGAAGCCGTGCTGCTGGCGGATGGTCGGGTCGACGTTGAAGAAGCAGTAGCTGCCCATGCCCCAGCCCTCGTGGGTGGTCACGGAGTCGTCGACCTTGTAGGCGGCGTAGCCCTTGATGTCGCCGTTCTGGATGGCGGCCTGGTTGGGGGCGTCGTAGGCCTTCTCGTTCTGGAAGAAGATTGTCTTCCCGTTCTCGCCGTACCACTGGACGTCGTACTTGTTGAAGTGCTCGACGAACAGCCCGGTGGCCAGCACGTCGTCACCGTTCACCCGGAGCCCGTAGTCGGACCGGTTGGTCTCCCAGCCGACCCCGTCCCCGTGGTCGGCGCGCCAGAGCCATGTGTGGTCGATGATCGTGTCGTCGCTGTTGACGACCATGCCGGTGGTCGCCTTGCCGGCTCCCGCGCCACCGACCCGGACGAACACGTCCTGGAGACTGGTGGGGTTGGCCGAGTGGTCGCCCGAGGAGCCGTCCGGGCCCACCTCGACGAGGACCGAGGAGTTGACCGGGCCCGCGTCCACGAGGAGTCCGGCGAGCTTGACGCCGTCGACATCGCCGACCTTGATCGCGGTCACCCCGTTGTCCGGGATGATCGTGGCGAGGCCGAGACCGAGCGCGACGGTGTTCGCGCGGTCGATCTCGATGGGCTCGTCGACGTGGTAGATGCCCGGGGTGAACAGCAGGTGCAGGCCTTGGTCGACGGCCGCGTTGATGGTCTGCGCGGTGGCGCCGGGCTTCACGACGTAGAACTGGTCGAGGGGGATCGACTCGCCCTCAGGGGTGCCGTCGGCCCAGCTCGTGCCCCGCGCGTCGGTGCGCTTGGCGGGGACGAACACCTTGTAGTCGTCACCGTCGAGGTGGAGGAAGGGCTTCTCGCGGGAGACCGGGGTGGTGTCCAGGGTGGTGTAGGGCGGTTCGGGGAAGCTCTGGGCGGGGGCGCCCTCGACGCCGGAGAAGGTCATGTTCCAGACGCCGTTGCCCCAGCTGCCGACGGAGCTGTCGCGGGTGTACCACTGCTGCTGGGAGTAGGGGCCGACCTGGCCGTCGATCTTGCTGTCGGCGATGTAGCCGCCGCTGGCCCATCCGTAGCCGTTCGGCGCGAGGTTGAGTCCGCCCTTGACGTGCATACGGCGGAACGGGGCGGCCTGGGAGACGGCCCAGCGGTTGGTGCCGTTGACGGGGTTGAGGGCGAGGTTCTCGGCCGAACGCCAGAAGTTCTGGGTGGCGTTGCCGTCGAACCAGCCGGCGTCGACGGTGACGTCACCGTTGAACGTCGTGTCGTCGGGGTTCAGGCCGAGACCCGCGATCGAGGTGTAGAAGCCGATCTGAGCGTTGATGTCGTCGTAGGTGCCCGGCTTGAACATCAGGGCGTAGCGGTCGCTGCCGAACTGCGCGGACTCCTGCTTCTTGAAGATCTCGTCGACCTTGCCCTGGATGTCCGGAGTCGAGGGGTCGAAGACCAGCACGTTGGGGCCGAGGTCGCCCCCGCCGGGCAAGTCCTCGGCCTCGTCACCGAACGCCGACTGTGCTGTGGGGAAGGCCATGAGCAGCGATACGGCGAGTGCGGCGAGGCCGAGCGCCTTGGAGCGCCGGTGCCGACGAGACGCGGTGGGGGCCGCTGGATTCGTGGGGGGAACTTGCATGGATGACGTCTCCTGGGTCGTGGTGTGGGGGCACGACGGAACCTCGAGAGTGCGAGAGAGCGCTCTCTCCTGTCGCCGATGTAACCGCTGTCGCCCTGGACACGTCAAGAGGTGTGCATCAGGAGGCTCCGGTGGTCGCCATGACGCACAACAAATGGCATCGAACGTGAGTGCAATGGGTTGATCTGCGAGCAGATCACACTCCCTGTGAGTTCACGGAGTGGCTGAGTGGCCGCCGATTTCCGGAAGGGCGGGCAGGTCTCCTCGCGACGGGTCAGTTCAGCAGAGCCCTGGCCGCCCGGGCGCGGTGGCGGATCGCCTCGGCGGCCGTCGGCTCGATGCCGTCGACGATCTCGGCGTACTCGTCCATCTCCGCGGCCCCCCGCAGGAACTCACCGCGCTGCACGAGGAGCTGGGCCCGCTCGTAGCGGAGTCTGGCCGGGTGAGAGGGCAGCAGCAGGGAGAGTTCGAGCGCCCACAGCGCCACGTCCGTACGCTCCGGACGGGCCGTCGCCCAGGCCCGGATGTTGTTCAGGATCCGCAGCACCGTCTCCAACGGCCGGGCGGGCACCAGCATCGACTGCTCCAGCGGCGCCCCGGTCGCCCCCGTCACCATCAGCTCCGCGTCCTCACCGCTCAGCGGGGCGCCGCCGGCGAACGGGTCTGCCAGCACCCGCTCGGCCGGGTCGCCGAAACCGACCACGAAATGACCGGGGAGCGCCACTCCGTAGACGGGTGCCCCGGCCCTCCGCGCCACCTCGATCCAGACCACGGACAGCAGGATCGGCAGCCCCCTGCGACGCCGCAGCACCTGCTGGAGGACCGACGACTCAAGCCGCTGGTAGTCCGGCGACGAACCCGCGAAGCCACAGCGCTCGCCCAGCAGTTCGGCGAGCGCGGACGCCCACGCGCGGGCGCCGCGGGCTCCGTACGGCAGGAGGCCGGCCAGCCGGTCCAGCTCGATCTGCGCCGCGTCGACACCGTACGGATCGCCGTCCCCGGGCGACGGCGGTGAGGCCTCCGCGCCCAGCAGCAGGCAGAGCAGTGCGAGGTCCGGCCGTTCGGCGCGCGCCTCCTCGGCGAACCGCTGCCGTCGTCCGGCCCTGCCGGGGTCCTCGGAGCTCATGTCTGACACGTGTCCCTGCTGCTGTCTCCGCTACGCGGACCGGAAGTGGTGGTAGCGGTGATGGGTGGCGAAGCCCATGCGGTCGTACAGCGCACGGGCACCTTCATTGTCCGACTCCACCTGGAGCCATGCGGCCGAGGCGCCCTCGTCCAGCGCCGTGCGGGCCAGCGCGGTCATGACGGCGGTGGCGAGCCCCCGGCGCCGGTGCTCCGGGCCCACCTCGACGGCCATGAACCCCGCCCAGCGGCCGTCCACCACGCAGCGTCCGATCGCCGCCGGCACCCCCGCGGGTCCGTCGCCCGGTACGGAGGCGAACCACACCGAGGGGCCGCTGCCCAGCACCTTCAGCACATGGGGACCGGGGGTCTCGAAGCGCTGGTACCGGGACAGCCACGCCCCGTCCGGCTGTCGGGACGTCCGTACCGCGGAGACGTCCGTGTCCAGGTCGCCGACCGGGGCCAGCGCCGCGATCCGCACCTCGGCCGAGACCTCGCGCCGCCACCCGTGCTCCTCCAGGTCCGCACAGAGCCGCTCCTGCGTGCCCTCGGCGCCCGTCGCGGTCTGGACGTAGGCGGGGAGACCCCGTTCGCCGTACCAGCGGCGGACGGTGCCGAGCGCCTCACCCAGCGGAAGGCCCGGATCACCGAGCGGCAGCACGGAGTTGGCGCGCCGGGTGAATCCGCCCGCGGCGCGCAGCCGCCAGTCGCCCAGGAGTTCGCTCTCCACGGGCTGCCAGGCACGCGCGGTGACCAGGGCGAGTTCGCCGAAGGAGGCGGCGGGGCCGCGGCGGCGTGCCGGGGCGGGAGGCACCACTTTGCCCGCCACCAGCGAGGATTCCGCGATCCGGACGCTCTCGCCGCTCCTCGTCGTGACCGAGAGCACACCGTTGTCCCACGATGTGAGAACCCCGACCGTGTCGGTGAACTTCGCGCCCTCGCCCGGGGCGTCGACGACGCGCCGTACGGACACCCGTTTTCCCACGTCAGCAGGGGTTGTGCGAACCTCGAGCCGTCCGCCCATGGTGAATTCCACAGCTCTGTCTGCCCCTCCTGTTCGGATCGTGCCCCGGAACGGAGATACTAGGGGCGGGCATCGACGACGCCGCGCTCCCGCGCGAGAGCCAACGCCCTACCGAGGAGGAACGACAGCGTGACCTACGTCATCGCGCAGCCTTGTGTCGACGTGAAGGACAAGGCCTGCATCGAAGAGTGCCCCGTCGACTGCATCTACGAGGGCTCCCGGTCCTTGTACATCCATCCGGACGAGTGCGTCGACTGCGGAGCCTGTGAGCCGGTCTGCCCGGTCGAGGCCATCTTCTACGAGGACGACACCCCGGAGGAGTGGAAGGACTACTACAAGGCGAACGTCGAGTTCTTCGACGACCTCGGCTCGCCGGGTGGCGCGTCCAAGCTGGGTCTCATCGAGCGCGACCACGCGTTCATCGCCGCGCTGCCGCCGCAGAACCAGTAACCGGCACAGCGAGCGCCGCCCGGTCCCGTACGGCTCGTCACCGTGCGGGACCGAGGTGTTTCCCGGCCGCCACGCCCCCGTACGAGAAAGCAGAGTTCCGTGTCCGAAGCAGCCCCCGTCTCCTCCCGTCTCCCGGTGTTCCCCTGGGACAAGCTCGCGCCCTACAAGGCGACGGCCGTGGCCCATCCGGACGGCATCGTGGACCTTTCGGTCGGCACGCCCGTCGACCCGGTGCCCGAGCTGATCCAGCAGGCGCTGATCGCCGCGTCGGACAGCCCCGGCTATCCGACGGTGTGGGGGACCGAGGCGCTGCGTGACGCGCTGACCGGCTGGGTGGAGCGCAGGCTCGGCGCGGTCGGCGTGGCCCACGAGAACGTGCTGCCGGTCGTCGGTTCGAAGGAGCTCGTCGCCTGGCTGCCCACGCAGCTCGGTCTCGGCGCCGGTGACAAGGTCGCCCACCCGCGGCTCGCCTACCCGACCTACGAGGTCGGGGCGCGGCTCTGCGGTGCCGAGCCCGTCGTCTACGACGACCCGACGGAGCTGGACCCCGAGGGCCTGAAGCTGCTCTGGCTCAACTCCCCTTCCAACCCGACGGGCCGTGTCCTGCCGAAGGACGAGCTGACCCGGATCGTGGCCTGGGCGCGCGAGCACGGGGTGCTGGTCTTCAGCGACGAGTGCTACCTGGAGCTGGGCTGGGAGGCCGAGCCGGTCTCCGTGCTCCACGCGGACGTCTGCGGCGGCACGTACGACGGAATCGTCGCCGTCCACTCGCTCTCCAAGCGCTCCAACCTCGCCGGTTACCGCGCGGCCTTCGTCGCGGGCGACGCGGCCGTCCTGGGCGAGCTGCTCCAGATCCGCAAGCACGGCGGGATGATGACGCCGGCCCCGGTCCAGGCGGCGACGGTCGCGGCGCTGGGCGACGACGAGCACGTCGCGGAGCAGCGTGCTCGCTACGCGCGGCGGCGTACGGTCCTGCGGGCGGCACTGGAGGCCCACGGCTTCCGGATCGAGCACAGCGAGGCGAGCCTCTACCTCTGGGCAACCCGCGACGAGCCGTGCTGGGAGACCGTGGCGCACCTGGCGGAGCTCGGCGTGCTCGTGGCACCGGGCGACTTCTACGGGCCGGCCGGGGACCGCTTCGTACGGGTGGCGCTGACGGCCACGGACGAGCGCGTGGACGCGGCGGTCGCGCGGCTGTCCTGAGGCCGGCGGGCCCGCGGATGTGCCGAGGGGCCTCGGGAGTGCGCACTCCCGAGGCCCCTTCGCGCGTTCGTTCCGCGCACGGTCCGGTGGATCAGCCGATCGGCAGGCCCTTCGTGGGCAGCCCCTTGGTCGGGAGGCTCTTGGTCGGGAGGGTGTCCTCCGTCAGCTCGCCGTCCGCCACGGTGCCGGCCTTCTCCAGGGTCTTGCCGGCGGCGGGAAGGGTCGTGCCGACCACCTTGCCGCCGGTCTCGTTCGCCACCTGGGAGCCCTGCTTGGAGGTGGAGTCCAGGGTGCTGCTCAGGCCCGCGCCGTCGAGCGAGGTCAGGCCGCCGAGCGCGGGGGTCTGCGGGAGCCCCGCGGCGCCTGCTGCACCGGCCGCGCCGACCACGGGTGCCGCACCTGCGGCGATCAGCAGCGCGGCACGGGCGATCCGACGGGTCAGGGGGAGGGACATGATGCTCCTTCGACGGGACGTCAACGGGTTCTCGGCGGATGTGGAATCCGCCTGTCCGGTGATCGGACGCACTGAACAACCGGTCCAGGGGCGGGGAAGGTTGCGGGGCACCCGGGCAAAGACTGGGTAATGCGTCCGATAATCCGCAATGCGGCGACCCGGGCGGAGGGGGCGTTCCGTAGCTGCCTGATGCGCCGTCACTTCCCTTTGCCGACAAGGAAACAGGGCCGAACGGCGGGTGCGTGCAAGCGGCGGGTGGAGGCATGGTTCCACCTGGTGCCGTACGGCCCGTACGGATGACGGGCCGTACTACTGAGCGAGCCGCATCCGGACGCTGTTGGTGTTCGTTTCCTCACGTTCCGTCCGCCACCCGGTGTCGGCGGTCCACACCCGGCCCCCGTAGGAGACCTCGTCGATCCGCAGGGTCCCGGCCCGCGCGACCGCCCAGTGGGCGAGCTCCCAGCCCCGGCCGGCGGCGCGGTCGTCCCCGGCGGGTACCGGAACCGACACCGTGCCCGCCGCGGCGGCGCCGGCCGACCCGGTGGACGGCAGGACGTCCTTCCCGAACGCGCGCACCAGGTCGGACCGCACCTCGGCCGCGTCACCGGGGCCCGTAGCGGTCGCCGATGCCTGCGAGCAGGTCAGCGAGGCGGGGGAGCGGCCGGTGAGCGCGGCGGCGAGCAGCGCCGAATCCGGCTCGTGCTTGGCGTACGCCTGCGGGAACCCGCTCTTCTGCACCTTCTGGGCCGCGACGGTCAGCGGCAGCCTCGAATAGCCGGGGACCTCGACGAGATGCTCGTAGAACTTCCCCGCCGAGTAGACCGGGTCCATGATCTGCGCGGGCGTCCCCCACCCCTGCGAGGGGCGCTGCTGGAAGAGACCGAGCGAGTCCCGGTCGCCGTGGTCGATGTTGCGCAGGGAGGACTCCTGCATCGCGGTCGCCAGCGCGATGGTCACCGCGCGTTCCGGCAGCCCGCGGGTGGTGCCGACGGCTGAGACGGTCGCGGCGTTGGCCGCCTGCTCGGGGCTCAGCTCGTACGTCCGTCCCTCACCCCCGCCGACGGGGCCCACGGTGCACCGGGGCGCCCCCTTGTGGCCGGAGAGGTACTGCATGGCCAGATAGCCCGCCAGTGCCACGAGCACGGCGAAGGAGGCCGCGACACGGAACAGGCGGCTGCGGCGGGGAGAAGAACTCGTCCGGGGCACGGGGCCAACCGTACTGGAGAGTACGAGCGGGCCGGTCCCCGAAGTCCCTTAGGGTCGTGGCCATGGATGGACACACGCTTGACCTCTCCCTGGACGGTCCTGAGCTCACCGCCCGGCTGGTCGACTTCCCGTCGGTCAGCGGGCAGGAGAAGGACCTCGCCGACGCCGTCGAGGCGGCCCTGCGCCCGCTGCCGCACCTGACGGTCGACCGCCACGGCAACAACGTCGTGGCGAGGACCCGGCTGGGCCGGGCCGAGCGTGTCGTCCTGGCCGGCCACATCGACACGGTGCCGATCGCGGACAACGTGCCGTCCAGGCTCGACGACGACGGCGTGCTGTGGGGGTGCGGTACCTCCGACATGAAGTCGGGCGTGGCCGTCCAGCTCCGGATCGCGGCGACCGTGCCGGAGCCCAACCGCGACCTGACCTTCGTCTTCTACGACAACGAGGAGGTCGCCGCCCAGCACAACGGCCTCGGACACGTGGCCGAAGCGCATCCCGACTGGCTCGAAGCGGACTTCGCCGTCCTCCTGGAGCCCTCCGACGCGCAGGTCGAGGGCGGCTGCCAGGGCACCATCCGGGTGCACCTGCGGCTGGAGGGGGAGCGGGCCCACTCCGCGCGCAGCTGGATGGGTTCCAACGCGATCCACGCCGCGGCCCCCGTGCTGGCCAGGCTCGCCGCGTACGAGCCGCGCCGCCCCGTGATCGACGGTCTGGAGTACCGCGAGGGGCTCAACGCAGTCGGTATCGAGGGAGGCGTCGCCACGAACGTCATCCCGGACTCCTGCACCGTGGTCGTCAACTACCGGTACGCCCCCGACCTGGGGCCCGACGAGGCCGAGGCCCACGTCCGTGAGGTCTTCGCGGACTGCGGCGTCGTCGAGTTCACCGTCGACGACCACTCCGGCGCCGCGATGCCCGGGCTCTCGCACCCCGCCGCCAAGGCGTTCATGGAGGCGGTCGGCGGCACGGCCCAGCCCAAGTTCGGCTGGACCGACGTCTCCCGGTTCGGCGCTCTCGGCGTTCCCGCGGTGAACTACGGCCCCGGGGACGCGCTGTTCGCGCACAAGCGGGACGAGCACGTGGCGGTCGACCGGATCACGCACTGCGAGGAGCGCCTGCGCTCCTGGCTCACCAGCTGACTCACGGCATTCCCCCGCCCGTAACCTCCGCCGATCTAGGCTGAAGCGACACACGCACATCGCAGGTCGGCGGAGGGAGCAGGTCATGGGCAACCCGGAGGACGCACGGATCCCCGAGGGCGCGCAGATTCCCGAGGGCGCGGTGAAGCCCGAGGAACAGCGACTGGGTCCGGTACTGCGGCGCAGGGACCAGGTCCAGCCGGGCACGACCGATCAGCGGCTGCTGGACTCCGAGGGCGACTCGGAGTGGGTCCACACCGACCCCTGGCGGGTCATGAGGATCCAGTCGGAGTTCGTGGAGGGATTCGGCGCGCTGGCGGAACTGCCCAGCGCGATCAGCGTCTTCGGCTCGGCCCGCACGCCGGCGGGCGGACCGGACTACGAGGCGGGCGTCCGGATCGGCAAGGCCCTGGTCGAGGCCGGGTTCGCCGTCATCACGGGCGGCGGCCCCGGAGCCATGGAGGCGGCGAACAAGGGGGCCCGGGAGGCCAAGGGCGTCTCCGTCGGGCTCGGCATCGAGCTCCCCTTCGAGTCCGGGCTGAATCCACATGTCGACATCGGCGTCAACTTCCGCTACTTCTTCGTCCGCAAGACGATGTTCGTGAAGTACGCCCAGGGGTTCGTCGTCCTGCCCGGCGGTCTGGGCACCCTGGACGAGCTCTTCGAGGCGCTCACCCTGGTCCAGACGGGCAAGGTGACGCGCTTCCCGATCGTCCTCTTCGGTACGGCGTACTGGGGCGGCCTGGTCGACTGGCTGCGGGACACGGTGGTGGCGGGGGGCAAGGCGTCCGAGCGTGACCTGATGCTGTTCCACGTCACGGACGACGTGGACGAGGCGGTCCGGCTGGTGACGAAGGAGGTCGGCCGCTAGCCGTGCCGACCCGCGGTGGGGCCGGAGCAGGGTCGCTCCCTACGCCAGGCCCCGCCGCGCGACGGCCGGTGGCCGGTGGCCCGCGATGGACGCGACCATGTCCAGGACCTGACGGGTCTCGGCCACCTCGTGCACCCGGTAGACCTGTGCTCCCAGCCATGCGGAGACGGCCGTGGTGGCCAGCGTGCCGATCACCCGTTCCTTGACCGGCCTGTCGAGCGTCTCCCCGACGAAGTCCTTGTTGGAGAGGGAGACCAGCACCGGCCAGCCCGTGGCCGTCATCTCGTCCAGCCGGCGTGTCGCCTCCAGCGAGTGGCGGGTGTTCTTCCCGAAGTCGTGCCCCGGATCGATCATGATCCCGTCCGGCCTCACCCCGAGCTCCACGGCCCGCTCGGCGAGCCCCAGGGTCACCCGCAGGATGTCGGACACCACGTCGTCGTACTCGATCCGGTGCGGGCGGGTGCGGGGCTCCGCGCCGCCCGCGTGCGTGCACACGAGCCCGGCGCCGTACCGTGCGGCCACCTCCGCCAGCTTCGGGTCGACCCCGCCCCACGCGTCGTTCAGCAGGTCGGCACCGGCCTCGCAGACGGCCTCACCGACGTCGTGCCGCCAGGTGTCCACGCTGATCACGACGTCAGGGTGGCGGCGTCGCACCTCGGCGACGAAGCCCACCGTGCGACGGGCCTCCTCCCGCGCCGTCACCTCCTCGCCCGGACCGGCCTTGACCCCGCCGATGTCGATGATCGCGGCGCCTTCCGCGACGGCCTGCTCGACCCTGGAGAGCGCGGGTTCGTCGCGGAACGTCGCCCCCTGGTCGTAGAAGGAATCGGGAGTCCGGTTCACGATCGCCATGATCACCGGCTCGTGCGGCCCGAACTCCCGCCGCCCCAGCCTGAGCGCCCCGCTTCGCATTCCTGGTTCCTCCCTGTAGCTCGCCTGCGACCCTAACTGTCGGTGGCGCATGGCACGATCTGACCTGGACAGGTATTCCGCTTCCGGGGAGATGCACGTGTTCTGGTTCTTGCTGCTCACGATGGCCGTGGTCGTGGCCGCGGTCACCCTGGCGGTGGTCGGCGGAGGCGGAAGCCCGGTGCTGCAGGACGTCGAGCCCGATCGGCTCACCGACCCGCTGCCCGCGAACCGCCCCGTCGGCCGCGCCGACGTCGAGGCGATGCGGCTGCCCATGGCCGTGCGCGGCTACCGCATGGCGGACGTGGACGAGGCCCTCGGCCGGCTCGGTGCCGAGCTCGCCGAGCGGGACGCCCACATCGCCGAGCTGGAGTCGGCGCTCGCCGGGGCCCAGGCGACCGCGGTGAACGGCGGCCCCGACCTGTTCAAGCGGCCGGACGAGCAGCGCCCGGGCGAGGACGGCAGGCCGGGCGAGGAGGGCGAGCGGTGAGCGGTGCCGAACCGGCCGCCGACGGCCGCCCACGCTGCCCGTGGGGCCTGTCCACGGAGGACTACCTCGTCTATCACGACACCGAGTGGGGACGACCGGTCCACGGCGACGACGCCCTCTTCGAGCGGCTCTGCCTGGAGGCCTTCCAGTCGGGGCTGTCGTGGCTGACGATCCTGCGCCGCCGCGAAGGGTTCCGCAGCGCCTTCGCCGGGTTCAGGATCCCCGCCGTGGCGGAGTTCACCGACGTCGACAAGGAGCGGCTCCTCGCCGACGCCGGGATCATCCGCAACCGCGCGAAGATCGACGCCACGCTCGCCAACGCCAAGGTGCTGGCCGGCTGGGACGAGGGCGAGCTGGACGCACTGATCTGGTCCCACGCCCCCGACCCGGCGACCCGGCCGGCCCCGCGCACCCTGGGTGACGTCCCGGCGGTCACCCCGGAGTCCACGGCGCTGGCCAAGGACCTCAAGAAGCGGTCCATCCGCTTCGTCGGCCCCACGACCGCCTACGCCCTGATGCAGGCCTGCGGGCTGGTCGACGACCACCTGGCCGACTGCGTCGCCCGGGGCGGCGGCCGGTAGTCCTGGTCGGACGCCGGGATACCTGGCCCGGGCGGTGGCCCGGTCAGGCGCCGAGATACCTCGGCGGCCGCTTGGCGAGGAACGCCTCGACCGCGATCGTGTGGTCCCGGGACGCGCCCGCCCTCGTCTGGAGCTCGTCCTCCTTCTCCAGCGTCTCGGCGAGCGTGTGGCCGGCGCCGTACGCCATGGACGCCTTCAGGGCCGCGTATGCCACGGTCGGCCCCTCCGCCAGGGCCCGGGCCACGGCCTGGGCCTCCTTCGCCAGGTCGGCGGAGGGCACCACCTTGTTCGCGATGCCCAGCTCGTGTGCCTCCTGGGCGGTGATCGAGCGCGGGAAGAACAGCAGGTCGGCGGCGCGGCTCGCACCGATGAGCCGCGGCAGGGTCCAGGAGACGCCCGAGTCGGCCGTCAGCGCCACACCCGCGAAGGACGTGTTGAAGGCGGCGGAGTCGGCGACCACGCGGTAGTCGGCCGCGAGCGCGAAGCCGAAGCCCGCCCCCGCGGCGACACCGTTGACCCCCGCGACGACGGGCTTCTCCATCTCGGTGATGGCGCGGACGATCGGGTTGTAGTGCTCCCGCACCGTGCTCAGCGCGTTCCCGCCGTCCGCCTCACGGGCCTCGGAGAGCTTGGCGACGTGCTCCTTGAGGTCCTGGCCGACGCAGAAGGCGCGCCCGGTGGCCGTGAGCAGAACCGCCCGTACGGCGGGATCGTCGGCGACGGCCCGCAGGGCGTCGCGCAGCGCGACCTTCGCGGCGGTGTTCATGGCGTTCATCGCGCCGGGGCGATTGATCGTGATCGTCGCGAGCCCGTCGCTCACGTCCGTGAGCACCGGGTCAGCCGTGGTGTCGGCCAGGTCGGCCATTGCGGGATCTCCTTACGGGGCCGGCGTCGTTGCCTGTCCAGGCAAGCATGGCGGACTTCGGGCGGGCCGGACATGTGACCTGCGTCTAACGATTGGACCTCGGCTGAGGGGCGAAGGTGGCGCAGTATCGCAGCCGGATCGCCGAATTGGGTGGTTTTGGGAAAGCGAGTTGCGTAAGCGATGCCGACCGATGTTGGTCATCGGGGTCTCCGATGCGGGATAATGCGGAGGAAGCATTGTGTTCGACGCCGGTGAGGCAGCGCCTGTCATGGAGCCGCCGGTTGCGATGAGCTGGTTTCAGGAAGGGGAACGAGCATGGCGGCCATGAAGCCGCGGACGGGCGACGGCCCGCTCGAGGTGACAAAGGAGGGGCGGGGCATCGTCATGCGCGTTCCGCTCGAAGGCGGCGGTCGGCTTGTCGTCGAGCTGACTCCGGACGAGGCAGACGCACTCGGTGACGCGCTGAAGAAGGTCGTCGGCTGAGGCCGTAGCGCCCACACTTCACTGCTGCCCCGGCACGGATTCCGTGCCGGGGCAGCAGTGCGTCCGGGCCGGATTCCGGCGGACGGGACGGACCGGGTGCCGGTGGGCGGGCCCGGCGGCTCAGCCCCGTCGCACCGCGCACAGGAGGCCGTCGCCCACCGGCAGGAGTGTCGCCATGAGTTCCTGGCTCTCGCGCACGGCCCGCAGCAGTTCGCGCAGGCGCAGCACCTCGGCCGGCTGCGCGGCGGAGTCGATCGTGCGGCCGTCCGCGAAGACGCCCTCGAAGCAGACGAGGCCTCCCGGCCTGAGCAGACGCAACGATTCAGCGAGGTAGTCCAGGCTCTCCAGCCGGTCACCGTCGCAGAAGACGAGGTCGTACCCGCCGTCCGCGAGGCGCGGCAGCACGTCGAGGGCGCGCCCGGGGATGAAGCGGGCCCGATTCGTGGCGAAGCCGGCGGCACGGAAGGCCTCCCGGGCGAACTGCTGGCGCTCGGGTTCCGGGTCGACGGTGGTCAGTACGCCGTCCGGCCGCATGCCCTGGAGCAGATAGATGCCGGACACGCCGGTACCTGTGCCGATCTCGGCCACCGCTTTGGCGTCCGCGGTGGCAGCGAGCAGGCGCAGAGCCGCACCGGTGCCTGACGACACCGGGCGGAGCCCCGTCTCGTGGGCCCGGTCCCGGGCCCAGAGCAGAGCTTCTTCCTCGGCGACAAAGGCGTCGGCGAATGCCCAGCTCGTCTGCCGGTTGGCGGTAATGACCCTCTCCTGACCCCGTAGTTGGCGCAACGGTGACTGTATCCGCTGCACCCGGGAACCCGCAGATGGGACCGGGCGTTATGAAGGGGCGAGGGAGAACACGCGGACCGGGCCCTGCGGCCGGGTCCGGAATGTTCCTCTTGCTCCCGGGGACACCGGGGCACCAGCAGGTAAAAAGGCTTATCCGGAGCTAACGGGCGAGGTGGCTATGGTAGGGGCTCCACTGGACACCACCAGAGCCGATAGGGGAGGTGCGGCTGCGCCTGTGGATCGGAGAGGTGCGCTGCGGCGTCTTCTCAGGTCGGCTGGTGAGCCGAAATCCGTGACCGACATTGCTGACCGTTCTTCCAACGCTTCCGCACCGACCGCGACCTTCGCCTCAGATGCGGATTCCCAGGCGTGGACCCCGCCCTCATGGGAAGAGATCGTCAGCACGCACAGCGCCCGCGTGTACCGCCTCGCCTACCGGCTGACGGGCAACCAGCACGACGCCGAGGACCTCACCCAGGAGGTCTTCGTCCGCGTCTTCCGGTCGCTGTCGACCTACACCCCCGGCACCTTCGAGGGCTGGCTGCACAGGATCACGACGAATCTCTTCCTGGACATGGTCCGCCGCAAGCAGCGGATCCGTTTCGACTCCCTCGGTGACGACGCGGCCGAGCGGCTGCCGAGCCGTGAGCCCTCCCCGCAGCAGGTCTTCAACGACACGCACTTCGACGCGGACGTGCAGCAGGCGCTGGACACCCTCGCGCCCGAGTTCCGTGCCGCGGTCGTGCTCTGCGACATCGAGGGTCTCTCGTACGAGGAGATCGCCGCCACACTCGGCGTCAAGCTCGGGACGGTGCGCAGCCGCATCCACCGCGGCCGCTCGCACCTGCGCAAGGCGCTCAAGCACCGTTCGCCCGAGGCCCGTGCCGAGCAGCGTTCCCTTGCGGACGCGGTCCTCGCGGGGGAGGGCGGAGCGGCGTGAGTGGCGCAGGTGCGACCCCCGCCGAACAGCATCTGGGGGACCGGCTCGCCGCGCTCGTCGACGGCGAGCTCAAACACGACGCCCGGGAGCGGGTCCTGGCCCATCTGGCGACCTGCGCCCGGTGCAAGGCCGAGGCCGACTCCCAGCGGCGGCTGAAGAGCGCCTTCGCGACCTCCGCGGCCCCCTCGCCCTCGGAGGGGTTCCTCGCCCGCCTGCAGGGCCTTCCCGGCGGTGGCGACGACGGCCCCCCGGACGCCGGACGGCGCTTCGGCGACGGGGGCTTCCCCGTACTGCAACCCGGCGTGCCGACCGACCGGGCTCGTTCGCCGCTGGACGGCTTCGGATACCTCCCCACCGCCCACGGCTCGACCGCAGTGCTCCCCGGCGACGCGTCCGGGTCCGGCTTCCGCATCCATGACGTGGCGCGGGACGCCGACCGTTCGCCCTGGCGCGCGAGGCGCTTCGCCTTCGTCGCGGCCAGCGCCGTCTCGCTCGCGGCCATCGCCCTGGGAGGCTCGCTCCCGCTCGACTACGGACCCGAGCCGCCGCTCAGTGCCGAGGGCGCGGGCAGCAACGCCACCCCGCTCGCAGCCGACGAACGGACGGGCGGTTCCACCGCCGCGGCCAGCCGCAGTGGTGGCGGCGCCCTCGCGTTCGGAGAGAACCGGGATGCCCGGCCGACGGCCGCGCCGTCCTCGTCCGTCCGGTCCGTGTCCGCCTCCGCGCCCACGCTGCTGAACACCACGGTGCTCACCGGGGGCACGTTCGCCTTCCCCGTGCTCAACGTGGCCGTGCCGCCGCTGATACGCCCGACGGACGCCGGCCCGCTGTACTCGGCGGCGGTCGGCGGGGGCGCGGACCCTAAGCCGTCCGCGACGGCCTCCGCCCCGCCGCTCCACGACCGCGCGACGCCCCTCACCCCGCTGCGCTGACCGGGACCCTGCACGCCGATTCGCAAACCTGGTTGAATTCCGGGAGGGACGCCTCTGTGGGGCGTCCATGGGCCAGTTGCGGGGAGAGCATGGACGACGGGAAGCCCAGCGGGCCGAAGACGAAGTGGTGGAGCCGTCCCTCCACGGACCGGAACCGTCAGGCCGGGCCGGAGGACGGGGCGGCCGCCACCGCCGACGTCGCGGACGCTCCGGGGACGGCGCCGGCCGTTCCCGGCGGGTCCACCGCGTCCCGGTCCGGGGAGCGGCCCCCGCGGACGACACCGGACGGCGACTACACGCCCGCGCCGCCCGCCGCCCCCGTGCCGCCCGTCGCCGAACGGGGCACGCACGCGCCGGCGGCCCCCGAGGTGGCCTCCGCGCCGCCCGTCGCCGAGCCGCACACCCACCGCGCGCAGCCGCTGCACGCGCCCGACGAGTACAGCACCCCGCCCTACGGCGGTCCGGGGCCGTGGGCGCCCGCGCCGCCTGTGCAGCGCCCGGTGGCGACCCCCGCCCACGGGACGCCCGTACCGCCGCCGTACGCCGGTACGGACGGCCACGGCACGGCCGCTCCGCTCGCCGCGACCGGCCCCGCGCCCGCCGGGATCGGCGGGGAACAGCGTGGCGAGGCCTGGGCTTCGCCGCCCCCGCCGCACACCGTGCCGCAGCAGCACCCGGCTCCCCAGCCCCCCGGGCAGACCCCGCAGCAGACCTCCCAGTGGCTGCGTTACGACCCGTGGGGCGCGCCGGGGCAGCCGTTGAGCCACCCCGGCCCCGGCCAGGGCGCGGACGACATCCGGCCGCGCAAGGCCCGTCGGGGGACCGTCCTCGTCGGCGCGGCGCTGCTCGCCCTTCTCGCCGGGGGGATAGGCGGCGGAGTCGGTGCCTATGTCGAGCGCAACGGCGGCCTGACCACGCTCGAACTGCCGCAGTCCGGCCGGGACGCCGGCGGGCGGGCACCCGACAGCGTCGCCGGTATCGCCGCCAGCGCACTGCCCAGCGTGGTCACCCTGCACGTGAACGGCTCCGCCGAATCCGGCACGGGCACCGGTTTCGTCCTCGACGACAAGGGCCACATCCTCACCAACAACCACGTGGTCGCCCCCGCGGGCTCGAACGGCGACATCACCGTCACCTTCAGCGGCGGGGAGAGCGCGGCGGCCGAGATCGTCGGCAAGGACAGCGGCTACGACCTGGCCGTCGTCAAGGTGACGGGCGTCTCCGGTCTCACACCACTTCCCCTCGGCAACTCCGACAACGTGCAGGTGGGCGACCCGGTGGTGGCGATCGGCGCGCCCTTCGACCTGTCCAACACGGTCACCTCCGGCATCATCAGCGCCAAGCAGCGCCCCATCACCGCGGGCGGCGAGAAGGGTGACGGCACCGACGTCAGTTACGTCGACGCCCTGCAGACCGACGCCCCGATCAACCCGGGCAACTCCGGCGGCCCCCTGGTCGACGCCGAGGCCCGCGTCATCGGCATCAACAGCGCGATCCGCGCCGCCGACAGCGGATCAGGCCTCGACGGCGGCCAGTCCGGTTCCATCGGCCTGGGCTTCGCGATACCGATCAACCAGGGCAAGCGGGTCGCCGAGGAACTGATCAGCACCGGCAAGGCCACCCACCCCGTGATCGGCGTCACGCTCGACATGGAGTTCACCGGCGACGGGGCGAAGGTCGGCGGCAAGGCGGCCGACGGCGCGGCCGCGGTGACCGAGGGGGGCCCGGCCGACAAGGCGGGCATCAGGTCCGGCGACATCATCACCGAGGTGGAGGGCCGGCGCGTGCACAGCGGTGAGGAACTGATCGTCAAGATCCGCGCCCACCGGCCCGGTGACCGGCTGGATCTCGTCCTGACCCGCGGTGGCAAGGACCTGTCCATGACGTTGACCCTGGGTTCGGCCAGTGGCACCTGACGGCCACCGGCAGGTACCGCACGGACAGCTTCGCCGGGTACCGTGGAGCGGTCCGGGCCCCTGACCTGGCGGCGGAGACCACGCGGAGTAGACGCAGAGAACACGAGGAGCAGCAAGGTGTTCAATGACATAGGCGCACTCGAGCTGCTGACGCTCGTGGTTCTCGCCGTGCTCGTATTCGGCCCGGAGAAGCTCCCGAAGGTCATCCAGGACGTCACGCGCACCATCCGCAAGATCCGTGAGTTCTCCGACAGCGCCAAGGAGGACATCCGCTCGGAGCTCGGACCGCAGTTCAAGGACTTCGAGTTCGAGGACCTCAACCCCAAGACGTTCGTCCGCAAGCAGCTCATGGACGGCAACGACGACCTGGGGCTCAAGGAGATCCGCGAGAGCTTCGACCTGCGCAAGGAGATGGCCGAGGTCACCGACGCGGTGAACGGCCGCGAGAGCGCCCCCGCCGCCGCTGCGGCCGGTGCCGCCGCCACGCCCGACCTTCTGAAGAAGTCGACGCCCGACCTCCTCGAGAAGTCCACGCCCGATCTCCTGAAGAAGCCCGCGCAGCCGGTCAGGGACGATCGCCCGCCCTTCGACGCAGACGCCACCTGAGACCCGTCAATCCCGACTCGTCCGGACGGTATGGCTATTCTCCATCTGTCCGGTTGCGAGGTTGCCCATGCCCACGGGGGGAGGGCCGCTCCGGATCAGTGAAAGATCGAGGAGGCGGCCGGGCAGATGGAGACGACGAGTCGGGTAGGGGCGGACGGTGCGCCCAGCGCGGACACCGCAGAGGGGGTGCCGGCGACCCGGCGTACTGTCGACGGCTATCTCAAGGCGCCGTTCCCCTGGTACGGGCTGGACGAGGCCTTCACGGGCCGGCGCTGGCTGATGCACGTCACCGCCGCGGCGGACGACACGGTGCAGCACGGTTCCACCGGGCACGGCGAGGAGCCCGTCGTACGGGCCGACGCCGGGGCGGAGAAGGCGCGCTTCGCGGTGGTCGTGACCGTGGGCAGCAGTCCGGTGCGGGACAGCGACGACGGTACGGGGGTGCTGGACGCCACCACGGTGTCGTCGGCGGCCTGGCTGGCGGGCTCGGGCCTGCTGGACTGCACGTGGCCCCCGCAGATGGACCACACGCTGCGTGGCGAATGGCTGAACCAGCAGACGGAAACCGCGTTCGAACTCGCGGACGACCTGGGCCGGGCGCCCTGGTCGACGCTGTCCCTCCCGGTGGACGGCGTCCCGGTGGACTTCCACTACAGGGAGTCCGAGTTCGGCTGGGTCCTCGCGGGCTCGGCGCCCGACGGGGTACACATCGGCGCGTACGGGCGCGGAATGAGCGCCTACGGTCTGGGCTTCGCGGTGATCGGCGACATCGCGTCGTACGACGAGAGCTGAGCGGCACGCGTACGGGCGGTGGGCGGCTCTCCGAGGAGGCCGCCCACCGCCCGTCGCACGCTCAGAACTTGTTGCGCGGGGTGAGACCCAGCGACATGCCGGACAGACCGCGCTGACGGCCGCTCAGCTTCTCCGCGATGGAGCGCAGCGCGGAGCCCGCGGGGGAGTCCGGGTCGGACAGGACGACGGGCTTGCCCTCGTCGCCGCCCTCGCGCAGGCGTACGTCGATCGGGATGGACCCCAGCACCGGGACCTCGGCGCCGACCGTCTTCGTCAGCCCGTCGGCGACCCGCTGCCCACCGCCCGAACCGAAGACGTCGACCATCTCGTCGCAGTGCGGGCACGGCATGCCCGACATGTTCTCGACGACACCGACGATCTTCTGGTGGGTCTGCACGGCGATCGAGCCGGCCCGCTCCGCCACCTCGGCGGCGGCCTGCTGCGGGGTGGTGACGACCAGGATCTCGGCGTTCGGGACGAGCTGCGCCACGGAGATCGCGATGTCCCCGGTGCCCGGCGGCAGGTCGAGGAGCAGGACGTCCAGGTCGCCCCAGTACACGTCGGCGAGGAACTGCTGCAGCGCGCGGTGGAGCATGGGACCGCGCCACACCACCGGGGCGTTGCCCGGGGTGAACATGCCGATGGAGATCACCTTCACGCCGTGCGCCGACGGCGGCATGATCATGTTCTCGACCTGGGTCGGCTTGCCGTCGGCGCCGAGCATCCGGGGCACGCTGTGCCCGTAGATGTCCGCGTCGACCACACCGACCTTCAGCCCGTCGGCGGCCATCGCCGCCGCGAGGTTGACCGTCACCGAGGACTTGCCGACGCCGCCCTTGCCGGACGCCACCGCGTAGACCCGGGTCAGCGAGCCGGGCTTGGCGAACGGCACCTCGCGCTCCGCGGTGCCGCCGCGCAGCGACGCGGCGAGCTCCTTGCGCTGCTCGTCGCTCATCACGTCGAGCGTGACCTCGACCCGCGACACGCCCTCGACACGGGCCACCGCGTCGGTCACGTTCTTGGTGATCGTCTCGCGCATCGGGCAGCCGGAGACCGTGAGATACACGGTGACAGCGACCACACCGTCAGGGTCGATCTCGACCGACTTCACCATGCCGAGCTCGGTGATCGGCCGGTGGATCTCCGGGTCGTTCACTGTCGCCAGCGCTTCGCGCACCGCGTCTTCCGTAGCCATACCGACGATGGTACGGCGCGGGTGCCTACGGGCGGGTAGCCCCTCCCCGGTCGCCTTCGTCACTCTCGGCCTGGGAGAAGAGCCGGCGCTCCTCCAGATCCTTCACCATGGCCTCCAGCTCCGAGCGGATCCAGTCCCGGGTGGCGACCTCACCGAGGCCCATCCGCAGCGCGGCGATCTCCCGGCTGAGGAACTCGGTGTCCGCGATCGAGCGCTCGTTCTGCTTGCGGTCCTGCTCGTGGGTCACCCGGTCGCGGTCGTCCTGCCTGTTCTGCGCGAGGAGGATCAGCGGGGCGGCGTAGGAGGCCTGGAGGGAGAGCATCAGGGTCAGGAAGATGAAGGGGTACTCGTCGAACCGCAGCTGCTCCGGTGCGAAGATGTTCCACACCACCCAGACGATGATGATCAGCGTCATCCAGACGATGAACCGTCCGGTGCCCAGGAACCGGGCGATACGTTCGGAGAAGCGGCCGAACGCCTCGGGGTCGTACTCGGGCAGCAGCCGTCGCCTCGGCGCCTTGGGCAGGTCGAGCCGGGGCCGCGGCGGGCGCACGATGCCCGACGCACCCGTCGCCACGGCCCTCGAACGGTCCTCAGCGGCCACCGGCGATCCCCTCCTCGCCCTGGAAGTCCGTCTCGCGCCAGTCCTCGGGCAGCAGGTGGTCGAGCACGTCGTCGACGGTCACAGCGCCCAGCAGCGACCCGCTCTCGTCCACCACGGGCACCGAGACCAGGTTGTACGCGGCCAGATAGCTGGTCACGGCCGGCAGGGGGGTCTCCGGAGTCAGCGGCACGAGATCGCTGTCGACGATCGAGCTGACCAGGGTGAACGGCGGATCCCGCAGCAGCCGCTGGAAGTGCACGGTACCCAGGTACTTGCCGGTCGGCGTCTCGTCCGGCGACCGGCACACGTACACCTGCGCGGCCAGCGCGGGCGAGAGGTCCTGCTGACGGACCCTGGCCAGCGCGTCGGCGACGGTGGCGTCGGGCCGCAGGATGATCGGCTCGGTCGTCATCAGCCCGCCCGCGGTCCGCTCCTCGTACGACAGCAGGCGCCGTACGTCGGCGGCGTCGTCCGGCCGCATCAGGGCCAGCAGCCGCTCCTTGTCGGCCTCGGGCAGCTCCGAGAGCAGGTCGGCCGCGTCGTCCGGGTCCATCGCCTCCAGGACGTCCGCGGCGCGGTCCTCCGCCAGCTTGCCGAGGATCTCCACCTGGTCGTCACCCGGGAGCTCCTCCAGGACGTCCGCGAGACGGTCGTCGTCGAGGGCCGCGGCGACCTCGGCCCGGCGTTTGGGCGTCAGGTGGTGCAGAGCGTTGGCGACATCGGTGGGGCGCAGCCGTTCGAAGGTCGCCACCAGGTTCTCGGCGCCCTGACCGTGCTCCTCCAGCGAGAAGCCGCTGATCGCCGACCATTCCACGGTCAGCGTCTCGCCCTTGCGGCGAAGGGCTCCGCCTCGGCCCTTGCGCACGAAGAACTTGTCGATCTCCCAGTCGCGGCGGGCCGGGAGCTGCTGGATGGCGACGTCGAGGACGGTCACCTCCTCGTCCGTCTCCACGAGACGCACCCGCCGGTCGAGGAACTCGCCGAGGACGAGTCGCTCGGTCGGGCGCTGCTCGAAGCGCCGCATGTTGACCACACCGGTGGTGATGACCTGCCCCGACTCGACCCCCGTCACCCGGGTCATCGGCACGAAGATGCGCCGCCTGCTGACGACCTCGACGACCATGCCGAGCAGCCGTGGCGGCTTGCCGCCGACCCTGAGCATCGCCACCAGGTCACGGACCCGGCCCACCTGGTCGCCGTTGGGGTCGAACACCGGTACGCCGGCGAGGTGCGAGACGAAAACCCTGGGAGTGCCTGCAGCCATCCTGTGCGCCTCCCTCCGTCCCTCACGTGCTCCTTCGCAGTGATCAGGCTAGCCCGTACCGGTCCGTGCCGCCCTGGCGGACCGTCCGTACGGAGCTCTGCCGAACGGCGTACGCGGCACGGGTACGCTGCGGTCTGCCAACCCCGACACACAGATGAGAGGCAGTGCGCCCGTGACCTCATCCGCCCCGGCCGTCCGGGCCCGTCGCCGGACCGCTTTCGCCGTGGTGCTCTGCGCGGGGCTGACCGTCGCGCTCACGGCCTGCGCCGGAGAGGACCCGGACAAGGGGACCAACGGCGTCGGCAAGCTGACGGCAGAACAGATCGACAAGAAGGCGCGGGCCGCCGCCGATGCCGCGGAAGCCGTGCGGCTGACGGGCAAACTGGTCAGCAAGGGCGGGACGTACACCCTGAACATGCAGCTCAGCGGCAAGGGCGGCACGGGGTCTGTCACCTCGAAGCAGAACACCTTCGAGCTGCTGCGCATCGGCGACGAACTCTTCCTCAAGGCCGACGCGGGCTTCTGGAAGAACGAGCAGGGCGACGACGGGAGCGAGCAGGCCGCCGACAAGCTCGAAGGCAAGTACGTCAAGGTTCCCGAGGACGACCCGACCTATCAGCAGCTGCGCGGCTTCACGGAGAAGGACACGCTCCTCGACGGGATGCTCACGCTGCACGGAAAGGTCAACAAGGGCGACCGGGGCACGGTCGGCGGAGTCCGTACCGTGCAGATCATGGGCGGAAAGGGTGAGGGCGGAGCCCTGGACATCTCCCTGAAGGGCACCCCGTATCCACTGCGTGTCGCCCGTGGCGGGGGAGGCGGGACGGTCTCCCTCGCCGACTGGGGCCATGCCTTCGAGCTGGAGGCGCCGACCGAGGACGACACGGTCGACTACGGCGGCGAGCTGCCCAAGTCCTCCGGCTGACGGCCGGCCGGCTCCTCACGCCGTCCGGCGGGACGGCGTCAGCGCCTTCCGCGGCGCTTCAGCAGCAGCCGGGGGAGCGCGGCGGGGGCCGTCCGCCGTGTGGTCGCCCCGGTGGGCAGGGGTGCGACCGCCAGTGAGCCGTCGGGAAGGTCGGTGCTCGACGCGCCGGGCGTCAGCCGTACGACCCGGCACTCACGGGCCCAGCGCTCCGTCAGCTGCTCCGCGTCCGGGGCGTTCAGCCGCTTGCCCTTGAGCTCGGCGACCGCCGCCTCCCACTCCTCGGAACGCGGCTCCAGCACGGTGACGGCGGCCGTCCAGGCCACGAGCCTGCCGCCCTTGTCCTTGCTGCGCACGGTCACCTCGGCGGCGGCGCCCTCGTCCAGCCCGGCGGGGAGCGGCTGCTCGCCGGGGCCGTCCCCCACGAGCAGGGCCGCACCCTCGTGCCACACGTGCCACAGCGCACGGGAGGGGCCGCTGCCTCGCACCCAGATCAGGCCGGACTTCTTGGTGGCCTCCTCGACGAGAGCCCGGGCAAGCAACACGTCAGCAGCAGTCATGCCCGAACTCTATTAGAGCCAGCCGTTGCGCTTGAGGGTGCGGTGGATGGAGAAGCAGACGACGCCGATGAGGGCCAGCACCATCGGATAGCCGTACGTCCACCGAAGTTCGGGCATGTGCTTGAAGTTCATGCCGTAGACCCCGCAGATCATCGTCGGCACGGCGATGATCGCCGCCCAGGAGGTGATCTTGCGCATGTCCTCGTTCTGCGTGACGGTGGCCTGCGCCAGGTTGGCCTGGAGGATCGAGTTGAGCAGCTCGTCGAAACCGATGACCTCCTCGTGCACCCGGGCGAGGTGGTCGGCCACGTCGCGGAAGTACTTCTGGATGTCGGGGTCGATCAGCCGCATGGGGCGCTCGCTCAGCAGCTGCATCGGCCGCAGCAGCGGCGACACGGCGCGCTTGAACTCCAGCACCTCGCGCTTCAGCTGGTAGATGCGGCCCGCGTCCGAACCGCGCGTACCACCCTTCGCCGGGGTGGAGAACACGTCGATCTCGACCTCGTCGATGTCGTCCTGGACCGAGGCCGCCACCGCGATGTAGCCGTCGACCACGTGGTCCGCGATGGAGTGCAGCACCGCGGACGGCCCCTTGGCGAGCAGCTCCGGGTCCTCCTGGAGACGGTGGCGCAGGGCGCGCAGTGAGCCCTGCCCGCCGTGCCGGACGGTGATCACGAAGTCCCGGCCGGTGAAGCACATCACCTCACCGGTCTCGACGACCTCGCTGGTCGCGGTCAGTTCGGCGTGCTCCACGTAGTGGATCGTCTTGAAGACGGTGAACAGCGTGTCGTCGTACCGCTCCAGCTTCGGCCGCTGGTGGGCGTGGACCGCGTCCTCCACCGCGAGCGGGTGGAGGCCGAACTCCCGGGCGATACCGGCGAACTCCTCCTCGGTCGGCTCGTGCAGACCGATCCAGGCGAAGCCGCCCTCCTCCCGTACGCGCAGCATCGCCTCGCGCGGCGTCAGGCAGGAGACCTCGGTGACGCGGCGTCCGTCCCGGTAGACGGCGCAGTCGACGACGGCGCTGGAGGCGGAGGGGTCACGGGTCGCGTCGTAGCTGTTGTACGGGGTGTTGCTCTTGCGCAGGGACGGGCGCACGGCGGCGCGCAGGTCACGGATCATCGACATGGCTGGCTCCTCTTCACGGAGGGCCGTCGGCGGGCACGTGGAACAGCCCGGAATGGGGACGTGCGCTCACGTCCGCAAAGCGGGCGGCACCGCGGGAGCACGATGACGGCGTTCGCTACAGACAGGCAAAAACGAGGGGCTCTTCCGCTGCGCGAACTGCCGTGCTGACGTCCGGGAAGGGTGTCAGATCACAGAAGGAAGGCGTCGCGCGGAAGGGCGGTTGGTACTGCGCGGTCGACTCGGATCCACCGCAGCCCCACCTCCTCCGGCCGGTCCCCCGTGGGGGATCACGTGGTGTCAGGACTGAGAGCGACGCTTCTGCGTGCTGTCCCGACCGACGCCTCAGGCTATCAGCCACGTGAGGAGTCAATCCCTTCCTTTGCCCGTTCCGGACGCGTTCTATGCTCGCTGCATGGGAGAAATTCTTGATCTGGTCGAAACCCGGCTCCGCACGGCTCTGGGGGAGCCGGACGCCCGCGCGGATGTGACCTTCCTCGGCACGGACCGCATCGAGGTGCTCCGCTTCATCGACGGCGACGTCGTGCGCTACGCGACGCTCGGCATGTCCGCCCAGCCGATGGCCGACCCGACCTCGCCCCTCGCCGACCCCGTCAAGGGCCCGCGCGCCGAACTGGTCCTGTCCGTGAGGCTGGGGCTCGCCGACACAGACCAGGTGCTGCGGCCCCTCGCGGTGCTGGCGGCCTCCCCGCAGGTCGAGGGCCTGATCGTGGCCCCCGGGGCGTCGCTGGACCTGGGGCAGCCGCTGTGGACGGGGGCCCCCTTCAGCTCCGTCCTGGTCGCCGAGCCGGGCGGGCTCGTCGAGGACCTGGAACTGGACGCCCCCATGGACCCGGTGTGCTTCCTCCCCCTGCTTCCCATGACGCACAACGAGGCCGCCTGGAAGCGGGTCAGGGGTGCGCAGGAGCTCCAGGAGCGCTGGCTCGCGCAGGGCACGGACCTGCGCGACCCGCTGCGCGCGTCCGTGCCGCTGGACTGACGCACCGGATACGGCAGGCCCCGCCGCGCGGTGAGGGGAGAGCCGCGGGCGAGGTCCGGGACGGCCGGGTCGGCCGACGAGGACGGTGACGCCGTCCTCCGTGGCGTGGCGCGGCTCCAGCTCCTCCGCTCCTCACAGAATGAGTTGGACGCCCTGATGAGTGTGAGATGCATTTACTTGTCGGGGCCGACACCGGACTGTGGGCGGGTGATCGTCCTTGACGAGGCGACGACCGAAGAGGACCGTTAAGCGTTATGAGGGGCGAACCCAGTTGCCCGAAGTGCGGTGGCCGGGTCAGGGCGCCCGGCCTCTTCGCCGATGCCTGGCAGTGCTCCACGCACGGTCAGGTGCACCCGATGCAGCCGGTGGTCCCACCCAGCGTCGAGGCGCTGGGTGTGGTGGTGCACCGGGCCCGGGTGCCGGTGTGGATGCCCTGGCCGCTCCCGGTGGGCTGGCTCTTCACGGGCGCGGCGTACGCGGGTGACGACCGCAGCGGCGGCCGGGCCACCGTCGTCGCCTGCTCAGGCCCGGGGCCGCTCGGGGGGATGGCCGAACTGCTGCTCGTCGCCGAGGAACTGGGGGTCGGTCTCGGCGCGCGGTACGCCGGCATCGACGGTCCCGATCCCGGCTCCGGCCTGCGTGTCGACGCGGCACCGGACGCCAAGGTCCTCGCGGCGGGACGTCCCACCGCGCTCTGGCACGTCAAGGACGCGCCCGCGGACCGGGCCGTCTTCGCGGGCGAGGCGCGTGGGCTGTGGCTCTGGGCGATCGTCTGGCCCGAGCAGTCCGGTCTCCTGATGTACGACGAGCTGGTGCTGACCGATCTGCGCGACGCCGGCGGCGAGGTGGACCTCCTGCCGTGCGGAGCGCTCACCCCCCGCCTGATCACACCGCCCTGACCTGGCCTGCGCCGCGGGGACGGAGGGCCGGAAGGGTGGCGCCCGGCGGTTATCCTTGAGCGTCCCCTGTCCGTCCGCCAGCACTGGAGTACGCGTCGTGCGCATCGATCTGCACACCCACTCCACCGCTTCCGACGGCACGGACACCCCCGCCGAGCTGGTGGCCAACGCCGCCGCGGCGGGCCTGGACGTCGTCGCCCTGACCGATCACGACACGGTCGGCGGTCACGCGGAAGCCGCTGCCGCCCTGCCCGAAGGCCTCACCCTCGTCACGGGCGCCGAGCTCTCCTGCCAGGTCGACGGTGTCAGCCTGCACATGCTGGCCTACCTCTTCGACCCGGCCGAGCCCGAACTGGCCCGGGAGCGCGAGCTCGTGCGGGACGACCGGGTTCCCCGGGCGCAGGCCATGGTGCTCAGGCTCCAGGAGCTGGGCGTCCCGATCACCTGGGAGCAGGTCGCCCGGATCGCCGGGAACGGGTCCGTCGGCCGCCCGCACGTCGCGACCGCGCTCGTGGAGCTGGGGGTCGTCGACTCGGTCTCCGACGCATTCACCTCGGCCTGGCTCGGCAACGGCGGGCGCGCGTACGCCGGCAAGCACGAACTCGACCCCTTCGACGCGGTCCGGCTGGTCAAGGCCGCGGGCGGCGTCACCGTCTTCGCCCACCCGCTCGCCGTCAAGCGAGGGGCAGTGGTCCCCGAAGCCGTGATCGCCCGACTCGCCGAGGCGGGCCTGGACGGCATCGAGGTCGACCACATGGACCACGACGAGTCCACGAGGGCCCGGCTGCGTGGGCTCGCCGCCGATCTGGGGCTGCTGACCACCGGGTCCAGCGACTACCACGGCAGCCGCAAGACCGTCCGCCTCGGGGAGTACACCACCGACCCCGAGATCTACGGCGAGATCACCCGGCGCGCCACGGGGGCGTTCCCCGTGCCGGGCGCCGGCGGACCGCTCCCCGCGTAACGGGGCCCGCCCCTCCTTTTTCCTGTCGCGTCACCGTGTGCCCGGGTGTCCCCGTGGTGTGCCGGCACACGCATCCTCCTGTTCGGCCCCTCTCCTCTCGCAAGGCTCACCGTGTTCGACATCGCTGTCTTCGGATCCCTTTTTCTCACCCTTTTTGTGATTATGGATCCGCCCGGAATCACCCCGATCTTCCTGGCCCTCACCGCGGGCCGCCCCGCCAAGGTGCAGCGCAGGATGGCCCTGCAGGCCGTGGCGGTCGCCTTCGGCGTGATCGCCGTCTTCGGTCTGCTCGGCCAGCAGATCCTGGACTACCTGCACGTCTCCGTACCCGCGCTGATGATCGCGGGAGGTCTCCTCCTGCTGCTCATCGCGCTGGATCTGCTGACCGGCAAGACGGACGAGCCGACGCAGACCAAGGACGTCAACGTGGCGCTCGTGCCGCTCGGCATGCCGCTGCTCGCCGGCCCCGGCGCGATCGTCTCGGTGATCCTCGCGGTGCAGAACGCCGACGGCACCTCCGGCCAGATCTCGGTCTGGTCGGCGATCGTCGCCATGCACCTCGTGCTCTGGGTGACCATGAGGTACTCGCTGCTGATCATCCGCGTGATCAAGGACGGCGGCGTGGTCCTGGTGACCCGGCTCGCCGGGATGATGCTCTCGGCCATCGCGGTGCAGCAGATCATCAACGGCGTCACCCAGGTCATCCAGAACTCCTGAGACCCGGGGGTCCGGACACCACAGCGCCCCCGCACGGGTCTTCCGTGCGGGGGCGCCTCGTCTTCAGCTCGTCATCCGCTCGAAATCAGCGACACGAAGCGATGCAAGGTGTTACGAAGCCGACGTGTCGGCCGGCCGGATGTAGATGCGCTGGCCCATTGCCGCGGCCTGCTGCACGATCCGGTTGACGGAGGCGGCGTCCACGACGGTGCTGTCCACGGCGGTACCGTCGACGTCGTCGAGTCGCATGATCTCGAAGCGCATATGGCTTCCCTTCGTCTGATCCTCCTGCTGGAGAACTACTGGGAGGACGGTCTGGCCGTCCGCAAGGATGGGAGCGCAAGACGCCTGCGCCTCGCGCTCCACAAGGGGTACAACGGCTTGCCCAGCGCAAACATTCCCTACGCTAAGGAAATTTTTTGGATGTCTAAGTACCCGTCGGTAATCAGCCATGCGCGGACAATGAGGTCCGCATGAGTCACGCGGACGCGGGGCCGGACGAAGGATCCGGGATCCGTGAGCAGCTGGACCGCACCAACGAGCTGCTCCTGCGGGTGCTCGCCGAGGTGTCGAAGACCCCCTCCACCCACGCGATCTTCGTGGACGCGGGCTACGTCTACGCGGCGGCCGGGCTGCTCGTGACCGGCACGGAGGACCGCCGGTCCTTCGACCTGGACGCCGAAGGGCTGATCGAGGCCTTCATCGACAAGGCCCGCACGATCTTCGCCGACAGCCGGCTGCTGCGCGTGTACTGGTACGACGGGGCCAGACGCCGGATCCACACCGTCGAGCAGCAGTCCATCGCCGAACTCCCCGACGTCAAGGTCAGGCTCGGCAACCTCAACGCCAACAACCAGCAGAAGGGCGTCGACTCACTCATCCGCACCGACCTCGAATCGCTCGCCCGGCACCGCGCCATCAGCGACGCCGCGCTCGTCGGCGGTGACGAGGACCTGGTCTCCGCCGTCGAAGCGGCCCAGGGCTACGGCGCCCGTGTGCACCTCTGGGGCATCGAGGCGGGAGAGGGCCGCAACCAGGCCGAGCCGCTGCTGTGGGAGGTCGACAGCCAGCGCACCTTCGACCTCGACTTCTGCCGTCCGTACGTGACCAGGCGCTCCGTCACCATGTACGAGGACGACAGCCCCGCCCCCGCACGCGAGGACGTCCGCTTCGTCGGTGCGCAGATCGCAGCCGGCTGGCTCTCCTCACGCGGCAGGGAGGCCCTCGCCGACCTGCTGCCCGGGCACCCGTACCTCCCCGGCTCCGTCGACCAGGACCTGCTCGTCGAGGCCGAACGCCTCCTCCAGCACTCGCTGCGCGGCCACGCCCATCTGCGCCGGGCGCTGCGCGACGGGTTCTGGCAGCACCTGCAGGCGCAGTACTGACGACGAGGCCCCAGGGCCTGCCAGGGGGAACGCCGGACGCCGTTCCGGCGGCCCGTGCCGGGGGGAACGTCAGACGCCGTTCCAGAACGAGACCAGGGCTGCCGCGGTCTCCACCGGCCGGGCCGTGTTGGGGGAGTGCTCGGCGCCCTCGATCACGGTGCGCCGGGCGCCCAGCCGCTCCGCCATGCCGTCCAGCAGGGGCACCGGCCAGACGTCGTCCCGCTCGCCCGAGACCACGTGCACGGGAAGGGCCAGCGCGGCGAGCTCGGCCACCCGGTCCGGCTCGGACGACAACTGCGCACCGGTGGCGATGAGCTGGGCCGGGTCGTGGCGCATCCAGCGGCGGCGCAGGTCCTCGCCGTCCCCCGTGTCCGCGTCCTCGGGCGGGTCCATCGCGCGCATCATCCGCCACACCTCGGCCATGGTCCAGCGGCCGAGCGCGTCGCTGAGCAGGCGTGCCTTCTTCTGCTGGGCGGGGTCGATCTCGGCGGGACCGGACGACATCAGGGTCAGCGAGCGGAAGGGCGCGGCGTCCCGCAGCACCGCCGCGCGGGCGATCTGCCCGCCCAGGGAATGCCCCAGCAGATGGATTCCGCCGGGCGCCGCGTCACCGTCGACCGCCGCGGCCTGCGCCAGCACGTCACGGGCCAACTCCTCCTGCGCGTAGCTCTCCTGGCGGCCCGCCCCGTCGGTCTCGTACTGCCCGCGGCCGTCGACGGACAGCACGCGGAACCCGGCCTCGGCGAGGGGTTCGAGCATCGCGACGAAGTCCTCCTTGCTGCCGGTGTACCCGGGCAGCAGAAGGGCGGTGGAGTGCGCGCCGTCAGCCGGCGCGGCGTCCAGCACGGCGAAGTCCCCGCGCTCGGTACGCAGTACGCGGGCACGGGCGCAGGGGGGCGGGGTGAAAGTGGGCGGCCGGCTCATGGGGCCGAGCGTATCCCCGGGGGGCCGGACGTGCCCGGGCAGACGTACGGCCCCGGCCCCCGCAGTGCGGGAACCGGGGCCGTACGAGGTGACTGCGGCCCGAGGATCAGCCTTCGGCCGTCTCGGCGGCGGCCGCCGCGCGGGAACGGCGACGGCGCGGCTTCGCGGGAGCCGCCTCGCCGTCCGCCGTCACGGTCACCACGGCGGTCTCCGCCTTCTCCGCGGCGGCACGCGGCCGGCGACGGCGCGGCTTGGTCTCCGCCGCGTCCTCGACGGTGGTTGTGGCGGCGACCGCCTCGGCCTTCGGCTTCGCCGCGGACCGGGTGCTGCGGCGCGCCCTGGTCTGCGGCGCGGGCTCGGAGACCGGGGCGATCTGGAAGTCGACCTCGTCGGCCGGCTTCACCACACGGGTCCGGCGGCGCGGCTTGGTGGCCACGGGCTCCGCGGTCTGCGCGGCGACGGCCACGGTCTGGAAGTCGACCACGGGCTCGGCTGCCGGGGCCTGCGCGACGGCCGGCTTCGCGGCAGCGGTACGCGTACGGCGACGGCGCGGCTTCGCCTCCGCGGCGGACTCCGCCGCGGGCGCGGGCGCGGGCTCGGCCTCGGCGGCCGGGGTCTCCACCACGGTCACCGCGGCCTCCGCCACGGCTTCGGGTGCGGCGGCGCGGGTGCGGCGACGGCGGCGCGGGGTGCGCGCCTCCGGCGTGTCCTCATCGGTCGGTCCTTCGGCGGGCGCGGGCACGGTGACCGCGCTCTCGTCGAGGGTGCTGCCGCCGCGGGTGCGACGCCGCTGGCGGGGCGTGCGCGGCGCGCGCTCCTCGCGGGGGGCCGGGGCGGCGGGGGCGGACTTGCGGCCGCGGCCGCCGGTCTCGCCGAGGTCCTCGATCTCCTCCGCACGCAGACCCGCGCGGGTCCGCTCCGCACGCGGCAGCACACCCTTGGTGCCCGCCGGAATGCCGAGCTCCTCGTACAGGTGCGGGGATGTGGAGTACGTCTCGGGCGGGTCCGGGAACTTCAGGTCCAGGGCCTTGTTGATCAGCTGCCAGCGCGGGATGTCGTCCCAGTCGACCAGCGTGATCGCGGTGCCCTTGGCGCCCGCGCGGCCGGTGCGGCCGATGCGGTGGAGGTAGGTCTTCTCGTCCTCCGGCGACTGGTAGTTGATGACATGGGTCACACCCTCGACATCGATGCCGCGCGCGGCGACGTCGGTGCAGACGAGGACGTCGACCTTGCCGTTGCGGAAGGCGCGCAGCGCCTGCTCACGGGCGCCCTGGCCGAGGTCGCCGTGGACCGCGCCGGACGCGAAGCCGCGCTTCTCCAGCTGCTCCGCGATGTCGGCGGCCGTCCGCTTCGTGCGGCAGAAGATCATCGCGAGCCCGCGGCCCTCCGCCTGGAGGATGCGGGAGACCATCTCCGGCTTGTCCATGTTGTGGGCGCGGTAGACGTACTGCGCCGTGTTCTTGACGGTCGTGCCCTCGTCGTCGGGCGAGGTGGCGTTGATGTGCGTCGGCTGCGACATGTACCGGCGCGCCAGGCTGATGACCGCGCCGGGCATGGTGGCCGAGAACAGCATGGTCTGGCGCTTCGGCGGCAGCATGGTGATGATGCGCTCGACATCGGGCAGGAAGCCCAGGTCGAGCATCTCGTCGGCCTCGTCCAGGACGAGGACGCGGATGTGCGAGAGGTCGAGCTTGCGCTGGCCCGCCAGGTCGAGCAGTCGGCCCGGGGTGCCGACGACCACGTCGACGCCCTTCTTGAGGGCCTCGACCTGGGGCTCGTACGCCCGGCCGCCGTAGATCGCGAGGACGCGGACGTTACGGGCCTTGCCGGCGGTCAGCAGGTCGTTGGTGACCTGCTGGCACAGCTCGCGGGTGGGGACGACGATGAGCGCCTGCGGCGCGTCGGTCAGCTTCTCGGGCGCGGCCCGGCCCGCCTCGACGTCGGCGGGGACGGTCACGCGCTCGAGGATCGGCAGGCCGAAGCCGAGCGTCTTTCCGGTGCCGGTCTTGGCCTGGCCGATGACGTCGGAGCCGGAGAGCGCGACGGGGAGCGTCATCTCCTGGATGGGGAAGGGGGACGTGATGCCGACCGCCTCGAGGGCTTCGGCCGTCTCGGTGAGGATTCCGAGGTCGCGGAACGTAGTCAGGGTGCTGCCTCTTCTGTGAGACGCGGCCCGAAGGCGAACGCTGGGGGTCGTACCGTGCCGGGGTTGGTCATCCGGCCGTGGATGGGCCGGGTGGCGCGGGACCACTGCCGTCGCTCGAGCGTTCGTGCCGCTGAGGGGGCCCCTCATCTGCGGTCGTACGTGGTGTACGCCCCGCGTGGAGGGCTGTCGGGTCGGAGCCGATCGGGCCACCGACCGGGCATCCTCATTCAAGGTCGCGCTCATGGCACAAGAAATGCTCAGCAAGCGCAATACCACTGTACCCCGGATCGGCGCATACGTGTTGGGCGAATTCATCGGAACGGTGTGATGTGTCCCGCTGGGCAGGCCCTTACGCCATCGGCGGCTCGGGCTATTCTGCGCTTCATGGAGACGTCTGACAACGCCACTGAAGCCCCGGACGAAGCACCCGTACCGACCGGAATCGCCGCCCAGGACTGGGCCACCGCGTCCGCCGACCCGCAGTACCGCGCCGCGGTCGTGGATCTGCTCGGCGCGCTCGCCTACGGGGAACTCGCGGCCTTCGAGCGGCTCGCGGAGGACGCCAAACTCGCGCCGACACTCGGCGACAAGGCGGCACTGGCGAGGATGGCGTCCGCCGAATTCCACCATTTCGAGCAGATCACCGACCGGCTCACAGCCATCGAGGAAGCTCCGACGGCGGCCATGGAGCCGTTCGCCAAGGCGCTGGACGACTTCCACCGCCAGACGGCCCCCTCGGACTGGCTGGAGGGCCTGGTCAAGGCGTACGTCGGCGACTCGATCGCCAGCGACTTCTACCGGGAGATCGCCGCGCGCCTCGACTCCGACACCCGCTCCCTCGTCATCTCCGTGCTCGACGACACGGGTCACGGCAACTTCGCCGTGGAGAAGGTACGGGCGGCCATCGAGGCCGATCCCAGAGTCGGTGGCAGGCTCGCCCTGTGGGCGCGCAGGCTGATGGGCGAGGCGCTCTCGCAGGCCCAGCGCGTGGTGGCGGACCGCGACGCCCTCTCCACGATGCTCGTGGGCGGCGTGGCGGACGGGTTCGACCTGGCCGAGGTCGGCAGGATGTTCTCCCGGATCACCGAGGCCCACACCAAGCGGATGGCCGCCCTCGGACTCGCGGCCTGACAGTCCCGCCGGGCGCCGGCCGATCGGCGCCTCCCGGCGGCGCGCCTACTGTGCCGCCGCTGATCGCACCGGTCGGCTGCCGCGCGGGCGGATCAGCAGGGACAGGGTCACCGCTCCGACCAGCACGGCACCCGTGGGCGTCGCCAGTACATGTCCGGAGCCGAGCGTCGAGTGGGTCAGATAGGCGCCGAACAGGGCTCCCAGGGCACCCGTGACGAAGACGACGCGGGAGGACGGGAGACGGCCGGGCAGGTAGTGGAGCGCGGCCCAGGACAGGGCGAGCCCGAGCACGACGGAGCTGACGGATTCCCAGAGCACAGAGGGGTCACCTCGCTTTGATGGCGTGGCGGTCGGTCGGTCCTAGGCCGTCCTACCCGTGCCCCGCGGAATACAACCCTCCTCCGCTCCCGTGAACCCCACGGTGGGGAGAGCGGGAACGGATCCGGAGGAGAAGAGGTGGAGGCCCGGCGGACGATTCCGCCGGGCCTCCACCTCGTTCTGCCGCGTCGCGCGGGTTACAGCGCGCCGAATCCGACCCGCCGGGTGCTGGGCTCGCCGATCTCCACGTAGGCGATCCGGTCGGCCGGCACCAGGACCTTGCGGCCCTTGTCGTCCGTGAGGCTGAGCAGCTGCGCCTTGCCGTTGAGCGCCTCGCTGACGGCGCTCTCGACCTCTTCGGCGGAAAGTCCGCTCTCCAGAACGATCTCGCGGGGCGTGTGCTGCACCCCGATCTTGACCTCCACGGCTATGTCCCTCCGACGGTCCGTCTCTGCGCGGTGAGCCGCGCCGTACGCAGCACACATTAGCCCGGTGAAGGGACGGACCACGGGTCGACCGGCAACGCCCGCAGCGAACACCTGCCGCGGTTCACGCGCGGATCAGTGCTGATCGGTGCCGTGCAGCGGGAACCCGGCGATGCCGCGCCAGGCGAGCGACGTCAGCAGCTGCACGGCCGAGTCGCGCGGGATGCCGGACGGGCTGGACAGCCAGTAGCGGGCCACGACCTGGGAGACACCGCCGAGACCGACCGCGAGCAGCATCGATTCGTCCTTGGACAGACCCGTGTCACCGGCGATGACGTCGGAGATGGCCTCCGCGCACTGCAGCGAGACCCGGTCGACCCTCTCGCGGACCGCCGGCTCGTTGGTCAGGTCCGACTCGAAGACCAGACGGAAGGCGCCGCCCTCGTCCTCCACGTAGGCGAAGTAGGCGTCCATGGTCGCCTCGACGCGCAGCTTGTTGTCCGTGGTCGAGGCGAGCGCCGTGCGGACGGCCTGGAGCAGCGACTCGCAGTGCTGGTCGAGCAGGGCGAGGTAGAGCTCCAGCTTGCCGGGGAAGTGCTGGTAGAGCACGGGCTTGCTGACGCCCGCGCGCTCCGCGATGTCGTCCATCGCCGCGGCGTGGTAGCCCTGGGCGACGAAGACCTCCTGCGCGGCGCCCAGCAGCTGATTGCGTCGGGCACGGCGGGGCAGCCGGGTGCCCCGCGGGCGCGCCGCCTCTGTCTGCTCGATGGCTGTCACGCCGCCTCCCAAAATCGTGTTCGAACACAGTCGCACCGTGCACGCTGTGCCGTCGGGCCATCGTACTTTTGAGTAACCCGGGTGCGCGCGGCGCGGACGCAGAATTTCACGGACCGGACGGCTGCGGAAGCCGCAGATACCTCGGCCCATGCCGCAAAGCGGTCTGTTCTACCGGTAATCGTCCTCATCCTGTGCGACGACACGTGCCTGCTCCGCCGCGTCGGCCTCGTTCGCGGTGCCGCGGTCGATGCCGGTGAGCGGTTCGTCCCGCTCCGGCCGGACCGCGGCCTGCTGCTCGGCGCTGTCGGCTTCCGGAGCCTCGGGGTCCGGCGCGTCCGGCTGTGGATCCTCGAAGGTCTCCGGGTCGCTCGGGTCGACCGTCATGATGGCTCCCTTCCCTTCTCTTGCAGCCTAGGAGCAACCGTCCGGGGGCGCTATGCGGCCTGTGACCGCGAACACACGAACCACCGCGTGATCATCTCGTAACATTGCCGCATGTCTTCGACCGAGCTGCCCGGAATCCAGGCCGCCGCTGCCGCGGTGGCACCCACGGTCAGTGCCGTCCGGGTCGCGGAGGGGGAGGGGCTGCGCTCCGTCGCACTGCCGGGTCTCACCCTGACCGTCCGTTCCCGCCCGGCGGAGACCGCTTCGCCGGCTCGCGCTCTCTTCGTGCACGGGCTGGGCGGCTCCTCCCAGAACTGGTCGGCGCTGATGCCGCTGCTGGCGGACACGCTCGACAGCGAGGCGGTCGATCTGCCCGGCTTCGGGGACTCCCCGCCGCCGGACGACGGCAACTACTCGGTCACCGGACACGCCCGGGCGGTGATCCGGCTGCTGGACGCGGGCGGGCGTGGGCCCGTCCACCTCTTCGGCAACTCCCTGGGCGGCGCCGTCGCCACCCGGGTCGCGGCCGGACGGCCCGATCTGGTCCGCACGCTGACGCTGATCTCCCCGGCCCTGCCCGAGATCCGGGTCCAGCGGCCCGCGGTGCCGACGGCCCTGCTCGCACTCCCGGGCGTCGCTTCCCTGTTCGTCCGGCTCACACGGGAGTGGACCGCGGAGCAGCGCACCCGTGGCGCCATGGCACTCTGTTACGGCGATCCGGCACGAATCTCCGACGAAGCCTTCCGCCACGCGGTGGCCGAGATGGAGCGCCGACTGGAACTGCCGTACTTCTGGGACGCCATGACGCGCTCGGCACGGGGCATCGTGGATGCCTACACGCTGGGGGGACAGCACGGGCTGTGGCGCCAGGCCGAGCGGGTGCTCGCACCGACGCTGCTCGTGTACGGCGGAAAGGACCAGCTCGTCTCGTACCGGATGGCACGCAGGGCGTCCGCGGCCTTCCGCGACTCGCGCCTGCTGACACTGCCCGACGCAGGGCACGTGGCGATGATGGAGTACCCGGAGGCGGTCGCCCAGGCGTTCCGGGAACTGCTCGACGAACGCGGCGGGAGCTGATCCGGGGCGTGGGACGACACAGCCGAAAGGGCCCTGAGGCCACCCGGCACGACAGCGGGATCCCTGACGGCGCAGCCGTGGAGCGCGGCACGGGCCGACGCGGACGGGGGCGCGACGCGGCCACGCCGCCTCCGCGGGACGGCCGTGATCCGTCCGGCGACGCCCCGCACGTGCGCGGCGGGCACCCCGAGCAGCGCGAGCCGGGCGGTGGCTGGGGAACCGGCCCGCAGCCGCGGTCCGACAGCGGGCGGGAGCCGACGGGACCCGCCCGGCAGGAAGTCTTCCGGGCCGGGCAGGCAGCCCTGGCGCGACAGCAGGCGGCGCAGCGGGCCGAGGCCGGCGCACTGCCGGGCCGGAGACCGGTGCGCTGATACCGGGACCGCGCAGGGAGTTCCTGGAGGCGTTCGACACCACGCCTTCACGCCCTGCGGCGCCGGTTGTCCGCGAGGAGCCGACCCGGGTCCCCGAGGGGCCCGACGAGCCGGTCGGCGGCGCCGCCCCGACGGCGAAGGGCGGTAAGGGCCGTACGTTCACGGGGATCGCGGCCGCCGCCGTGACGACGGTGCTCGCGGTCGTGGTGGCCGGGCAGGTGGCACAGGATCCGGGCGGCGCGACGGACGGCCGGGAGTCCGCGGGCGTCGACCGGCAGGACTCCGACGACGCCTCACGGTCGGTGGACCGGACGGCTCCCCAGGTGCGGAAGCAGGAGGTCAAGCCCCTGTCGTACGCGCAGAAGATGGCCACCGCCTTTCCTCTGGCGGCGGATCTGAAGGCGTCCGGGAAGTTCGACGCGGTGCCGGGGCTGGCGAAGGCACCCGGCAAGGGCCAGAAGTACCGCTACCGGATCGACGTCGAACAGGGGCTCGGGCTCGATTCCGGGCTGTTCGCCGAGGCCGTGCAGAAGACGCTCAACGACGACCGCAGTTGGGCGCACAACGGCGCCATGACCTTCGAGCGGATCTCCTCGGGCGATCCCGACTTCGTGATCACCCTCGCGAGTCCGGGTACGACGGCGGACTGGTGCGAGAAGTCGGGACTGGACACGACGGAGGACAACGTCTCCTGCGACTCGGCCGCGACGGACCGCGTGATGATCAACGCCTACCGCTGGGCGCAGGGCGCCTCGACCTTCGGGCCGGACAAGCTGCTGTCCTACCGTCAGATGCTCATCAACCACGAGGTCGGCCACCGGCTGGGGCACAACCATGTGAGCTGTCGCACGCCCGGCGCCCTGGCGCCCGTGATGCAGCAGCAGACCAAGACCCTGGACCTGGACGGCATCAAGTGCCGTCCCAACCCCTGGGTCCACCCGGGAAGTTGAGGGGGAAGGAGACCGGGCCGTCCGTATCGTGGGACGGTCGTCTCATCGTGCGTTGACATCGGGGGAGGGCGTCCTCCATATTTCTCCGCATGTCACGCAGCCCCGATCCCTCCGAGAGCGCCGCCCTTGAGCTGGCGCTCCTCGGCGTGGCCGGGCACTGCGTAGCCGACATTCTCTGTCGCTGACGCCTGCTCGAGCGCGCGTCGGCCACCCCCTGAGGAGCCCTTCTCCGGCACCTCGGCCCTTCTTCTGCCGCGCCCGGGCGTACTCCGTCCGCAGGCGCGGCAGTTCGAATTCTCCGGTTCCTTCCCTCCCCACCGGGCAGGACCTGCTGCGCCCGTGCGGACCTGTCTCCTCACCCTGCCGCAGTACACCGAGAGGTCATCTTCCGATGAGTCAGCCGTCCGTCATATCGCGCCGTGTGGCAACCGCCGCCGCTGTCAGTCTCGCCCTGGTCGCCGGCCTCGCGGCCTGCGCAGGCCCTCAGAGCAACGACGACGGGAGCGACGGAGCCGGCTCCGGAGCCTCGGGCAAGCCGCAGAAGGGCGGCACGCTCACGGTCCTCAACAGCAACCCGCAGGAGGACTTCGACCCGGCGCGCCTCTACACCTCCGGCGGCGGCAACGTCCCCTCACTGGTCTTCCGCACGCTCACCACGCGCAACCGCGAGAACGGCGAGGCGGGCGCCCAGGTCGTCCCCGATCTGGCCACCGACCTGGGAACGCCCAGCAAGAACGCCACCGTCTGGACGTACACCCTCAAGGACGGGCTGAAGTACGAGGACGGCACGGCCATCACCAGTGCCGACATCAAGTACGGCATCGAGCGGTCGTTCGCCGCCGAACTCTCCGGCGGGGCGCCCTACCTGCGTGACTGGCTGATCGGCGGCGCCGACTACCAGGGCCCGTACAAGGACAAGAAGGGCCTCGACTCCATCGAGGTCCCGGACGACAGGACCATCGTCTTCCACCTGAACAAGCCCGAGGGCGAGTTCCCGTACCTCGCCACCCAGACCCAGACGACCCCGGTGCCCAAGGCCAAGGACACCGGTACCAAGTACGAGGAGCACCCGGTCTCCTCCGGACCGTACAAGGTCGTCCTGAACGAGAACGACGGCGAGCGGCTCGTCCTGGAGCGCAACCCGCACTGGTCGGCCGCCACCGACGAGGAGCGCAAGGCCTACCCGGACAAGATCGACGTACGCTCCGGTCTCGACTCCGCCGTCATCAACCAGCGGCTCTCCGCCTCGCAGGGCGTCGACGCCGCCGCCGTCACCACCGACACCAACCTCGGCCCGGCCGAGCTCGCCAAGGTATCCGGCGACAAGAAGCTCGCCGCCCGCGTCGGCACCGGCCACTTCGGCTACACGAACTACATCGCCTTCAACCCCAAGGTGAAGCCCTTCGACGACCCGAAGGTGCGCCAGGCGATCTCCTACGCCGTCGACCGCTCCTCCGTGATCAACGCCGCGGGCGGCTCCTCGCTCGCCGAGCCCGCCACCACCTACCTGCCGAACCAGAAGTCCTTCGGCCACACGCCCTACGACCACTTCCCGGCGGGCGAGACGGGCAACGCCGCGAAGGCCAAGGAGCTGTTGAAGGAGGCTGGTCACCCCGACGGCCTGAAGATCACCCTCACGCACTCCAACGACAAGGACTTCGAGACCAGCCCGGAGATCGCCACGGCGCTCCAGGCCGCCCTCAAGAAGGCCGGCATCACCGTCGAGCTCAAGGGCCTGGAGAGCAACGACTACTCCGACACCGTCCACAGCGCGTCCAAGGAGCCGGGCTTCTTCCTCGCGCACTGGGGTGCCGACTGGCCCTCCGGCGGCCCGTTCCTCGCGCCGATCTTCGACGGCCGCCAGATCGTGAAGGACGGAGCCAACTTCAACACGGCCTTCCTGAACGACGCCGCGGTCAACAAGGAGATCGACGAGATCAACAAGCTCACCGACCTGAAGGCCGCCGCCGCACGCTGGGGTGCGCTCGACAAGAAGATCGGAGAGCAGGCGCTGACGGTGCCGCTCTTCCACCCGGTCTACAAGCGGCTCTTCGGCCAGGACGTGAAGAACGTGGTCATCAGCGACTGGACCGGCGTTCTCGACATCTCCCAGGCCGCGGTCAAGTAACCATGTCCGAAGCACTTCTGGTCCAGGAGGCGGGAGCGGCACCACTGGCCGCGCCCGCCTCGGGGGCCCGGCAGTTCTGGCGGAGGCTGCGCGCACAGCGCGCGGCCACCGCCGCGGCGGCCGTGGTCCTCCTGCTCTTCCTGGCCGCGCTCGCCGCGCCCCTGCTCACCGCACTGGCCGGCCAGGACCCCGACACCTTCCACCCCGAGCTCGTCGACTCGGCCGCCGGCGGGGTCCCCATCGGCTCCTTCGGCGGCATCGGCGCCGACCACTGGCTCGGCGTCGAACCGCAGACCGGCCGGGACCTCTTCGCCCGCGTCGTCCACGGTGCCAGGGTCTCGCTGGGCGTGGCCGTCGCCGCGACCGTCCTCCAGGTCACCATCGGCGTGGTGGTCGGACTCGCCGCGGCCCTCGGCAACCGCCGGCTCGACCAGGTCCTCAGCCGCATCACCGACATCAACGTCGCCCTGCCGCTCATGGTCATCGCCCTGGGCCTGCTCGCCGTCGTACCACCCTCCTTCCCCAGGCCCGTCCTGATCGCACTGGTCATCGGGGGTATCAACTGGGCGGGAACGTCGAAGATCGTGCGCGCCCAGGCGCTCGCGCTGAAGACCCTCGACTTCGTCTCGGCGGCCCGGCTCAGCGGACGCGGACGGTGGAGCATCGCCCGGCGCGAACTGCTGCCCTCGCTCGCCGCGCCCGTCATCACCTACGCCGCGCTGCTCTTCCCCGTCAACATCACCGTCGAGGCGGCGCTGTCCTTCCTCGGCGTCGGCATCAAACCGCCCACACCGTCCTGGGGACAGATGCTCACCGAGGCCGACACCTGGTACCAGTCGGCCCCCACCTATCTCCTGCTGCCGGCCGGACTGCTCTTCGTCACCGTGCTCTCCCTGACCGTCCTCGGCGAGGGCGTCCGCACGGCGCTCGACCCCAGGGCCGCGTCCCGGCTGAGCGTCGGCACGGGCCGCGAGGAGCGTACGAAGGAGCAGGCGTCGTGACCGGTTTCCTGCTGCGACGGCTCGGCGGAGCCGTCTTCGTGCTGCTCTCCCTGACCGTCATCCTGTACGCGGTCTTCTACGTGGCCCCCGGCGACGTCGCCCAGATCGCGTGCGGTCCGCGCTGCTCGCCCGCCCAGGTCGCCCAGGTGACCGAACAGCTCCGGCTCGACGACCCCGTGTACACGCAGTACTGGCACTTCCTCCAGGGCATCGTCGCGGGGCGGGACTTCTCCACCGGCACGGGGGTGGACCACTGCTCCGCGCCCTGCCTCGGGGTCTCGTACCAGAGCGACCAGCAGGTCACGCAGCTGATCCTCACCAAGCTGCCGGTGACCGGCTCGCTCGTCGTCGGGGCGTTCGTCTGCTGGATCCTGCTGGGCGTCGGCACCGGTGTGCTGTCCGTGTGGCGGCGCGGACGGATCACCGAGCGGCTCCTGACCTGGCTGACCCTGGCCGGCACGGCGACCCCCGTGTTCGTCATCGGCCTGCTCCTCATCATCATCTTCTGCTCCACGCTGCAGTGGCTGCCGTCGCCCACCTACGTGCCCTTCACCGAGGACCCGGAGCAGTGGGCCTGGGGACTGCTGCTGCCCTGGGTGTCCCTGGCCCTCATCGAGTCCGCCAAGTACGCCCGTCTGACCAGGAGCTCCATGCTGGAGACGCTCGCCGAGGACCACGTACGCACCTTCCGCGCGTACGGCGTCGGCGAGCGGGCCGTCATCGGGCGCCACGCGCTGCGCGGCGCGGTCGCGCCCGTGATCGCGCTCAGCGCCCTCGACTTCGGCAGCATGTTCGGCGGTGCGGTCCTGACCGAGTCCCTCTTCGGGATCCCGGGGCTCGGACGCGAACTCGTCCACGCCGTCAAGGTCGTCGACCTGCCCGTGGTCGTCGGCATGGTGCTGGTGACCGGCTTCTTCGTGGTGCTCGCCAATGCCGTCGCGGACATGCTGTACGCGCTGGCCGACCGACGGGTGGCCCTGTCATGACAACACCACTGGTCCAGGTCGAGGACCTCACCATCGACTTCGGTGCCGTCCGCGCCGTCGACGGGCTCTCCTTCACCCTGGAGGCCGGCGCCGCCCTCGGTGTCGTCGGGGAGTCCGGCTCGGGCAAGAGCGCCTCGGCCTCCGCGCTGCTCGGGCTGCACCGGGGCACGGGCGCCCGGGTCACCGGGACCGTCCGCGTCGCCGGTACGGACGTGGGCGCCGCGGACGAGGCGGAGCTGCGCGCCCTGCGCGGTGCGAAGGCGGCGATGGTCTTCCAGGACCCGCTCTCCTCGCTCGACCCCTACTACACGGTCGGCGACCAGATCGCCGAGGTCTACCGGGTGCACAACAGCGTCTCCCGGCGGGCGGCCCGCGCCCGGGCCGTGGAGGTCCTGGACCGGGTCGGCATCCCGGACGCGGCCCGCCGCGCCCGGTCCCGGCCCCACGAGTTCTCCGGCGGGATGCGCCAGCGCGCGCTCATCGCGATGGCCCTGGCCTGCGAACCACGGCTGATCGTGGCCGACGAGCCGACCACCGCCCTCGACGTCACCGTGCAGGCGCAGATCCTGGACCTGCTGCACGACCTGCGCCGCGAGACCGGAACGGCGCTGCTGCTGGTCACCCACGACGTGGGTGTCGCCGCGGAGAGCGTGGACGACGTCCTGGTCATGCAGCACGGCCGGGCGGTGGAGCGGGGGCCGGTCGCCGAGGTGCTGGGCGCTCCCCGGCAGCCGTACACCCGCGAGCTCCTGGCCTCCGTGCCGCGGGTCGACTCGGGGCGGTCCTCGGGCTCCGTCCCCGGCCCGAGGACCGCGCCCCCGGGCGCCGGACCGCTCCTCGAAGCCGTCGGCCTGCGGCGTGAGTTCGGCCGGGGTTCCTCCCGCGTCACCGCCGTGGACGACGTCTCGCTCACCGTCCACGCGGGCGAGACGCTCGGCATCGTGGGGGAGAGCGGCAGCGGCAAGACGACGCTCGGCCGCATGCTCGTGCGGCTGGACGACCCGACGGCCAGGCTCCGGTACGGCGGCAGGGAGATCGGCTCGCTGCCGGAGAAGGCCCTGCGCCCGTTCCGCCGCGAGCTCCAGATGGTCTTCCAGGACCCCGTCGCCTCACTCAATCCGCGGCGCTCCGTCGGCGAGTCCGTGGCCGACCCGCTCCGCGCCGCCGGCGAGACCGACGAGACCCGGATCCGGGACCGCGTGAGCGGGCTGCTGGAGCGGGTCGGTCTCGACGCCGGCCGTTACGAGCGCTATCCGCACGAGTTCAGCGGCGGGCAGCGTCAGCGGATCGGCATCGCACGTGTGCTCGCCGCCGAGCCGAAGCTGATCGTGTGCGACGAGCCGGTCTCCGCGCTCGACGTCACGACCCAGGCCCAGGTGATCGCGCTCCTCGCCGAGCTCCAGCGCGAGCTCGGCATCGGACTGGTCTTCATCGCCCACGACCTGGCCGTGGTGCGGCAGGTCAGCGACCGCGTGGCGGTCATGCGACAGGGCCGGATCGTCGAACAGGGCGCGGTCGACGAGGTCTACGGATCGCCGCAGGACGCGTACACGAAACAGCTGCTGGCAGCGGTGCCCACGCTCGACCCCGCGCACGCTGCCGCGCGCCGTGCGGCGCGTTCGGAGCTGGCCCTAGCCTGACTCAGCGTGACCGAACGCCCCATTGTCGCAACAGAACGCGACTTGCGCGGGAAAGTTACGCCGGTTCACCCCTTTCGGTGGTGCGACGGACAACCGTCCGTCGCACCACCTGTCTGTCCGCATACGGTCGTCCCGCTGTGAGCCGCCGATCAACGGCGGCCACCCACAAGGGAGATCGGGGGTGTGCTCGTGCGGATCGGACTCCTCACGGACGGTGGTTACCCGTATGCGACCGGTGAGTCCAGACTCTGGTGCGACCGTCTGGTGCGCGGTCTGCCCCAGCACGAGTTCGACCTCTTCGCCCTCAGCCGCTCCGCCGACCAGGAACGACAGGGCTGGGTCAGACTGCCCGACCGGGTCGGACGGGTGCGGACGGCGCCGATGTGGACGCACGAGGAAAACACCCGGCTCCCCCGCCGCACCGAAGGGCTGACGGGCAGACTCGCCACCGGCCTGGGGCGCTCGTACGGACGACGGGACCGACGGCGCTTCACGGCGCACGTGACGGCGCTCGTCGGTGCGGTCTGCGCCGGCGCGGAGACGGAGCCGCAGTCCGGAGGTGCGGACGCCGTCCCGGCGTCCGGCCGCTTCACCGACGGCCTCTACGGTCTCGCCGAACTGGCCCGGGACAGCGGCGGACTGCACGACGCCCTGCGCTCCGAGGCGAGCGTACGCATCGTGCAGTCGGCCTGCCGGGCCCCGGGCACCGGGCGGACCGTCCACAGCGCGACCGTCCCCGACTACCTCGCCTTCGTCGCCGGACTCGAGCGCGCCCTGCGCCCCCTCTCCCTCGACTGGTACGAGGAGGACAGCCTCGGCGCGGTGGACCTCTGTCATGCCGCGTCCGGCGGCACGGCGGCCCTCCCGGGGCTGCTGGCCAAACGCTTCTTCGGTGTGCCGCTGCTGGTCACGGAACACGGAGTGCCGCTGCGGGCCCACTACCTCGCGGCGCCCGAGGCCCCCCTCGGTGCGCCCGTGCGCGCCATGCTGGCCAACTTCCACGGGCTCCTCGCCGCCGAGGTCTACCGGCAGGCAGCGATCATCACACCCGGCAACACCCATGTCCGGCGCTGGCAGGAGCGGTTCGGCGCCGACCGGAACAAGCTGCGCACGGTGTACCCGGGCATGGAGGCCGAGCGGTTCGGGGACGTGGGGGAGGGTGACGACGCGGGCGGTCCCGGAACACTGGTGTGGATCGGCCGCATCGAACCCGCCAAGGACCTGATCGCCCTGCTCCACGCCTTCGCCGAGGTGCGCAGGGCCGAGCCCGACGCCCGGCTGCGGATCTTCGGAGCCCCGGTCCCGGGGACCGAAGGGGAGACCTACCTCACCCACTGCAGGGCGCTCGCCGTCCAGCTCTTCCCCGACGAGGCCACGGACGCGCACACCGTCGGCGACAACCCGGTCACCTTCGAGGAGATCGGCGGACCCGAGGTGCCCGACCTCGCGGAGGCCTACGCCGCGGGCGGTGTCGTCGTCCTGTCCAGTGTCGTCGAAGGCTTTCCCATCAGCCTGGTCGAAGCGATGTTCTGCGGCCGGGCCACCGTTTCGACGGATGTGGGCGCCGTCGTCGAAGTCGTCGGCGGTACGGGGCTGGTGGTGCCCCCGCGCAATCCGCGGGCGCTCGCCGACGCCTGTGTCGCGTTGCTGCGCGACCCGGAGCGCCGTGCGCGCCTGGGCGCGGCGGCGCGCGCCAGGGCGCTCGAACTCTTCACCGTCGAACAGAACCTCGCGGCATTCCGTGGCATCTACCTGGACCTGGCCGGGCACGCCCCGGCCCGGTGGGCGACGCCGGTGGACCCCCGGGACCCGGCCGGGCCGCCGCGCCCCTTCGCCACGCCCCCGGAGGCCCACGTACTGGGCGCCCTGCCCCCCGGGCCGGACGCCGTGACTGCCCCGGCCGGTGCCACCCGGGTGCCGAGCTGGGCCATCGGCGCGGAGGGCGTGTGCGCGGGCGCACGCGGAGCGGGAGGCGGCGATGCGTGACGCCACGAACGGCCACGACCACGGAGGAGTCCCGATGGGCGGACCGGCCGAAGCCCCGGCCGAGGGCAGCGGAAGCGGGCCCGTGGACGAGGGTCCGTGGGCTGTCCGCTCCGCGGTCAGGGCACCCGAGATCGCGTACCGCCCGGCGCGCAGAGCCGCGGTCCGCCGCGGTCCCGCGGACCCCGTGAAGGTGCTCATGCACCGGCACCGGGACCTCTGCGAGCGTGCCGTCGACCCCCTGGAGATCGCGGCCGGTCTGGAGGCCCACGGACTGACCGACCGGACCGCCGCACGCTACCGGCACCGCGACGTCTTCTCGCTCGCGGAGGAGCTCTACGCCCGCGTTCCCGCCGCCGGCAGGTCCGCCCGCGCCCACGACCCGCGGCCCCGCCGGGACAAGGAGGCGCGGGCCGGCTGGACGCTCACCGCCCTGCTGCCCGGTGCCGCCTGCCTCGCGACGGCCGGAGCGCTCAGGGCCACCGAGGGGGTGCTCGGCGGCGGAGCCAGGTTCGCGGTGACCGCCGCCGGAGCGCTGCTCGTCCTCGCCGGGCTCCGGCTCTGTCTGCGCGCCGGCCCGCTGCGCGCCCCGGCCGGTGCCGGGGGCGTCTCCCTGTACGTCTGCTGGCTGCTCGGCTACGCCGTGTACGGCGACAACCTGATCGACCAGGTCATCAGCGGCGGCCCCGACGGGCACTGGACCGCGGCGCCCGCCCCCCTGCTCGGACTCTCGCTGGCCCTCGCCCCCGCGGCCTGGTGCGCCCACCTGTTCGCCGCACACGCCCGCCACCGGCTCGCCGGCTCCCACGGCCTGTCGGAGTTCGGTGCGGGGGTGCGCCCCGTGCTCTTCGGCGTCCTCGCGCTCTTCCTGTGCGCGACGACCGCGCTGCTGTACCTCGCCGGCCTCGGCCACCCCGGCCCCGGCACGGGCCTCACCGGCCCGGCCGCCCTCGGCGCCCTGCTCCTGCTGGCCCGGCTGCTGACCGTCCACGGCTTCCCGGAGCCCGCCGCCACCGGACTCGCCGCAGCCTGCGCCGTCGAGGTGGCGGCCCCCTTCCTGGTCCTCGCCGGACGGCTGCCCGGCCTCGGCCTCCTGTCCCGCCCGGTCGACGCCGTCGTCGCGGCGGCAGGCCCCGGCGGTGTAGCCGTCCTCGCCTGCGGGATCGCCGCGTCGGGACTGCTGGTCCACGCATCGGTCACCCTCACCCGGGCGTCCGCCCACGCCTCGGCGTAGCCGCCGTCCGTCCCGCCCCGCGGAGCCGACGCCGCGGGTTTCCCGTACCGCACACACCTTCCTCAAGGAGACACCGGACATGACCCCCCAATCCCTCTCACCGGCAGTGAGCCGTCGGCACCGAGGGGGCGCGCGATGAGGGTTCTGCTGCTCGGAGCGAACGGATTCCTCGGACGCTTCGTCGCCGACCGTCTGCTCGCCGATCCCGCCGTGCACCTCACGGCACTCGGCCGCGGCGACGACGCCGACGTGCGCTTCGACCTCGCGGGCGGCAGCCCCGGAGCGCTCACCCGCTTCCTGGACGCCGTCCACCCCGGGGTCGTCGTCAACTGCGCGGGCGCCACCCGCGGCGGTGCCCGCGACCTCACCCGTCACAACACCGTCGCCGTGGCCACCGTCTGCGAGGCGATGCGCCGCAGCGGTTGCAGCGCGCGGCTCGTCCAGGTCGGCTGCGCCTCCGAGTACGGCCCCTCGCAGCCCGGTTCGTCCACCGCCGAGGACGCGGTGCCCCGCCCGGGAGGCCCGTACGGCGTCAGCAAGCTCGCCGCCACCGAGCTGGTCCTCGGCTCCGGTCTGGACGCGGTCGTGCTGCGGGTCTTCTCGCCGGTGGGCCCCGGGACCCCGGCCGGCTCCCCGCTCGGCCGGCTCGCCGAGACCATGCGCCGCGCCATGCAGACCGGCGACCCCGAGCTCAAGCTCAGCGGTCTCGGGGTGCAGCGCGACTTCGTGGACGTACGCGACGTGGCGCGCGCCGTGCACGCCGCCTCGCTCTCCGCCGCCCAGGGCGTCGTCAACATCGGCACCGGCAGGGCCGTGCGACTGCGCGATGCCGCGGCCGTCCTCGCCAGGGTTGCCGGCTACGCGGGCGCGCTCCACGAGCTCGACACACCTCCCGGCCGGCTTCCCATCGGTGCCCAGCGCACCTCCGCCGAGTCGGTCGTGGAGCACCTCGCGGCCACCCCGTCCCCCTACCCGGACGGCTGCGGTGCCTGGCAACAGGCCGATGTACGCACCGCCCGGGACCGGCTGGGCTGGCGCCCCCGGATCAATCTGGAGGAGTCCCTCGCGGACATCTGGATGGAGGCGGCGTGCCGTATCTGACGAGCACCGGTTCCACCCTGCGGACCGGCGGGGCCGAACGGCTCGGCGTCGGGGTGCCCGGATACGCCCACCCGCTGCTGGCGCCCGCCGAATGGGCCGGGCTCAGCCGGCCGGGTACACCGCTGCACTGGGCCGTCCTCAACATCGACGACGGGCCGGGCGCACGGCCCGACCCGCACTGCCTGGAGGCCGCGGGCCGGCTGCGCAACGCCCGCGAACGGGCCCTGCGCGGGGAGGCGCCCCAGGACATGGTCCGGGCCTCGGGCGGCAGGCTGCTGGGCCTCATCGACCTGGCCTTCGGCGGCCGCCCCTTCGGTGAGCTGATCGCCGACGCCCGGTCCTACCTCGGCTGGTATCGCGTCGGCGGCTTCTACCTCGACCGCTGCCCGGCCGGACGCGACGGACTCCCGGCGGTCCGCCGGCTGACCAGCACGCTCGGCGCGCTCCTGGCGGACAGCGACAGCGCGGACGAGGAGGGCGGACGGCTCGTCCTCGGGCACGACACCCACCCGTATCCGGGCTACGCCGAGGCCGCCGACCAGCTGGTCACCTTCCGGGGCCCCTGGACCGACTACCGCTGGTCGCAGGTGGCCGAGTGGACCGCTTCGTACGAATCGGGCCGCTTCGCCCACTTCGTCCACGGGGTCCCGCGCACACACCTGGAGGAGGCCATGCGCATCGCCCGCTGGCAGGGCGCGGGCACGATCTTCTTCACGGACCGGGACGGCGCGAAGGGGCAAACCGACCCATTCGCGGCACTGCCCAGCTACTGGGACGAATTCGTCTCGCGGATCGGACCCGGTATCTCGGAATGAGGAGGGGCGTGGCAGTGTTACGGGAGAACAACCGTACGTAGATGAAGTACGTAGAAACCGACCACCTGCATTGTTGAGGTTCCTGTGTCGCTGCCACCCCTGGTCGAGCCAGCTGCTGAGCTCACCGTCGACGAGGTCCGCAGGTACTCCCGCCACCTGATCATCCCGGATGTCGGGATGGACGGACAGAAGCGGCTGAAGAACGCGAAGGTGCTCTGTGTCGGCGCCGGCGGCCTCGGCTCGCCGGCTCTGATGTACATGGCCGCGGCCGGCGTCGGCACGCTCGGCATCGTCGAGTTCGACGAGGTCGACGAGTCGAACCTGCAGCGCCAGGTCATCCACAGCCAGGCCGACATCGGCAAGTCCAAGGCCCAGTCGGCCAAGGAGACCGTGCAGGGGATCAACCCCCTGGTGAACGTGGTCCTTCACGAGGAGCGGCTCGAGGCCGACAACGTGATGGACATCTTCGCGCAGTACGACCTGATCGTGGACGGCACGGACAACTTCGCCACCCGCTATCTCGTCAACGACGCCGCGGTCCTGCTGAACAAGCCGTACGTCTGGGGCTCGATCTACCGCTTCGACGGTCAGGCGTCCGTCTTCTGGTCCGAGCACGGTCCCTGCTACCGCTGCCTCTACCCGGAGCCGCCCCCGCCCGGCATGGTTCCCTCCTGCGCCGAGGGCGGTGTCCTGGGCGTGCTCTGCGCGTCCATCGGCTCCATCCAGGTCAACGAGGCCATCAAGCTGCTCGCCGGCATCGGCGACCCGCTGGTCGGCCGTCTGATGATCTACGACGCGCTGGAGATGCAGTACCGCCAGGTCAAGGTCCGCAAGGACCCCGACTGCGCGGTGTGCGGCGAGAACCCGACCGTCACCGAGCTCATCGACTACGAGGCCTTCTGCGGCGTCGTGTCCGAGGAGGCCCAGGAGGCGGCGGCCGGTTCCACGATCACTCCGAAGCAGCTCAAGGAGTGGATCGACGGCGACGAGAAGATCGAGATCATCGACGTCCGTGAGCCGAACGAGTACGAGATCGTGGCGATCCCGGGCTCCCGGCTGGTCCCGAAGAACGAGTTCCTGATGGGCAACGCCCTCCAGGACCTTCCGCAGGACAGGCGCATCGTCCTGAACTGCAAGACCGGTGTCCGCAGCGCCGAGGTCCTCGCGGTCCTCAAGTCGGCGGGCTTCGCCGACGCGGTGCACGTCGGTGGCGGTGTCATCGGCTGGGTCCACCAGATCGAGCCCGAGAAGCCGGTCTACTAGACCGGAGCAGGACGTACGAGGACGAAGGGGCCGGCGAGTCAGCCGGCCCCTTCGTCCTGTCCGGCCTCAGGAGCAGACGCGTCCGTCCGTCGGCACCTTCCCGTCCAGGAAGTAGGCGTCGACCAGCGAGGTCACACAGGCGCTCTCGCCGTAGGAGCCGTGCCCCTCGCCCTTGTTGGTCAGCATCACACCGACCCCCTCGCCGAGTTCGTCCGCCATCCGCTGCGCGCCTTCGTAGGGGGTCGCCGGGTCTCCGGTCGTGCCGATGACGAGGACCGGGGCGGCGCCGGGTGCGCTCGCCTCCGGGGTGTCGTGCTCCCCCTCGACCGGCCACCGGGCGCACCAGCCGGCCGTGTCCCAGGCCAGGAACGGGCCGAAGACCGGGGACAGCTCCCGGAATTCGGGGAGCAGCGCACGGGCCTCGGCCGCCGTCGGCCGAGCCTTCGCGTCGGCGCAGGAGATCGCCCGCTGGGAATGGCTCCGGGTGCTGTAGTGCCCGTCCTCGTCACGGCCGTTGTAGGAGTCGGCCAGCGCGAGCAGGCGGTCGCCCCTGCCGCTGTTCTCCGCCTCGTCGAGCGCGGCCGTCAGGGTGGGCCAGCCGCTCCTGGAGTAGAGGGGTGTCACGATGCCGATGACGGCGAGGGACTCGTTCAGCTCGCGTCCGGAGGCCGTCGGCAGCGGGTCCTCGTCGAGGCGCTCCAGCAGCGCGGCTATCCTCCGGGTGCCTGCCGCCGGGTCCTGGCCGCTGTCCTTCAGGTAGTTCTCCAGGGCCCGTTGGAAGCCCCTCGCCTGGTTACGCGCGTGACCGGGCGAGTCCGCGGTGGGGTCGACGACGGCGTCCAGTACGACCCGGCCCACCTTCTCCGGGAAGAGGTGCGCGTAGGTCCCGCCGAGCTCGGTGCCGTAGGAGATGCCGAAGTACGACAGGGTGTCGTCGCCGAGCGCACGGCGGATCGCGTCCATGTCCCGGGCGGCGTTCGACGTGCCGACGTGGGGGAGCACCGCGCCGGACATGCGCTCGCAGCCGGCGCCGAAGTCCGTGCCGTCGGCGATGAACGCGGCCTCCTCCGCCGCGGTGTCCGGGGTCATGTCGACCTCGCGGTAGGCCGTCTCCTGGCCGGCGTCGTCGCGGCAGCGGACGCCCGCACTGGCCGCGACGCCGCGCGGGTCGAAGCCCACCAGGTCGTAACGCGTGTTGAGCTCCCGGTACGCGGAGGCGGCGCGAGGCAGGGTGCCGACTCCCGAGCCGCCGGGGCCGCCGAAGTTGAAGAGCATCGAACCGATCCGCTCGCTCTTCCTCGTGGCCGCCTTGCGGATCAGCGCGATGCCGATGGTTTTCCCGTCCGGCCGCGCATGGTCCAGCGGCACGTCCAGGGTTGCGCACCGCCAGGCGGGGCCGGGCGCGGTGCCGTCCTCCGGCGCCTCGCAGCGCTTCCAGTTCAGCGGCCCGGAGGCGTCCGAGGGCTGCTCCGGCGCCTGCGACGAGCCCTTCGACGACCGGGGCGACGCCGGGCCGCCGTCGCATCCCGCGAGGACCGCGGTCACCAGCAGCGCCGCCAGGGCCGGCGCCGCGCCCCGGCGGACCCGTCCGCGTACACCCATGGTGCTTCCTCCCCCGTGTTCCGGGGCCGTCGCCCGGAGAGGTCCGGGCGGCACGACTGCCCGGCCGTCCAACGAGCGGTCACTCGCAGACCGTTCCCGACTTCGGGACCTTCCCCTCCAGCAGATAGGCGTCGACGGTCCGCTGCACGCAGGTGCTGCCGCCGTTGTACGCCCCGTGGCCCTCGCCCTTGTACGTGAGCTCGATCCCGACCCCCTTGCCGAGCGAGGCGGCCATCGCCTTCGCGCCGGCGTACGGAGTGGCCGGGTCCCCGGTGTTGCCGATGACCAGGATCGGGGCCGAACCGGGCGCGCTGACGTCGGGGGTGTCCCAGGCGCCCGCCACCGGCCAGCCCGTGCAGGCCATCAGACCCCAGCCGAGGTAGTCGCCGAACACGGGGGAGGCCTTGCGGAATTCGGGGAGCGCCTTCCTTGTCTGCTCCAGGGTGAACCGCTGCTTGGAGTCGGCGCAGTTGACGGCCGCGTTGGCGGCGTTGGAATTGTCGTAGTGCCCGTCCTCGGAGCGGCCGTTCAGCGAGTCGGCGAGCGCGAGCAGCAGTCCGCCGTTGCCGCCGTCCGCCTCGTCGATGCCCTGTTCGAGCAGCGGCCAGGTCTCCTTGGAGTAGAGGGCCGACGCGATGCCGGTGGTGGCCTGGGTCTCGGTCAGTTCCCTTTCACCGAGACCCGGGACGGGCTTCTTCTCCAGCTTCGCGAGGAGGGCGGTGATCCCGTCCTGGACCTCCTTCGCGGTGGCGCCGGGGAGTTTGCAGTCGTCGCGCTCGGCGCAGTCGGCGGTGAAGTTGTCCAGGGCGAGCTGGAAGCCCTCGGCCTGGCCCAGCGAGGACTTCAGGGAGTCCTCCGTCGGGTCGACGACCGCGTCCAGGACGGCCCGGCCGACCGTCCTGGGGTAGAGGTGGGCGTAGACACCGCCCAGCTCGGTGCCGTACGAGATCCCGAAGTAGTACAGCTTGTCGTCGCCGAGCACCTGACGCAGCAGGTCCATGTCCCGGGCCGCGTTCGTGGTGCCGACGTAGGGGAGCTCGTCCCCGGAGTTCTCCTCGCAGTCGGCGATGTACGACTTCTGGTCCTCGACGAACGCCTTCTCCTCCTCGGCGTCGTCCGGGGTGCCGTCCTGCTCGTAGCGCGCGTCGAGGGTTGCGTCGTCCGAGCACTCGACCCCTTCGCTGCGGCCGACCCCTCGCGGGTCGAAGCTGACCAGGTCGTAGCGGGCGCGGAGGGAGTCGTAGGCGGTGCCGAACGACGGCAGCGTGGCGACGCCCGAGGCACCCGGTCCGCCGAAGTTGAAGATCAGCGAGCCGATGCGCTTGTCCTTGTCCCTGGCGGCGGCGCGGACGAGTGCGAGCTCGATGGTCCGGCCCCCGGGGTCCGCGTAGTCGAGGGGCACGTCCATGAAGGAGCACTGCCAGGTCGTTCCGCCCGGGAGAGGGGAGGGGGACGCGCCGCTGCCCTGGGCCTCGTTGGGGGCCGGGCAGGGCTTCCAGTCGAGCTTCTGGGAGGACAGGTTCCCCGGCGTCGCGGTGGGGGCCGCAGTCGAGGCGGACGAGGGCGTCGAACTCCCCGTACCTCCGTCACCGTCGTCCGAACAGGCGGCCAGTGGCAGCAGCACCGTGGCGGTTGCGGCGAGGGCAGCGGCACGCAGAGCGGGGGAGGTCCTCATGGACCCATCGTGCGGCGGGGCCCGAGGGAACGCGCGGGGCGCGGGCCATGCGAGTGGCGCGCCCCGCGCAGGTGTTCTAGAGCTCGCCCTTCCGGGTGAGCTGGTTGAAGCAGATCCAGCCGGGGAGCACCGGCAGCCACAGCGTCATCACGCGGTACAGGAGCACGGCCGGGGCCGCGACCTCCTTCGGCAGTCCCACAGCGATCAGACCCAGCGTCAGAGCGCCCTCGACCGCGCCCATGCCGCCCGGGGTGGGCGCCGCCGACCCGAGGGCGTTGCCCGCGAGGAAGACCACGGCGATGCTCGCGTAGCTGAGCTGCGGGACGTCGGGACCGCTGAAGGCGCGGATCGACGCGTCGAGGCACAGCACGAACAGCCCGGTCAGCAGCAGCATCCCGCCGATGCCGGTGATCAGCTTCTGAGGACGCTGCACCACGTCGAGCATGCGGGGCACGACGCCGGCGAACAGCGACCGGACCCGGGTCACCACGAACTTCCGCAGGAACGGGATCGCGGTCACCACCAGCACGAGCACGGCGACCGTGAGCAGGCCCGCGATGACCGTCCTCGACGGGGTGAGCGAGTCCGGGGTCTTCTCCGTGCCTGTCAGATACCCGAAGAGGGCGAGCAGCAGGATGTGGGCGCCCAGACCGAACAGCTGGGACGCGCCCACGCTCGCGACGGCGAGCCCCGGACGCACCCCGGCGCGCTGCAGGAAGCGGGTGTTCAGCGCCACACCGCCGACCGCCGCCGGGGCCACGATCTTCACGAACGACCCGGCCACCTGCGCCAGCACGGTCTTCCCGAACGGCACACGCTCGGGCACGAAGCCGAGGAGGCTCATGGCGGCGGCGACGTAGCTCAGGGCCGAGAAGCCGAGGGCGGCCGCCACCCAGCCCCACTCCGCCTGCTCCACGACCGTGCCGAAGTCGGCCTCGGTGACCTGTGAGATCAGGAAGTAGGCGGCGATCGAACCCGCGATGAAGCTGAAGAGGGTGCGCGGCTTGATGCGTTCCAGACGGACCGGTTCGACCGGCGCCTGCGGCCTGATCAGCAGCACCTGGCGGCGGATCTGGGCCAGCATGTCCTCCTCGCGGGCCTCTTCCAGAGCATCGTCCATCGCCCGCTTCTCGGCCTGCTTCTCCGTGCGCTGCGACTTCCGGACGGCCTTGCGGTCGTTCGCCGCCGAGACGTCGTGCTCCTCCGCCTTGGCCTGCTTGGCCGCCTGCGAGGCCTCCAGCACCGCCTCACGCTCACGCTGCGAGCGCTCCCGCGCCAGCCTGCGCAGCGTCGCCCGGGTGGAACGGCTCAACGCGATCGGCTGGAGCAGCGGCAGACAGTCGGCCACCGCGTCGGGGCCGAGCACGGCGAGCGCCCCGGCCACGGCCCGTTCGGCACCCACCCTCAGACCGGTGGTGGTGAGCAGCTGGGCGACGTCCATGCGGAGGATCAGGTCACCCGCCGCGATCTCGCCACCCCGCAGGTCCGTGACGAACACCGTGCCGGAACGATCCACCAGGATGGCGTCCCCGGTGAGCCGGCGGTGCGCGATCCGCCGCGACTGGAGCGCCCGCACCTGCCGCCAGGCGCCCCGCACCAGCTCGTCGGTGATCTCCTCGTCCTCCAGGGCGTCCAGCGATCGTCCCCCGATGTGCTCGTACACGAGCATCACGGCGTCGGGCCCGAGCTCGGAGGTGGCGATCAGCTTGGGCGCGTTGGCCCCGGCCGCGATCGCCGCGTACGCGAGGAGCGCCTCCTGCTCCAGGGCCTGGCGCAGGGACTGGATGGAGCGGCGCTGGGTGATGCTGCGCAGGGTGAGCCTGCGCCACACCCGGTAGAAGAAGCCCTGGGCCTGCTGTTCCCGGTCGACGACCGTGACGTCCAGCGGGGGGCCGTCCTCCAGGGTCACCAGATAGCGGCGGCCGCGGTCGATCTGGTCGATGTTGTCGGGAGTCTCCTCCGCGCGCATCGCGGCGACCGGGCGGAAACCGACGTGCCGCAGACCGGCCATCAGGTGCTGGCCGGTGGGACGGACGTTCGGCGAGCCGACGGCGTACAGGGTGCCGTACGCCACGGTCCAGCCGATCAGCACGGTGAGGACGATCGAGAACGGGGTGGTGTAGCCCCCGACCAGCATCGCGAAGGCGTCGAGGAGCAGCACCACCCAGAGCACGACCCGCCACCGGGGTCTGCGGGCCATGCCCACCGCCGTCATGTAGGCGATGACCGGCGCGAGATATCCGTGCACGGGGTCGGTGAGCGCGTCCCCCGGCTGGGGCTGGGTCAGCGCGTCCCGGATCGTTCCGGAGGCCGACCTCGCGACCCAGAGGTCGGTGGCCAGGGTCACCCCGTGGGCCAGCACGGCGGCCAGCACCCCGTCCGCGATCCGGAGCCCGTCGCGTTTCACCAGGCGCTCGATCGCGAAGGCGACCGGCACGAGGAGGACGGCGATGCTGGAAACCAGGCCGGCCAGCTTGATCAGCAGGTCGGGCGCCTGGTCGGTGCCCTTGGAGATGTCGTCCTCGAGGCCCGTGGTGGTCCCCTGGGCGAAGGCGGCGATGGAGAACAGCAGAGCGATCGCGAGCACCCCGACGAGGAGCCTCAGCAGATCGGACGGGCGGTGGACCCGCGCGGGCAGCAGCGGCTCGTCGCCCGAGACACGGTCGGTCAGGCCGTCGGCCGGTGCCAGGGTCGAACCCGAGAGGTGCTTCCCGGACGGCCCGGACGTCTCCCCGTCGCCGGGGGCATCGGGGGCGTCCGGACGCGGCTCGGCGTCGGAGGCGTCGGCCGCCTTCGGTGGCTGCACGCCCTGCTCCTTAGCCTCTGAAGAATCTTCGTGGTCTCGTATCACCGGTCACCGCCCGCATGATGGTGGCACGGCCTGCAGACAGAGGGGGGCATCAGGGTGCATTGCGCGGGCGCGATGCGCAACATACGCTGCTTCGCCCCCGTGTGCACGGTGTGTGACCAGGACTACACCGGACAGGGCACGTTGTCGGTGGCGTACGGCAGGATGGGACGGATGAGCGAAGACCGGACGAGCGGCAGCCGGACCGGGGCCGGGCCGGCCGACCCCGTGATCGCCGAGCTGCCCGTCCACGCCGAGCGTGTCCTGGACGTGGCGGACCTGATCCCGCCCGGCAGAGTCATGACGTACGGCGACGTCGCGGAGTGGCTCGGCGACGGCGGACCGAGACAGGTCGGCCGGGTGATGGCCCTGTACGGCTCCGCGGCACCCTGGTGGCGTGTGGTGCGCGCCGACGGGACGCTGCTGCCCGGCCATGAACTGCGGGCGCTCGGCCACTACCGCGAGGAGGGCACTCCGCTGCGCCCGGCCCCGCGCGACGCGGACGGGCACGTTCCGCGTCTGGACATGAAGCGGGCCAGATGGGACGGCGTGACCGGTGGTCCGGGCGACGAAGCTCACACCTGACAGCTTCCGCCATCGAGTCCCGCCGGGACAGGCGCCGGGCCGGTGAGCAGGACACACCGGCGAACCGGAACCCGGATGTGACGCGGGACGCGGCCCACCGCCCGATGTCCGCCCCGCCGACGGCGTAGCGTCGTCCACACGCGGCACGCTCCGCTCCCTCATCCGTATGCGTCACGGCCGGGCCCTCCCGGACCCGGCACCCTTCTTCACCAGCAGACTCCACACCGGGCCGCCTCCCCACGGCCGGCCACCGCGCAGACCCGAGAAGACCCTTCAGGACCGGCGATCCACGTGAGTTCCTCCTTCACCACCCGGAACAGCCCGCACCGTCAGGCACGGCGGCGGGCCCCGGGCGCGTACCGGCTGGTGCGCACGCCGCCGGGTTCCGTGGACCCCCCTCTCCTGGACGCACCGCAGCGCGCCGTGGTTGACCACCGGGACGGACCGCTCCTGGTCCTCGCCGGACCGGGCACCGGCAAGACCACGACGCTGGTGGAGGCGGTCGCGCGGCGCGTGGCCCGGGGGGCCGATCCCGCCCGCATCCTCGTCCTCACCTTCAGCCGCAAGGCGGCCGTCGAACTCCGCGACAGGATGGCGGCCCGGCTCGGCGGCACCAGGGGCCCGCAGGCCACCACCTTCCACTCCTACTGCTACGCCCTGGTCCGCGCCCACCAGGACGCCGACCTCTTCGCCGATCCGCTGCGCCTGCTCTCCGGACCCGAGCAGGACGTCACCGTGCGTGAGCTTCTGGCAGGCCAGCTCGGCCTGGAGCGGACCGGGTCGGCCCATGTCCGCTGGCCCGACGAGCTGCGGGCCTGTCTGACGACCCGTGGCTTCGCCGACGAGGTGCGCGCGGTGCTGGCCCGCAGCCGTGAGCTGGGCCTCGGCCCCGACGCGCTGGCCGCCTTCGCCCGCCGTACGGGCCGCCCGGACTGGAGCGCCGCGGCCCAGTTCCTCGCCGAGTACCTCGACGTGCTCGACGCCCAGGGCGTCCTCGACTACGCGGAACTGGTCCACCGGGCGGTCCTGCTCGCCGAGCGCCCCGAGGTGGCGGCGCAGCTGGCCGGGAGCTACGACGCCGTGTTCGTCGACGAGTACCAGGACACCGACCCCGCACAGGTACGCCTGCTGCACGCGCTGGCCGGGAACCGGGGGAACGCCGCTCCGGGGACCGGCGGCGGCCGTACGCTGATCGCCTTCGGCGACCCCGACCAGTCGATCTACGCCTTCCGGGGCGCCGATGTGAACGGCATCCTCGACTTCCCCGACACCTTTCGCCGGGCCGACGGCGCGCCCGCCCCCGTCGGGGTCCTCACCACCTCGCGCCGTTCCGGAGCACACCTCCTGGCGGCCACCCGGCTGCTCACCCGCCGGATGCCCCTCACCCGCCTGCCCTCGGACAAGGTCCGTGCCCACCGTGAGCTGTCCGCCGTGCGGGAAGGGGGGCGCGTGGAGGCGTACACCTATCCGACACCCTCCACCGAGCTGGAGAACATCGCCGATCTGCTCCGGCGCGCGCACCTGGAGGAGGGCGTGCCCTGGAGGGACATGGCGGTACTCGTACGCGCCGGCGGCCGTTCGATCCCCGCCGTGCGCCGAGCGCTCACCTCCGCCGGAGTCCCTCTGGAGATCGACGGCGACGACCTGCCCCTGCGCCACGAGCCGGCCGTCGCCCCGCTCCTGACCGCCCTGCGCACCGTCGCCACGGCGGCGCTCCACCCCGGTGCACCGGAGGACCCGGAAGCCCCGGAGAACCCGGAGAACTCGGAGGACCCGGAGAACCCGGAGGACCCGGAGGACCCGGAGGACGGGGACGGCGGCGGGAGCGACGGCGCCGCACCGAGCGGCCTCGGCACGGGGACGTCCGGGAGCGAGTACGAGGCACCCGGCGGGCTCGACACCGAGACCGCCCTCACCCTGCTGGCCTCGCCCCTCGGCTCGATGGACGCCGCCGACCTGCGCCGGCTGGGACGGGCCCTGCGCGACGAGGAGCGGGCCGCCGGGAACCGCGTACCACCGCCGTCCGGACACCTGCTGGCACGGGCGCTCGCCGAGCCCGAACGCCTGGTCACCCACGACCCGGCGTACGCCCGCGGAGCCCAGCGGCTCGGGGCGCTCTTGCGCAAGGCCCGTGAACTCCTCGAAGGAGGCGGTACCGCGGAAGAGGCCCTGTGGACCCTCTGGAACGGCACGCCCTGGCCCGGCCGGCTGGAGCGGGCCGCGCTGCGCGGCGGCGCGGGCGGCCGGAACGCCGACCGGGACCTCGACGCCGTGTGCGCCCTCTTCGACACCGCTGCCCGGGCCGAGGAACGCACCGGGGGGCGGGGCGCGCTCAACTTCCTGGAAGAGGTCGACGCCCAGGACATCGCCGCCGACACCCTCTCCCGGCGCGCCGTACGCCCCGACGCCGTGCGCCTCATGACCGCGCACCGCTCCAAGGGCCTCGAATGGCACCTGGTGGTCGTCGCCGGCGTGCAGGAGGGTCTCTGGCCCGACCTGCGCCGCCGAGGTTCCCTCCTGGAGGCGGACCGTATCGGACGTGACGGCCTGGCCGAACCGCTCACCCCGGGGGCGCTCCTGGCCGAGGAGCGCCGTCTGTTCTACGTGGCCGCCACCCGTGCCCGCGAACGCCTGGTCGTCACCGCGGTCAAGGCGCCCGCCGACGACGGCGACCAGCCGTCCCGCTTCCTCGGTGAGCTCGGGACCGAGCCCCGGGACGTCACAGGACGGCCCCGCCGCCCCCTGGCGGTGGCCTCGCTCGTCGCCGAGCTCCGGGCGACGACCGTCGACCCCACCGCCTCCGAGGCCCTGCGCGGCGCGGCCGCCCTCCGGCTCGCCCGGCTCGCGGCGCTCGCCGACGACGAGGGCCAGCCGCTCGTGCCGGCGGCCCACCCGCACCGCTGGTGGGGGCTCGACGAACCGACCCGCTCCGAGATCCCGCTGCGCGACAGGGACCACCCCGTAGCCCTCTCGGGGAGCGCGCTCGACCAGCTCGCCAACACCTGCGCCCTGCAGTGGTTCCTGGGCCGTGAGGTCAAGGCGGACGCCCCGGCGACGGCCGCCCAGGGCTTCGGCAACGTGGTCCACGTGCTCGCCGACGAGGTGGCCTCCGGCCGCACCGCCGCCGACCTCGACGTCCTGATGGAACGCCTGGACTCCGTGTGGGACGGCCTCGTCTTCGACGCCCCCTGGAAGTCGCAGCAGGAGAAGGACCACGCACGCGACGCCCTGGAACGCTTCCTGCGCTGGCACGTCATGGACCGCGCGGGGCGCACCCCGACGGCCAGCGAGCACGACTTCGACGTCACCCTCGAAGCGGGCGAGTACGCCGTACGCATCCGTGGCTCCATGGACCGGGTCGAACAGGACGTCGAGGGGCGGGCGTACGTCGTCGACTTCAAGACCGGCAAGGGCGCGCCGACCAAGGACGAGGTGGCCGCACACCCCCAGCTCGCCGTGTACCAGCTCGCCGTCAGGGAAGGGGCCGTCGACGAGGTCTTCGACGGCCGCCGCCCGGACACCGGGGGCGCCGAACTCGTCCAGCTGCGGCAGCCCGCCCCGAAGAAGGAGGGCGGCGACGCCCTTCCCAAGGTGCAGGCCCAGGAGCCCCTCTCGGGCGCATGGGTCTCCGACCTGCTGGCCACGGCGGCGGGACGGGTCCTGGACGAACGGTTCACTCCGACGACCGGCCAGCACTGCACCCACTGCGCCTTCAAGGCGTCGTGCAGCGCACAGCCCGAAGGCCGTCAGATCATCGAATGATCTTTCCGGCGGAATCGGTGCGGGACGGTGTTGTCGGTGCGTCCGGTTAGCCTCTCTGGAGTGTCCTCCCGAATCACCGATCCCGAGCAGCTCAAGGAGCTCCTCGGGATCCCCTTCACCCCGGAGCAGACGGCCTGCATCACCGCGCCGCCCGCCCCGCAGGTGATCGTGGCCGGAGCGGGTTCCGGGAAGACCACGGTGATGGCGGCCCGGGTGGTGTGGCTGGTCGGCACCGGACAGGTCGCCCCCGAGCAGGTGCTCGGTCTGACCTTCACGAACAAGGCCGCCGGTGAGCTCGCCGAGCGCGTCCGCAAGGCCCTCGTCGCCGCCGGAGTCACCGACCCCGACGTCATCGACCCCGACGACCCGCCGGGCGAGCCCAGCATCTCCACCTACCACGCCTTCGCCGGCCGGCTCCTCACCGACCACGGCCTGCGGATCGGCCTCGAACCCACCACCCGTCTCCTGGCGGACGCCACCCGCTACCAGCTCGCGGCCCGGGTGCTGCGCGAGGCGCCGGGCCCCTACCCGGCACTGACCCGCTCCTTCCCCACCCTCGTCAGCGACCTGCTCGCCCTGGACGCCGAGCTCGCCGAGCACCTCGTACGCCCCGAGGAGCTCCTGGAGTACGACACGCAGCTCCTGCGGGACCTGGAGACGGCCAGGCTCACCAACGCCGAGCTGCGCAGGATCCCCGAGACGGCCGAGGCCCGCCGCGAGCTCCTCGGGCTGACCCGGCGCTACCGGACCGCCAAGCGCAGCCGGGACCTCCTCGACTTCGGCGACCAGATCGCCCTCTCCGCCGAGCTCGCCCTCACCCGGCCCGAGGTCGGCGCCGTCCTGCGCGACGAATTCCGGGTCGTCCTGCTCGACGAGTACCAGGACACCTCCGTGGCGCAGCGGCTCCTGCTGGCCGCGCTCTTCGGCGGCGGAGGCGGCGAGGGCACGGCAGGACACGCCGTCACAGCCGTCGGGGATCCCTGCCAGGCGATCTACGGATGGCGCGGCGCCTCCGTGGCCAACCTCGACGACTTCCCGCACCACTTCCCGCACGCCGACGGCACCCCGGCCACCCGCTACTCCCTCAGCGAGAACCGCCGCAGCGGAGGCCGCCTCCTGCACCTCGCGAACGGCCTCGCCGAGCCCCTGCGCGCCATGCACGAGGGAGTCGAGGCACTGCGCCCCGCGCCCGGGGCCGAGAGGGACGGCACGGTCCGGTGCGCCCTGCTGGCCACCCACGCCGAGGAGATCGACTGGCTCGGCGACTCGCTCGCCCACCTCGTACGGACCGGGACGGCACCCGGGGAGATCGCCGTCCTGTGCCGGACCGCCGGAGACTTCCCCCGCATCCAGGCCGCCCTGGTCGCCCGCGACATCCCGGTCGAGGTCGTCGGACTCTCCGGACTCCTGCACCTCCCCGAGGTCGCCGACCTCGTCGCCGTCTGCGAGGTGCTTCAGGACCCCGGGGCCAACGCCTCCCTGGTCCGGCTGCTGACCGGACCCCGCTGGCGCATCGGACCACGCGACCTCGCCCTGCTGGGGCGCCGCGCCCGTGTCCTCGTCCACCGCTCCGACCCGGGGGGCGACGACGATCCGGACCGGCGTCTGGCCGATGCCGTCGAGGGAACCGACCCGGCCGAGGTGATCTCACTCGCCGACGCCCTCGACACCTTCCTGGAGTCCGGTGGCTCGGAGGACGACCGGCTGCCGTTCTCCGCGGAGGCCCGCGTCCGCTTCGCCCGTCTGGCCACCGAACTCCGCGACCTGCGCCGTTCGCTGGCGGACCCCCTCATGGACGTACTGCACCGCGTCCTCGCGACCACCGGCCTGGAGGTGGAGCTCTCGGCGTCGCCGCACGCCCTGGCCGCGCGTCGCCGGGAGACCCTCGCCAACTTTTTGGACGTCGCGGCCGGCTTCGCGGCGGTGGACGGGGAGGCGACCCTGCTCGCCTTCCTCGGCTTCCTCCGCACCGCCGCCCAGTACGAGAAGGGCCTCGACAACGCCCTGCCCGGCGGCGAGAACACCGTGAAGGTCCTCACCGCGCACAAGTCCAAGGGCCTGGAGTGGGACGTCGTCGCCGTCCCCGGCCTCGTCGGCGGCCAGTTCCCCAGCACGCAGTCCCGGGACGCGTGGACCTCGCAGTCCCAGGTCCTCCCGCACGCCCTGCGCGGCGACGCGCCCACGCTGCCGTCCCTCGACGCCTTCGACACCAAGGGGCTCAAGGCGTTCAAGGAGGAGATGAAGGGGCATCAGCACACCGAGGAGCTCCGCCTCGGCTACGTCACCTTCACCCGCCCCCGCAGCCTGCTGCTCGGCTCGGGCCACTGGTGGGGCCCGTCCCAGAAGAAGCCCCGCGGCCCGTCGGCCTTCCTCGACGCGCTGTACGAGCACTGCGCGGCCGGACACGGCGAGATCGAGGTGTGGGCGGACGAACCCGGCGAGGACGAGGAGAACCCGGCGCTGCGGGACGAGGACACCGACCAGCCCTGGCCGCTCCCGCTCGACGACACCGCCATGGCCCGCCGCAGGGCCGCCAGGGACACGGTGCTGGCACACCTGGAGGCACTGTCGGCCGCACCCGTGCCGGACGCGTACGGGCTGACCACCCCCGGCGGAGGCCCCCGCCCCGCACAGGATCCGCTGTACGACGAAGAGCCGCCCTACGAGGACGGCGAGCCCCCCTACGAGGACGACGAACCGCCGTACGAGGACGTGGAACCGGGGTACGACGGCGCGCAGGCCCCGTACGACGACCCGTTCCCGGACGGTGAGGAGGACCTGGGCCGTGCAGGGCCGCCCGCTCCCCGGGATGCCCCCGCGCCGCACGTCCCGGCCGCCCGCACCCCGGCCGACGCGGGCCTCACCCCCGAGGAGTCGCGCACCCTCGCCTCCTGGGACCGCGACCTCGACGCCCTCGCCGGTGAGCTGCGCCGTGCCCGCGCCGCCGTGCGCGACGTCGTCGTGCCCGCCACACTCTCCGCCACCCAACTCCTGCACCTCGCCGACGATCCCGAGGGCTTCGCGCGGGAGCTCGCCCGCCCCATGCCGCGCCCCCCGCAGCCCGCCGCGCGCCGTGGCACCCGATTCCACGCCTGGGTCGAGTCCCGGTTCGAGGAACTGCCGCTGCCCATGCTGGGACCGGACGAACTCCCCGGCGGCGACGAGAACGACGCGGAGATCGCCGACGAACGGGACCTCGCCGACCTCAAGGAGGCCTTCGAGCGCACCGCGTACGCCCGGCGCACCCCCTACCGCGTCGAGACACCGTTCCAGATCACGCTCGGCGGCAGGGTGATCCGCGGCCGGATCGACGCCGTGTACCGCACGGGTGACACGTACGAGATCGTCGACTGGAAGACCTCCCGGCACCGCACGGCCGACCCCCTCCAGCTCGCCGTCTACCGGCTGGCCTGGGCGGAACTGCACGGGCTGCCGCTGGAGGCGGTCACCGCGACCTTCCTCTACGTGCGCACCGGGGAGACGTCCCGCCCCACCGGGCTGCCGGGCCGGGAGGAGCTCGAGAAGCTCCTGCTGGACGAGCCACCTCCGCAGGGCCGATAGGCTCATGAGCATGAGCGACACCCCGGACAGCGCCGTCCGTACGTACACCGAGCAGCACCGCGCGGCCTTTCTCGACGACCTCGCCGAGTGGCTGCGCATCCCGTCCGTGTCCGCTCAGCCGGAACACGACGGGGACGTACGGCGCAGCGCCCGGTGGCTGTCCGGCAAGCTCGCGGAGACCGGCTTCCCGGTCACCGAGATCTGGGAGACGCCCGGCGCCCCCGCGGTCTTCGCCGAGTGGCCGTCCCAGGACCCGGACGCACCCGTCGTCCTCGTCTACGGCCACCACGACGTGCAGCCCGCGGCCCGTGAGGACGGCTGGAGCACCGACCCGTTCGACCCGGTGATCCGCGACGGCAGGATGTACGGACGCGGCGCCGCCGACGACAAGGGCCAGGTGTTCTTCCACACACTCGGCGTCCGCGCCCACCTCGCCGCGACCGGCCGCACGACCCCCGCCGTCCACCTCAAGCTCCTCGTCGAGGGCGAGGAGGAGTCCGGATCGCCGCATTTCCGCGCGCTGGCCGAGGAGCGTGCCGGCCGCCTCGCCGCCGACGTCGTGATCGTCTCCGACACCGGCATGTGGGACGAGAACACCCCCACCGTCTGCACCGGCATGCGGGGCCTCGCGGAATGCGAGATCGAGCTGTCCGGTCCCGGCCAGGACATCCACTCCGGGTCCTTCGGCGGCGCCGTCCCCAACCCCGCGACCGAGCTGGCCCGCCTGGTCGCGGCTCTCCACGACACGGAGGGCAGGGTCGCGGTCCCCGGCTTCTACGACGGGGTCGCCGAACTCACCGGGACCGAGCGCGCACTCTTCGCCGAACTGCCCTTCGACGAGGAGACCTGGCTGCGCACGGCCGCCTCGCGGGCCACAGCGGGCGAGGCGGGGTACTCCACCCTCGAACGCGTCTGGGCCCGCCCCACCGCCGAGGTCAACGGCATCGGCGGCGGCTACCAGGGGGCCGGCAGCAAGACCGTCATCCCCTCGTCGGCCCTCGTGAAGCTGAGCTTCCGGCTGGTCGCCGGCCAGGACCCGGACCGGATCCAGGAAGCGGTCCGCGCCTGGGCGGAGGACCGCATACCGGCCGGAATCCGCCACCGGATCACCTTCGCCCCCGCCACACGCCCCTGTCTGACGCCCCTGGACCACCCCGCCCTCCAGGCGGTGGCCCGTGCCATGGGCCGGGCCTTCGGCACGAAGATCCTCTTCACCCGCGAGGGAGGCTCGGGCCCCGCCGCCGACCTCCAGGACGTGCTCGGCGCACCCGTCCTCTTCCTCGGTATCTCCGTACCGTCCGACGGCTGGCACGGCCCCGACGAGAAGGTCGAACTCGACCTCCTCCTCAAGGGCGTGGAGACCGCCGCCCATCTGTGGAGCGAACTGGCCGACGCACTCCGCTGAATCTCTGAACGCCCGATCCACCCCCGGGGGAGTAGGAAGCACCTGTGAGCACCTTCGACAACGCCAGCCCAGACCGCCCGATCGGTCTCACCGCGCCGAGCGGCATCGACCGCGCGGCGCACCACCGGCTCGACGAGGCCTGGCTCGCCGCGGCCTGGAGCCACCCGACGACCAGAGTCTTCGTCGTCTCCGGGGGACAGGCGCTCATCGACGACACCCCCGAAGGCGGCACCGAGCTCGTCATGACCCCGGCCTTCGAGGCACCGGTCACCGAGACCCACCGCTACTTCCTCGGCACCGACGAGGACGGCGTACGCTACTTCGCGCTCCAGAAGGACTCCCTCCCGGGCCGCATGGACCAGTCCGCCCGGCCGGCCGGGCTGCGCGAGGCCGGGATGCTCCTCGGCCCGCGCGACGCCGGCCTGATGGTGCACGCGGTGGCCCTCGAGAACTGGCAGCGGCTGCACCGCTTCTGCTCACGCTGCGGCGAGCGCACCGTGATCGCGGCCGCCGGGCACATCCGCCGCTGCCAGGCGTGCGGTGCGGAGCACTACCCGCGCACCGACCCCGCCGTGATCATGCTGGTCACGGACGACCAGGACCGTGCCCTGCTGGGACGCCAGGTGCACTGGCCCGAGGGCCGGTTCTCGACCCTCGCCGGTTTCGTGGAGCCGGGGGAGTCGATCGAGCAGTCCGTCGCCCGCGAGGTGTTCGAGGAGGCGGGGGTCACCATCGGCGAGGTCGAGTACATCGCCAGCCAGCCCTGGCCGTTCCCCTCCAGCCTGATGCTCGGCTTCATGGCCCGCGCCGTGACCTCGGAGATCACCGTGGACGGCGAGGAGATCGAGGAGGCCCGCTGGTTCTCCCGCGAGGACCTGACCGCGGCCTTCGACTCCGGCGAGGTGCTGCCGCCCTTCGGCGTCTCGATCGCGGCCCGCCTGATCGAGCTCTGGTACGGCAAGCCGCTCCCGAGGCCGGGCGGAGCGGGCTGACGGCGCGGGCTGACGGCGAGGGCAGCACCTTCCCTCCGTCCTGGTCACACAGGCATGGGGCCCTCTCGGCGGGGTCCGCGGTCGTGCCCCGGACTCGTCCAGGCCGGTGAGAGGCGGGCGCGTCAGTCCGACAGGGCGTCCGCGAACATCCCGCGGTGCGCTGCCAGCCAGGCCTGCACACGGTCCCAGCGCCGCCATCCGCCACGGTCGGCCAGCGCCTCGCGGTAGACGGGATCGCCGTCGGCCACGCGTCGGGCGACGAAGGCACGGCAGATCTCCGTGGCCTGTTCGATCACGCCGGGCAGTTCGGCCCGCTCGGCAGGCGCCAGGCCGTAGCCGTCGGCCAGGACCCGCAGCCGCGCGGGCACGTCCGGTGCGTCCGGGTACAGCGCCGCCGCAGACAGGGTATCGAGCATGGGCACCCAGTAGCGGGCGGCCATGGCGACGTCACAGAGGGGCCGGCCGGGTGCCGCCAGGTCGAAGTCGATCAGGGCGGCGGCGCGGCCGTCGCGGAAGACGACGTTCTCCGGGCACACGTCGTTGTGGCACACCACCGGTCCCCCTTCCGGATCGGCGAGGTCCCGGGGCCACTCGACGTCCGGTGCGGCAGCGACGGACGCACCGGCCTCGTGCAGGCGTCGCAGCAGGGCCCCCACCGATTCGAGGGCGGCCGTCGTCATCACCCACGGCGGGAACGGCGGCAGGGCCACGTCACCGGGGACGAAGGTCAGCTGCTCCCGGCCGTCGGCGGTCGGTCCCACGGGGATCGGAGCGGCGTCGAAGCCGTGCTCCCTCAGCGCGAGGAGGTGGGCATGGAGAGCGGGTGCGTGGCGCGGTGCCGGGCGATCCACCAGGGCGCCCCGGCGGAAGACGTCCCCCGCGTTCGCCATGCCTCCCGCCAGCGCCTCGCCGTCCGCCCCGTCCCCGGTCGTCATGCCGGTCACGCTACCGCCGGGGCGCTGTCGTACGGGCATGTCATGAGAAGACCCCCGGACCGGCGCCGGGCCGGTCGGGGGTCGTGCGCCTCGTGCGGGTCAGGCGCCGATCTTCTGCTTGACCTGGGCCAGCGAGGGGTTCGTCAGCGTCGAACCGTCGGGGAAGAGCACGGTCGGTACCGTCTGGTTCCCGCCATTCGCCTTCTCCACGAAAGCCGCCGAATCCGGGTCGTGCTCGATGTTGACCTCGGTGTACGCGATGCCCTCGCGATCCATCTGCCCCTTGAGCCGGCGGCAGTAGCCGCACCACGTGGTGCTGTACATCGTCACAGTGCCCGGCATGTCGTCGGTGCTCCCTTGTCTCGTGTGTCCCGCTGGGAAGGTCCCGTTGAAAGCGCGTGACAGGCGCGCCCGCGCCCGTCCCGCATGAAGGGAACGTCCGGGACCCGAACGCCATTCCCGGCCCCGGACCGAGGTCCGTTCCCGGACCCTTCCTGTATCCGCACGGCACCCACGCAGCCGGTACGACAATCGACGCCCCCTGTGGACAACCGCCGCGGCCGTCCCTTGCGACCTGGCAGCATGGCAGGGTGACAGCAGCAACGCATTCCACCCTCTTCCCACAGGTCCCCGACTCCGCGGACGCCGTGCTGGACGGGCTCGACCCGGAGCAGCGCGAGGTCGCGCTGGCCCTCGGAGGACCCGTGTGCGTGCTGGCCGGAGCAGGTACGGGCAAGACGCGGGCGATCACGCACCGCATCGCCTACGGGGTGCGTGCCGGGATCCTCCAGCCGACCACCGTGCTCGCCGTCACCTTCACCAACCGGGCGGCGGGCGAGATGCGGGGCCGGCTTCGCCAGCTCGGCGCGACGGGTGTGCAGGCCCGGACCTTCCACTCCGCGGCCCTGCGCCAGCTGCAGTACTTCTGGCCGAAAGCAGTCGGTGGTGAGCTTCCGCGTCTCGTGGAGCGCAAGGTGCAGCTGGTCGCCGAGGCCGCCGCACGCTGCGGGATCCGGCTCGACCGCAACGAGCTGCGGGACGCCACCAGCGAGATCGAGTGGGCCAAGGTCACCCAGACGGTGCCCGCGGACTACCCGGCAGCGGTCGCGAAGACCCAGCGGGACGCGCCGCGCGACCCGGCCGAGCTCTCGCAGATCTACGCGATGTACGAGCAGCTGAAGCGCGACCGCTCGGTGATCGACTTCGAGGACGTGCTGCTGCTCACGGTCGGCATCCTCCAGGACCGGCACGACATCGCCGATCATGTGCGCCGGCAGTACCAGCACTTCGTCGTCGACGAGTACCAGGACGTCAGTCCCCTCCAGCAGCGGCTCCTGGACCTCTGGCTCGGTGACCGGGACGACCTCTGCGTCGTCGGCGACGCGGGCCAGACGATCTACTCCTTCACCGGTGCCACCCCCGACCACCTGCTGAACTTCCGCACCCGTCATCCGGACGCCACGGTGGTCAAGCTGGTGCGGGACTACCGCTCCACCCCTCAGGTCGTCCACCTGGCCAACGGTCTGCTGAGCCAGGCCCGGGGCAAGGCGGCCGAACACCGGCTGGAGCTGGTCTCGCAGCGTGACAAGGGCCCCGAACCCGTCTACGCGGAGTACACGGACGAGCCCGCTGAGGCCGAGGGCACCGCACGACGGATCCGTGACCTGATCGCCGCCGGGGTGCCGGCGGGGGAGATCGCCGTGCTGTACAGGGTCAACTCCCAGTCCGAGGTCTACGAGCAGGCCCTCGCGGACGCGGGTGTGCCCTACCAGCTGCGCGGTGCCGAGCGCTTCTTCGACCGTCCCGAGGTGCGGGAGGCGGGTGTCGCCCTGCGCGGCGCAGCGCGCGCGGGAGGCAACGACTCGCTGCTCGACGGGGCGGACGACCTGCCGTCCGAGGTGCGGGCGGTGCTCTCCACCAAGGGCTGGACCTCCAAGCCGCCCACCGGCTCCGGGGCGGTGCGTGACCGCTGGGAGTCCCTCGCCGCGCTGGTGCGGCTGGCGGAGGACTTCGAACAGGCCAGGCCGGGCGCGACGCTCTCGGATCTCGTGGCCGAGCTCGACGAGCGGGCCGCCGCCCAGCACGCCCCCACGGTGCAGGGCGTCACGCTGGCTTCGCTGCACTCCGCAAAGGGCCTGGAGTGGGACGCCGCGTTCGTCGTCGGGCTCACCGAGGGCATGATGCCGATCGCCTACGCCAAAACGGACGAACAGGTCGAGGAGGAACGCCGGCTGCTGTACGTCGGCGTCACCCGGGCCCGCTTCCACCTGTCGCTGTCCTGGGCCCTGTCCCGTTCGCCGGGCGGCCGCGGGAACCGCAGGGCTACCCGCTTCCTCAACGGGCTGCGGCCCGGCTCGGCCGCGGTCGGCGCCCGGGGCGGAGCCGGAGGGAGCGGTGGCATCGACCGCGGCTCACGTACGGGTACGGCAGGTGCCGGTGCCGAGACGCCCGCCCGGCCCGCCAGGAGGGGCCCGGTGCGATGCAGGGTGTGCGGCAGGACGCTCACCGAAGCCGGTGAGATGAAACTGATGCGCTGCGAGGACTGTCCCTCGGACATGGACGAGGGGCTCTACGAGCGGCTGCGTGAGTGGCGCGCGGACCGGGCGAAGGAGATCAGTCAGCCCGCCTACTGCGTCTTCACCGACAAGACGCTGATGGCCATCGCGGAGGCGGCACCGGACAGCGAGCGTGAGCTCGTCGTCATCGCCGGTGTCGGGAACCGGAAGCTGACCAGGTTCGGGGCCGATGTCCTCGCCATCTGCGCAGGTCGGACAGCGCGGCATGAGCAGGCGGAGGGCGACGGCGAGGTGTGAGAAAAACTCGTCGAAAAAATAGTTTGCGCCCGCAGCAGCAAGCACCATAGGTTCTTAACCACGGGAACAGCGACTTCTCTGAAGCCCTGACTCCGTGCTGTACTTATCCGAATACCGCAGGACCGGTCCCGGCCGGTCCCTTGAGACGCCGAGAGGAGGCGATTGTCGTGATCAGCATCATCAACACCATCAAAATGACCGATCCGTCGGTCGTCTCCACCTGCTCGCTCGGCCTCACCCGCTCTTCAGAGCTCTCCCTCGGTGGCACCCGTGTGTCCGGCGTTCCCGCCGTCCGCCAGCTGCCCCTGGCGAGCCTGCCCGTGCGGGAGCGCAATGAGCGACCGACCGAGGCACTGGAAGCAGCAGTAGCGAAGGGACAGGCCTCGGCCTATGCCTTTGCGGCAGCCGCAGCCGGTGCCGGAGCCAAGAAGCAGACGACGCAGCACCACACGATGTGGGCCTTCCGTGGGCCTGAACCCTGGAGTGATCCAGCCTGATTGAGAATCAGGCCGGCGCCTTCAGGGCCGCGGAACCCCACTCGGGATCCGCGGCCCTTTTGTTTTGTCCGAACGGATGAGACGAGACGAAGGAGCCTCGGGACAGCAGGACCTGGTACCAGCCGCCAACCGGCCAACAGGCCGGCACGACCAGACGAGGACAACGCCACCGTGCAACTCGAGACGCACGCCCCGTCCGTACCGCCTTCCGACACGATCTCCCCGCCCGGCCTCACGGAGGACTCCACCTTGATCCCCCTCACCGCGCTCACCGCGCTCGACGACGCCATCGAGAACCTCGGCGTACCCGTTCCCTGTCGTTCCTACGACCCGGAGGTGTTCTTCGCCGAGTCCCCCGCGGACGTCGAGTACGCGAAGTCCCTCTGCCGGACCTGCCCTCTGGTCGAGGCCTGCCTCGCGGGGGCCAAGGAGCGGCGCGAGCCGTGGGGCGTCTGGGGTGGCGAGCTCTTCGTGCAGGGCGTCGTCGTCGCCCGGAAGCGTCCGCGTGGCCGTCCCCGCAAGAACCCGGTCGCGGCGTGACCCCCGGCCTGGGGGTCATGTCCCCCACACGAACGAAGCGCATCGGAACCATCGACCGTCCCCAGACCCATGACCCCCGGAATCAGGCACCAATGACCACCACCACGCGGGAGCCCGTCGGCTCCGCGACCCCGGACGTCACCATCATCGGCGCGAACGACTCGCGTCAGAACAGGACCCGCGAAATGCAACTCATCCCAGAAGCCCTGGCCCGTGCGCATATGCACGACCGCCTGAGGGAGGCCGAGGAGGGACGCCAGGCAACGCGCCTGGTAGCCGCCCGGCGGATGCAGCGCCGAGCTGAGCGCGCCTCGATGCGCGCCCGCCGCGCGCTCGCCATGGCCGTCATGCACTGACGGCTCCAGCAGTACGGCTGCCGGGCCACCGCTCGGCCCTTCAGGCAGCCACCCTCCCCAACCGCGGGGCCGGCCCGAACAGGCCGGCCCCGCAGTGCGTTGCGGCGCGCGCGACCCGGCCCGCGGCGTTATCGTCGCGAGGTGGACGAGGAGACTCATCACCCCGAGGAGCCGGTGGGCGGCCACGTGGCGTGTGCTCGTTGCGGCACCACCGCGGCGTCGGGCGCCCCGCCGGCGACCTGGCTCTGCTCCGTGGAGAACGGCGGGCACCGGTACCTCTGTGAGGACTGCGCCCGTAGGCACATCAGGGCGATCGAGAGTCGGCTCGACTCCGCCTGGTGGTGACCCCGGGCGAGGAGGCGAGACCTCCTACACCTCTACCGGCGTATCGTCCTGGGCGCTGTACCCCTCCGCCGTACGCTCCTCGGCGCCGGCCTCGTCCGGTTCGCGCTCCGGGAGGAACCCCGGCAGCCAGGACTCCAGTTCGTCCCGCAGCCGGACGGTCGCACCCAGCTGGCACAGCACCCCGATCGTGCTCAAGGTCACGCGGTGTATCAGCAGGTACGAGGGGGGCAGGTTCAGCTGCTTGCCCAACTGGTGTGCGGGGGAGCGCGGGTCGGCGATCCGGGCGGCCTGGCTGCGCAGCCAGGATCGGGTGAAGGTGAACTCGTCCGCCTGGGCCGGCTCGATGATGGGGAGCAGATAGGCGAGTACGGCGTCCGGTTCGAGCTCGATCGACTCCTTGACGAACCCCGCCTCGCGAAGCATCGCGTAGACGGCGTCGGCGTCCCCGTCCAGCGTCATCCGCAGGGCGTCGCCGATGGTCCCCGGCAAACCGCCCGGCAGCCGGTCCACCGTGCCGAAGTCCAGCACTCCCAGGCGCCACATGCCGTCGCCTCCGGCCTGCTCCTCCGTCCCGTCGGCCGGCAGCTCCGCAGGGGGCAGCAGCCGGAAATTGCCGGGGTGGGGGTCCGCGTGGAGCAGACCCGTGCGCGCCGGCCCGGAGAAGAGGAACCGCGCCAGCAACTGCCCCGCGCGGTCCCGCTGCTGCGCAGTGCCGTCGGCGATCACCTCCGACAGGGGGATCCCCTCGATCCACTCCGTGACCAGCACCTGATCCGACTGATGCACCACTCCCGGGATCACCACATCCGGATCGTCCTCGAACTCGGCCGCGTGCTCACGCTGGGCCATGGCCTCGAGCTCGTAGTCCAGTTCCTCGGAGACCCGGTCGCGGAGCTCCGTGATGAGCGGTTTGATGTCCATGCCGGGCACCAAGGGGCCGAGAAGCCGTGCGAAGCGGCTGAGCTGGGTGAGATCCGACAGCAACGCCTCGCCCGCGCCCGGGTACTGGACCTTCACGGCGACATCGCGTCCGTCGTGCCAGACGGCACGGTGGACCTGTCCGATCGAGGCCGCGGCGGAGGGCTGGTCCTCGAATTCGGTGAACAGCTCCCGCCAGTCCTCGCCGAACCGCTCCGCCAGTACCCCGTGAACGGTGCGGGTCGGCATGGGCGGTGCGGCCTCCTGCAGTTTCGTCAGCGCCGCACGGTAGGGGCCCGCGACATCTTCGGGCAACGCGGATTCGAAGACGGACAGCGCCTGCCCGAGCTTCATCGCACCGCCCTTCAACTCCCCGAGCACCTTGAAGAGCTGATCCGCCGTGCGCTGCTGGACCTCGCGGGCGACGATCTCGGCGGACTTGCCGCCGATCCGCTTGCCCAGGCCCCAGGTGGCACGCCCGGCGAAGCCGAGCGGCAGAGCTGCCAGCTTCGCGGTACGGGTGACCGCCTTCCGGGGAAGATCAGACATGTGCCCCTCCAGTTCCCAGATCGCCCTGCCACGTGACGTCCGGCCCCGCTCCGTCGGCGGCGGTCACCCGGCCATTGTGTCCTGCGTGGCGGCGGCCGCGGAGGTGAGCTCCACCTCAGTGTGCCCGGCGGCGCCGCAGGGGCAGTCGGGGTGCGGCGCCAGCCGCTCCGACCGCCAGTCCAGCAGAGGCATGGCGGCCTCCCAGCGTGTCCCCGTGCCGGCGGGGAGTTCTCCGTCGAGGAAGGACAGCGCGTGGGCTGCGGCGAGACCGGCCACCGCTGTGGCCAGCCCCAGGTCACAGGCCTGCACGCAGGTGCGCCGCCCGGACTTCCACTGGGCGAGCATCCGCGGCCACTGCGGGTCGGCCTCCGCACGGTTCAGGGCCAGGCAGCCCGCACAGCCGGTGCCTCCGGGCAGCACCAGCGGACCGACCACTCCCGTGGCCTCGATGACACCGGCGTAGAGATGCGGCGTCCCCGAAGCGATCCACGGTGCGGCGACCTCCGGATCTGGGGCGTAGACGGAGAGGCCGTCCCTGGGCGCCACCACGATCAGGGACAGGGCAGGCTCACCGCATGCCGGAGCCGTGCTCGCCCCGCCCGGACGCGGGGGCGGCCCGCCGACCGCCGATCTGCGCACCAGCTGCCGGGCCGCGGTGTCCCGGCGTTCCCCGACCGACGACGCGGGGAGTCCGCCCGGCGCCACGTCCCAGGGTTCCGTGCGGCCCCCGTCGAGGACCTCCACATGGCCCACGCCCGACCCGGACAGCACCGCGGCGATGGCCGCGCCCACCCTGCCCGCACCGCGCACCTGGACCCGCATCGCGCGCCGGGCCGCGAGTCTGCGCAGCCCGCTGCCGGGCGCCGGATGGATGACGGAGAGGGCCGCCGCGTCGGGACGCTGCCGCTCGACGGCCTCGGCGCGAAGCCGTAAGGCGTCGGCCTCCGGGCCGCCGGCGTCCGGATCGTCCAGCAGGCCGGCTTCCGTGAGGCGTGACACCAGAATGTCCACGTGTCGGTCCGACAGGTCCAGGGCCCTGGCCTCCTCGCGCAGCAGAGGAAGTCCGCGTGTTCCGTCGAGCAGTTCCAGAAAGCTGCCGGTGGCGATATCCATCGGCCCCAGCGTTACCGCGTGCGCAGGCGTCACGCCGAATTGCACGGTGCTCCGTCCACGCCAGGCCCGGCGGAGTGCGGGCTTCAGCATGAGATGCATGACTTCTCCCAGGTCGGTGTCGGGATCTGTTGCCAGAATGCAACGTGACGGCGAAACGGGCCCAAAGTTATCCACAGGTTGCGGTATTAGTCGTTCAAATGGCGCGAGCAGAGAAGTGGATCAAGGTTGAACCGTCGAGGGGCGGTACTTCCCCCGCCGCCGGCGGGTAACGTCGTGCCGTGCCCGCCGACTCCCCTCCCGGCCTCGCCGGGGAGACCCCCGAGCGCGGCGCCGGACGCCAGCAGCGCCGCGCCGCAGCCACCCAGCCGCCCCGTGCGGCGGTGACGAGTGCGGTCGAGGTCCGCAGGAGCGCGCGACGCAGCAGAACGGTCTCCGCGTACCGCGAGGGCGATCGCACCATCGTGCTCATCCCGGCCCGGATGTCGGAGGCCGAGGAGCAGCGCTGGGTGGGCGTGATGCTCGACAAGCTCGCGGCGCAGGAGAGCAAGCGGGTCATCGGCGACAGCGATCTGTCCGACCGCGCCGAGCGGCTCTCCGGTCAGTACCTCGACGGCCGTGCGCGGCCCGCCTCCGTGCGCTGGGTGACCAACCAGAACACCCGCTGGGGCTCGTGCACCCCGGCGGAGGGCAGCATCCGGCTCTCGCACCGCCTGCAGGGCATGCCGGAGTACGTCGTCGACTACGTCCTCCTCCACGAGCTGGCCCACCTGCTGGTTCCGGGGCACGGACCGCGATTCTGGCGGCTCCTGGAGGCGTACCCCCGGACCGAGCGCGCGCGTGGGTATCTCGAAGGAGTCGTGGCGGCCGACCGGCTGCCCCGTCTGCCCGCCGCTCGCGAGGAGTGACCTCGCCGGTTGTGTACCGGGTCTGTACCGGCTTGGCCCGTTGTCGTGGTTTGCGGTTAGCCTGACGCGACGCATTCACCTTCGGGATGGGGGACGGTCGTTACGCATGGCCAGGGAATTCCAACGCGGCCACAAGGCCAAGGTCAGTGATCTCACGTCAGGGACGGATCTGTACGTAGGTGTGCAGATCGCAGGCCCCGGCCTGACGTTCGACATCAGCTGTTTCGGTCTCGACGCCGACGAGCAGCTCTCCGACGACCGGTATTTCATCTTCTTCAACCAGCCGAAATCGCCGGAGGAGTCCATTCAGCTCCTCGGCGCCCAGGCCGGTGACACCGAATCGTTCCGCGTCACCCTCGACCGCATTCCGGCGAACATCCACAAGCTGTCCTTCACCGCGACTCTCGACGGTGCCGGGCAGATGTCGCAGGCGGGCCCCGGATACATCCGGATCGTCGCGGGCGGCGAGGAAGTGGTGAAGTACGCCTTCACCGGTTCGGAGTTCACCACCGAGCGCGCGGTCATGCTCGGTGACTTCTATCTGAAGGACGTCTGGCGCTTCGCCGCGGTCGGTCAGGGTTTCGACGGCGGCCTCGACGCCCTGCTCAAGAACTTCGGCGGCGAGGTCGCAGAGGAAGCTCCGGCCGCACCGTCCCAGGACGCCCCTCCCGCCTTCGCGCCGCCTTCCCAGGCCTCCGCCCCTCCTGCCTTCGGTGCTCCGGCGGCGCCCCAGGCGCCCCAGCCCGCACCCGCCTTCGGCGCCCCCGCAACGCCCACTCCCGCACCGCAGCAGCAGCCGATGCACGCCGCGCCCACGATCGCGGCACCGATGGCGCCGGCACCTCAGGCGCCCGCTCCGTACGGGCAGCCGCCCCAGCAGCCGCAGTTCGGGCAAATCCCGGGCCAGGGCGCTCCCCCCGCAGCCCCGCCGTACGGCCAGCAGCCTCCGGCGCCGTTCGGCCAGCAGCCTCCGGGCGCCCCGCCCTTCGGGCAGCAGCCCCCGGTTCCCTTCGGGCAGCAGCCCCCGGGCATGCCGCACGGCGTCCCCCAGGGTGTTCCCGCCGCCGGTGCGGGTCTGCAGGCCGCCCTGCAGCCCTACAAGGAGGCCGCCACCGGGCAGCGCTGGACCTCGCAGAACCAGCAGCTCATCCGCGTCGACCTCACGATGGGTGGCATGCCGGTGCTGGCCCGTCAGGGCAGCATGGTGATGTACCAGGGCAAGGTCGACTTCGGTTACAAGGGTGCCGGTTTCGCCGGCCGCATGGTCGGCAACGCGACCGGCCAGGAGATGCAGCTGATGCGCTGCACCGGCCGGGGCCAGGTCTTCCTCGCGGAGGAAGGCGCGCACCTGCACCCCATCGAACTGCAGGGTGACGGCATCTGCGTCTCCGCGGAGAACGTCCTCGCCTTCGACGAGTCCCTGCAGTACGAGGTCCGCAGGATCGAAGGGCACGGCATCCCCGGCGGCGCGCTGTTCACCATGCAGTTCCAGGGCACCGGCACCGTCGTCGTCAAGACCCACGGTGTGCCGGTGGTCCTGCCCGTCACGCCGACCACCTTCGCCGACTGCAACGCCGTGGTGGCGTGGTCGTCCGCCTCCCAGGTCATCATCTCCAGCCAGGTCCGGCTGCGCCGCAACGCGTACCCGGGACACAGCGGGGAGACCGTGAACCTCCAGTTCCGGGGAGCCCCCGGGAACTTCATCGTCGTCCAGCCCTACGAGGTCTGAGGGAGCCCGTCATGAACCAGCAACTCGCGGGCTTCGCCCCGACCCCCGTCACGGCCCGCATGGAGAACCACGGCCGCACGATGCTCAAGGTCGCCATGGCCGGCGGTCAGGACCTCTACGCGCGCACCGGCTCGATGGTGGCCTACGAGGGCTTCATCCAGTACGAACCCAACCCGCCGGCCGTCCGCCAGATCGCCTCCCAGTGGATCACCGGCGAGGGCACACCGCTGATGAAGTGCGCCGGCGACGGGCTGCTCTACCTCGCCGACTACGGCGCCGACGTGGTCGTCATCAACCTGGACAACGACTCCCTGTCCGTCAACGGCACCAATCTGCTCGCCTTCGACAGTCACCTCACCTGGGGTGTCGAACGGGTCAAGGGGCTGGCCAAGTTCGCCGGCCAGGGCCTGTGGAACGTCTGCGTCCAGGGCACGGGGTGGGTCGCCATCACCTCGCGCGGCACGCCCATCGTCGTCGACTGCGGCCGGGGCGAGGACGAGACGTACGTCGACCCCGACGCGCTCGTCGCCTGGTCCCCGAACCTCAAGGTGAAGGGCAAGCGGAGTTTCAAGGCGGGCTCGCTCATCGGGCGGGGCAGTGGAGAGGCGTACCAGATGGCCTTCTCGGGACAGGGCATCGTCGTCGTCCAGCCGAGCGAGGACAGTACGGACCGCCTGCGGGTCCGGAACTGAGCGGGGGAGGAACACATCATGCAGAGTCCGCTTTTCAGTCACACCGAACAGCAGTCGCAGGACCGCTACACCGTGCAGAACCCGCAGCTCCTGCGCGTCGCGCTGACCGGTCATGACGACGTCCTCGCGCGCAAGGGCGCCATGGTCGCCTACCAGGGGCTCATGGAGTTCGACGGGGAGTACCAGTCCCAGAGCCAGGCGCGCGCCCGCAGGACCACGGGCGAAGGCCTGGACCTCATGCGCTGCTCGGGCCAGGGCACGGTCTATCTGGCCAACCTCGCCCAGTACATCCACGTGGTCGACGTCGACCACGAGGGAATGACGGTCGACAGCGCGTACGTCCTCGCGCTGGACTCCTCGTTGCACACCGAGGTCATTGCAATGGACAGCCAGTACGGGATCTCCGGCACCGGCAAGTACCAGCTGAACATCTCGGGCAACGGCAAGGTCGCGCTGATGACCTCCGGCCAGCCCCTGATGATGCAGGTGACGCCCGACAAGTACGTCAACGCGGACGCCGACGCCATCGTCGCCTGGTCGAGCGGGCTGCGGGTGCAGATGCAGGCCCAGACCCACTCGTCGGGAGTCATGCGGCGCCGCGGCAACACGGGGGAGGGCTGGGAGCTGAGCTTCCTGGGCCAGGGCTTCGCCCTCGTCCAGCCCAGCGAGGTGCTGCCCCCGCAGAACGCCCAGATCGGCCAGGGCGCCGCGGCCCAGTTCGGTGTGGGCCAGCACGGCGCGCACGGCCAGAACCAGAACAACGCCTGGAACTGAGCCCGGTCGCCACCGCGGGCGTATGGGGCGGTCTCCGTGCTGGAGACCGCCCCGTCCGTGTCTAGAGGCTGTGCGCCAGCCGTGCCCGGGTGCTCTCCAGCAGCCGCACGACCGAGGCGTCCGCCACTCCCGCCACCTCGTCGTAGGGGAACCAGCGCAGATCGAGGGACTCGTCGCTGATCTGTTCCACGGCCCCGGCCGTGGCCGTGGCCGCGTACTGCACGTCGAGGTGCCAGTGACAGGGCGCCGGGATGGGATGCCGGTCCAGCCGCACCGGCCCGCCGGGCAGCAGGGAAAGCCCGGCGATCCCCGACTCCTCCGTTGCCTCGCGCAGAGCCGCAGCCGCCAGCGTGGTGTCCTGGGGCTCGCAGTGCCCGCCCATCTGCAGCCACATCCGCAGCTTCCTGTGCAGGGTGAGCAGCACCCTTCCGCGCTCCGGGTCGACCACCAGCGCGCTGGCCGTGAGGTGCCCGGCTCCGCACGCCTTCCACATGCCGTCGGGATGCCCGGCCAGATGGTCCAGATAGGCCAGGCGCAGCCCGGCCTGCTGCGCGTCGCCCCCGTCGTGGCCCTCCAGGACCGAAACCGCGTCGTCGTACAGGCTCACCGGCCGTCGTCGTCCTTGCCGTCGTTCTTCGGCTTGTCGTTCCCGGACTCGGGCCCGTTCCCGGACTCGGGCCCGTTCCCGGACTCGGGCCCGTCCCCGGATCCCTCCTCGTCCCGATCCTCGGCCGCGGGCTTCCGGGTGCCACTCCTGGCAGCCTCGCCGAGCATCTTGTCCAGCTCGGAGAAGTCCAGCTGCTCGTGGTGGACGAAGCCGTCCGGGTCGTCCAGGTCCTGGGCGGTCGGCAGCATGTCCGGGTGCTCCCACAGGCCGTCGCGGCCGTCGACGCCCCGGGCGTCCGTGAGCGAGGCCCACAGCCGCGAGGCGTCCCGCAGTCGGCGCGGCCGCAGCTGGAGGCCGATGAGCGTGGCGAAGGTCTGCTCCGCGGGACCGCCGGACGCCCGACGCCTGCGCATCGTCTCGCGCAGCGCGTCCGCCGAGGTCAGACGGGACTTCGCGGCCTCGTGCACCACCGCGTCGACCCACCCCTCGACGAGGGCAAGGGCGGTCTCCAGGCGGGCCAGCGAAGCCTTCTGCTCCGGGGTGTCCTCGGGCTGGAACATGCCCTGCTGAAGCGCGTCCTGCAGCTGCTCGGGCTGCGACGGGTCGAACTGGCCTACGACGTCCTCGAGCTTGCTGGTGTCGACCTTGATGCCGCGCGCATAGGCCTCCACCGCGCCGAAGAGATGCGAACGCAGCCACGGAACGTGTGCGAAGAGCCGCTGGTGGGCCGCCTCGCGCAGCGCCAGATACAGCCGCACCTCGTCCTGCGGCACGCTCAGGTCCTTGCCGAACCGCTCGACGTTCAGCGGGAGCAGCGCGGCCTTGCCGGCCGGCGCCAGGGGGAGGCCGATGTCGGTCGAACCCACGACCTCGCCGGCGAGCACGCCCACGGCCTGCCCGATCTGCTGGCCGAACATGGCGCCGCCCATGGACCGCATCATGCCGATCAGCGGGCCCGCCATGGCCTGCATCTCCTCCGGCAGGACATCGCCCATGGCCAGGCCGACACGCTCGGCGACCGGGTCCACCAGCTGCTGCCAGGCGGGCAGCGACGCCTCGACCCACTCGGCACGGCTCCACGCCACCGTCGTGACGGAGCCCGAGGGCATCGACGTCACGCCGTCCAGCCAGAGGTCGGCGAGACGCAGCGCCTCGTCGACGGAGGACCGCTCGGCGGGGCCGACACTCGCGTCCTTGCTGCCGTCCGTGGTGCCCTGCGACACCGTCTGGCGTGCGATCTGCTTGGCCATGTCCCAGTTCACCGGGCCGCCCTCGTAGCTCAGCATCTGGCCGAGCTGCTGGAAGGCCGCACCCAGGTCGTTCGGGTTCATCGAGCCGAACATCGCGGCGAACGGGTTGTCCCCGCCCGCGCCGGGCCCGAAGCCGAACGGGTTCGCCGGCCCGCCCGGGCCCTGCCCACCACCGGTGGGGTCCTTCTTCTTGCCCTCGTCGCCGTCTTCCGGCTCCTCCGGCGGAAGGCCGAATCCGAATGGGGTGTCACTCACGGGTTTCCTCGGCTCGTAGGGCCGCCGGCTCGAACCGACGGCGACTGCCCGACATCACCATCCAGCGTAGACACCAAAGCCCGCTCGGGGCCTCAGTGCTCCGCCGGCTCCCGGCCTGCGGCAGGATGGACGCCACCTGGTACGCACGCGTCATTCGGGTACGTACTGAAGACAACCGCTGGAGACGCCCGGTGAGTTCCCCAGATCCGCAGGTTCGCGCAGCGCGAAACCTGGCCGACCCCTCGCCCGAAAGCAAGCCCACGAAAAATTCTTCCCGAAGCCGCGGCCCCGTCGTCGCGGTCACCGGTGCCGCGACCGGCGTCGGTGAGCTGCTCACCGCCCACCTCGCCGCATCCGACGAGATCAAGCAGGTCATCGCCATAGACGAGCGCAGGGGCGACGTCTCCGAGGCGACGTGGCACATCCTGGACGTCCGGGACCCCGCCATCGCCGAGAAGCTGCGCGGCGCGGACGTCGTCGTGCACATGGCTCTCGACCTCGACCTGGAGACCGACCCCGCCGCCCGTACCGCGTACAACGTGCGCGGTACCCAGACCGTGCTGACGGCAGCGGCTGCCGTCGGGGTCCACCGGGTCGTGCTGTGCACCTCGGCGATGGTCTACGGCGCCCTGGCCGACAACGACATCCCGCTCGCCGAGGACGCGGAACTGCGGGCCACGGCCGAGGCCACCGGTGTCGGCGACCTGCTGGAGATCGAGCGGCTCGGACGCCGCGCGCCCCGCGCCCACCCCGGCCTCAACGTCACGGTCGTGCGTCCCACGGTCCTGGTCGGTGGCACGGACACGGCGCTCACCCGGTACTTCGAGTCGCCCAGGCTCCTCGTCGTCGCCGGCTCGCGTCCGGCCTGGCAGTTCTGCCACGTCGACGACCTGGTGAGCGCCCTGGAGTACGCGGCTCTCGAGAAGATCGAGGGAGAGTTCGCGGTCGGATGCGACGGCTGGCTCGAGCAGGAGGAGGTGGAGGAACTGTCCGGTGTACGCCGGATGGAACTGCCCTCCGCCGTCGCCCTCGGCGCCGCGGCCCGGCTGCACCGGATCGGTCTCACGCCGTCACCGGCGGGCGATCTCGCCTACACGATGCACCCCTGGGTGGTCAGCGTCAGCAGGCTCCACGACGCGGGATGGCGTCCCCGGTGGACCAACGAGGAGGTCCTGGCGGCCCTCCTGGAGGAGGTGGAGGGGCGCCACACGGTCGCCGGCCGGCGGCTCGGCCGGAAGGACGCCACCGCCGCGGGCGCCGCGGGGGCCACCGTCGCGCTGCTCGGGACGGCCGCGCTGGTCCGGCGCGCCCGCAAGGCGCGCCGTCGTTTCTAGGCCGAGGCCCGCCCGGCCCCCCTCCTGGTAGGAGGCTCCAAGAGGGCGGGTGCGGTGCCGGTCGAAAACGCTATTCCGGGATGTCGGTGCCGTGCGGCACCATGGCCCCATGGCACGCACCCACGACCACCCCGGCGAGCAGGCGGCCCAGGACCCCATCCGGCTCCTGGACATCCGTGACACACCGCTCTCCGTCGACGAGATCTTCCGCGCGGTCGGGGACGACGCCGCGGGAGGCATGGCGCTCTTCGTCGGCACCGTGCGCAATCACGACGACGGTCAGGACGTCGGGTCCCTCGGCTATTCGTGCCATCCTTCGGCCGCCGACGAGCTCCGCCGGGTGGCCGAAAAGGTGGTGGCCGAGTTCCCGGTGCGGGCGCTGGCCGCCGTCCACCGGGTGGGTGAACTGGGTGTCGGCGATCTGGCGGTGGTCGTCGCCGTTTCCTGCGCCCATCGGGGTGAGGCCTTCGATGCATGCCGCAAGCTCATCGACGACCTCAAGCACGAGGTCCCGATCTGGAAGCACCAGCGTTTCTCCGACGGTACGGAGGAGTGGGTCGGCGCCTGCTGAGCGCAAACCGTCCCGGGGCGCATCAGCCCCGATTTGCGTAACCGCACCCCTGCCGTGAGCGTTGGTGCTGCAGCTGGTTAATCTTCTGATCGTCAGTTGCGGTCGCTCATGGGGTAGGGAGGTCGTGATGGCAGCACTCGCTTGGCTGTTGATTCCGCTCATAGCCGCTCTCGGCGCGGCGATATGGGGAGGGTGGGCAGCCCGTAATCGAACGACCGGCGATGTCACCGAACTCGCCGGGTACGCCAGGTTCCGTGAAGCGATGGAGAAATCGCATTCCGGTTCCGAGGCGGTCTGAGACTCCGCGACCGTACGCAGTCGCCAATTCCGCACCGCACCCGCTTCCCGCCGCGCAGCCGGCGCCGCGAGCGAATCCCCGGTGCCCCCGGCCTCGCCCGGACCTCCTTCGGCCGTCCGCCTCGTACGGACCGGCCCCGACGGTGCACTGACAGGCCGTTCCCGTACTGTCGTTCCATGCCACGCCGCACCGCGACGATGCTCGCCTCCACGCTCATCCTGATCGCGCTGCTCTGCGCAGGCGTGCTGATCCGCGTGCCGTACTCGGAGATGTCCCCCGGCCCGACCGTGAACACGCTCGGCGACGCACGCGGTGAGCCGGTGCTGCACATCAGCGGGCACAAGACCTACCCGACGTCCGGGAACCTCAACATGACGACAGTCCGTGTCACCGGCGCGGACTACGACATGAACATCGTCGAGGCCGTCTACGGCTGGCTGGCCCACGACAGCGTCGTCGTGCCCCACGACACCCTCTATCCGGACGGCAAGACGGAGGAGGAGTCGACACAGGAGAACGCCGAGGAGTTCAGCCAGTCCCAGGAGAGCGCCAAGGTCGCCGCCCTGGAGGAGCTGAAGATCCCCGTCACCTCCCGTGTCGTGGTCTCCACGGTCGTCAAGGACAGCGCCGCCGAGGGCGTGCTGCACGCCGGCGACGTGATCAAGGCCGTCGACGGCACGGCGGTCGAGCAGCCGGAGGACGTCGCGAAGCTCGTCACGAAGCACGAGCCCGGCGAGGACGTCGTGTTCACGGTCATCCCCGCCAAGGCGGCGGCCGCCGCCGAGAAGGCGGGCAAGGAGCCCAAGGGCTCCCACGACGTCACCCTCACCACGCGCAAGGCGCCGAAGGACCCCGCGAACCCCTCGGCGGAGGACCGGGCGATCGTGGGGATCCAGGCGGGGACGGACCACACGTTCCCGTTCGAGATCGACATCAAGCTCGCCGACGTCGGCGGACCGAGCGCCGGGCTGATGTTCTCGCTGGGCATCATCGACAAGCTGACGCCCGGAAAGCTGACGGGCGGCAAGTTCATCGCGGGCACCGGCACCATCGACGACGACGGCAAGGTCGGCCCCATCGGCGGGATCAACATGAAGCTGGTCGGCGCGCGGGAAGCGGGCGCCCGGTACTTCCTGACCCCGGACGACAACTGCTCCGCCGCCGCGTCCGACACCCCGAACGGCCTCACCCTGGTGCGGGTGAAGACCCTCGACGACGCCACGAAGTCACTGGAGAAGATCCGCGCGGGGGACACGGCCGGCCTGCCGAGCTGCTCGACGGACTGAGGCGCCGGCCCCGCCCCGAGGGGGCAGGGCCCGGCCCGGGCTCAGGACTCGAAGGTCGCCGCGAGTGCCTCGGCCAGCCCCGGGACCAGTCCCGCACCGGTCAGGACCTCGGTGGGGGAGTCCTTCTCGCGCAGTCGCACGGCGGAGTCCCGTGCGCCGTCCCGCAGCACCGCCACGGTCATCCGCACCTCCTGGCGGTCGGGGTGCTCGCCGACCCACTTGGTCAGCTGGGCGTCGGTCAGACCGTCCGGCACGGACGCCTCCGCGGAGGGCGGCAGCATCATCCGTTCCACGGTCATGGCACAGCCGACCACGGCGTCGGGCCAGGCGATCGTGGCGAGGAACTCGTCCAGCGCGGTGCCGGCGGGGAGCTCCTCCTGCTCCACGGGGGTCAGGGCGGCGGTCGGGGAAGCGGCGTCGTCGAGGCCGAGCTGGGCGGCGAGGCCCGGCTCGTGGGCCCGCAGCCGGGCGGTGTCGACCAGGGCGAACAGCCTGGCCGGCTGGTCCCAGCCGAGACCTGCGGCATAGGCGTCGATTTCGAGGACGGCGACGGTCAGTGGGCTCGCGGCCATCGGGGGGCCTGAGGGGGAAACGTTGGGCATGCCCAACATCCTGCCTCCTTCTGCCCCGGGAACGGGAACTAGGTAAAGCCTCAGTAAGTTGCATAGGTGGGCTCTACGATCGCGGGGCCTGCTCCAAACGACCGGAACTTCGAGGTGCGCACGTTGGCTTTCCAGATGCCGGACCGCGGCGGAGGCCCGACCGGGCCACGGATCAGAGTCGGCCGCCCGTCCCGGCGCGTCCGTACCCTGCTCATGACATTGGGAGTCCTGGCGGTCCTCGCCATGGCCTTCGTCATGTTCGCCGGGTTCTGGACGGACTGGCTCTGGTACAGGTCGGTAGCGTTTTCGTCCGTCTTCACCACCACCCTGTGGACCAAGATCGGGCTGTTCCTCGTCTTCGGACTGCTGATGGCCGTGGCCGTCGGCGTGAACATCTGGCTCGCGCACCGGCTCCGGCCGCCGCTGAGCGCGATGTCGCTGGAACAGCAGAGCCTGGACCGCTACCGGATGAGCGTCGCCCCGTACAAGAAGTGGGTGCTGCTCGCGGTCACCGCGCTCGTCGGGCTGATCGCCGGCGCCTCCGCGTCGGGCCAGTGGCGTACGTGGCTGATGTATGTCAACGGCGTGCCGTTCGGGCAGAAGGACCCCCAGTTCAAGCTGGACGTCTCCTTCTACGCCTTCGACCTGCCGTGGTACCGCTTCATGCTCGGGTTCGGCTTCGCCGCCGTGGTGCTGTCGCTGATCGCGGCGGCGCTGACCCACTACCTCTACGGCGGGCTGCGGATCACGAGCCCCGGTGCGCGCGCCACGGGCGCGGCCACCGGTCACCTCTCCGTGCTGCTCGGCATCTTCGTCTCGCTGAAGGCCGTGGCCTACTGGCTCGACCGATACGGCCTGGCCGTGAAGTCCAGTGACTTCAAGGCCACGGACAACTGGACGGGCCTGCGGTACGTCGACGCCAACGCCTATCTCCCGGCGAAGACCATCCTGTTCTGCATCGCCGTGATCTGCGCGGTGCTGTTCTTCGCGACCCTCTGGCGGCGCACCTGGCAGCTGCCGGTCATCGGCTTCGGCCTGATGGTCCTGTCGGCGATCCTGATCGGCGGCCTCTACCCGGCGATCGTCCAGAAGTTCCAGGTCCAGCCGAACGAGCAGGCCAAGGAAGCCGCGTTCATCCAGAAGAACATCGACGCGACACGGGACGCCTACGACATCGACGACGCCGAGGTCGACGACTACGAGGGCACCAGCACGACGGACGACGGCACGAAGCTGAGGGCGAACGCGGACGCCGCCGCCAGCTACCGCGTGATGGACCCGAACGTCGTCTCGCCGGCGTTCCAGCAGATCCAGCAGAAGAGGAACTACTACCAGTTCCCCAAGACCCTGGACGTCGACCGCTACAAGGGTGAGGACGGCAAGGAGCAGGACACCGTCATCGGCCTGCGCGAGCTGAACCTCCAGGGGCTTCCCAAGCGGAACTGGATCAACGACCACTTCACGTACACCCACGGCTACGGCGCGATCGCGGCCCGGGGCACCACGACGGGCACCAACCCGGCGGGCTCCCCGGACTTCACCGAGTCGGGCCTGCCCACCACCGGTGACCTGGGCAAGTACGAGCAGCGGATCTACTACGGCGAGAAGACCGAGCAGTACTCCATCGTCGGCGGGCCCCAGAAGGAGCTCGACTACGAGGAGGACGGCGAGAAGACCACCAGCTACAAGGGCGACAGCGGCGTCAGCCTCTCCAACGCCTTCAACAGGGCCGCCTACGCCGTGTCCTTCAGCGAGCCGCAGATCCTGTACTCCGGAGCCATCGGCGACGGTTCGCGGATCCTCTACAACCGCACGCCCAAGGAGCGGGTCGAGGCGGTCGCGCCCTGGCTGACCATCGACGGTGACGCCTATCCGGCGGTCGTCGACGGCCGGATCCAGTGGATCGTCGACGCGTACACCACGACCAACGGCTACCCGTACGCCTCGCGGACGACGCTCGGTGACACCACTGCCGACTCGCTGACCACCAACCAGCGTGCGGTCGTGGCCCAGCAGAACCAGGTCAACTACATCCGCAACTCGGTGAAGGCCACCGTCGACGCCTACGACGGCAAGGTCAAGCTCTACGAGTGGGACACCAAGGACCCGGTGCTCAAGACCTGGCGCAAGGCGTTCCCCGGCACGGTGGAGCCCCGGGCGGACATCCCGCAGGAGCTCATGGACCACCTGCGGTACCCGCAGGACCTGTTCAAGGTCCAGCGGGAGCTGCTGACGCGGTACCACGTCCAGAACCCGGCGCAGTTCTACAGCGGCAGTGACGCCTGGCAGGTGCCGGACGACCCGACGAACAAGGAACCCGGGTCCGTCCCGCCGTACTACCTGAGCATGAAGATGCCGGGCCAGGACAGCCAGAAGTTCTCGCTGACCACGACCTTCACACCGAAGGGACGTCCCAACCTCGGGGCGTTCATGGCGGTGGACGCGGACGCGGCCAGCAAGGACTACGGCACGATCAGACTGCTGAGAGTCACCAGTACGGTCAAGGGACCGGGCCAGGTGCAGAGTGAGCTCAACGGCAACGACGACGTCGCCGAGTTCGTGAGAAACCTCAAGGGCACGGACTCGGACATCGAGTACGGCAACCTGCTGACCGTGCCGCTCGACGGGGGCTTCCTCTACATCGAGCCGGTCTACACGCGCGGTGGCACGCAGAACTATCCGCTGCTGCGCAAGGTGGCCGCCTCGTACGGGTCGAAGATCGTCTTCGAGAACAGTCTCGGGGAGGCGCTCAACGCCGTCTTCGGGGTCGACGGCTCCGACACGACGACGCCGCCGACGGAGCCGGACGAGCCACCGGGTGACACCACGGAGCCGCCGGCCACCGGGGACGCCGCTCTGAAGAAGGCGATCGCGGACGCCCAGAAGGCGTACACGGCAGGCGAGGCGGCCCTCAAGGAGCAGGACTGGGAGGCCTACGGCAAGGCCCAGGCCGACCTGCAGAAGGCACTGGAGCGGGCCGCTGCGGCTCAGCCGAAGTCGGGCGGCACCTCGGGCGCCGAAGACACCGAGAAGCCGGCAGGCGACGACCAGGGCAGCTGAGAAAGGTCCACCCCGCGTCGTGGTACGGTTTGAACACAACGGCGCGGGGTGGAGCAGCTCGGTAGCTCGCTGGGCTCATAACCCAGAGGTCGCAGGTTCAAATCCTGTCCCCGCTACTGAAAGGTGAAGGCCCGGATCCTATGGGATCCGGGCCTTTGTCATGTCGCGAGACATATTTCAAGTTGTCGGAGTGAAGTGCGGTTCGCGGGGCACGAGTTGGTGCCAACCGTGTTTCACTTGTCTCTCTGTGGGCATGTCGACAAAACGCTGAAGTGACCTTACTGGCCGCGGTATTCCAGGTGTACGCGGGTTGCGGGTGGTGCGACGATGGTATTTATGGGGGACAGGGCAACTCTGTTGGAGACAGGGCGGTTTGTGCAGCGAAGCGGCCGGATGGCGGAAAACGTGGCGGATGCGGCATTTGTCGCCGCCCTGGCCGGGACCGCTGACATCACCGACGGCGCCCATGAGGCCGCCGTCCTCGCCGTGCGGACCGCTGACACGACCGGTGCCGTCGTCGTCGCCGACAGGACGCGCACCGAGGGCGCCGGGCGAGCCGGGAGCGGCGCCGCCGACGGCACGGACACCACCGACACCGCGGACCACGCCGACGAGACCGAGGCGCGGCACCGGCGGGCCGCCGAGGCCGGTGACACGGCCTCGATGAGCGTGCTGGGTGCTCTCCTGCTGCGCCGCGGAGACCTGGACGGTGCGGAGACCTACCTGCGTGCGGCCACCGCCGAGGGTGACCGGGCCGCGGCCAACAACCTCGGAGTGCTCCTCCACCAGAGGGGCTACGCGGACGAGGCGGCAGGCTGGTGGCGTATCGCGGCCGTCGCCGGCTCCGCCGCGGCCGCTCATGCCCTCGGGCGCCACTTCCGGGAGCGCGGCGACGAGCCCGGTGCCGAGTACTGGCTGCGCCAGTCCGCCGAGCAGGGCCACGCGCTGGGCGCGTACGCGCTGGCCGATCTGCTGGAGCACCGTGGTGACGCCGGTGCCGAGCGCTGGCTGCGCGCCGCCGCCGAACAGGGGCACCGGGAAGCCGCGTACCGCCTGGCGCGGACGATCGAGCGCAACGCGGTCGGCGACGCGCACGACGCCTTCGGCCTGGGCCGCGTCGTGGTCGAGGGCCGCCGGGTGCTGGACGCGGGTGCCCCGGTGAAGCGGGACAGCCCGGTCGCCGGCCCCGAGGCGGGCCGGGTCGGCGAGGCCGAGCAGTGGTACCGCCAGTCCGCCGCGCGAGGTCACCGTCGTGCGGCCCTGCACCTCGGCGCCATTCTGGAACAGCGCGGCGAGCTGAAGGAGGCCGGCCGCTGGTACCTCACCGCCGCCAAGGACGGTGAGCCCCGGGCGGCCTGTGCCCTCGGGTTTCTGCTGCGCGACGCGGGCGACGAGGAGAGCGCCGCCGTGTGGTGGCTGCGCGCGGCCCAGGACGGCGACGGCAACGCCGCCAACGCCCTGGGCGCACTGCACGCGGCCAGGGGTGAGCAGCAGACCGCCGAGCGCTGGTACCGCGCCGCGATGGATGCCGGTGACGTCAACGGCGCGTACAACCTCGGCCTGCTGTGCGCCGCCCAGGACCGGATCCCGCAGGCCGAGCAGTGGTACCGCCGGGCGGCCTACGCCGGACACCGTGAGGCGGCGAACGCGCTGGCCGTGCTGCTTCTCCAGGCCGGTGACGCGACCGGGGCCGAGCCTTGGTTCTCCAAGGCGGCGGAGGCGGGCAGTGTGGACGCGGCCTTCAATCTCGGCATCCTGCACGCCGGACGGGACGAGGACCGCGCGGCGCTCGGCTGGTACCAGCGGGCCGCGGCGGCCGGGCACACCGATGCCGCGCTCCAGGTCGGCATGGCCCTGCTGCGGGACGGCGACGAGCGCGAGGCCGAGCGTCATCTGCGCTGCGCCGCCGGCGGAGGCAGCGCCGAGGCGGCCTTCCGGCTGGCAGGCGTCCTGGATCTCCGGCAGCCGGCACCCGGCCCTCCCGCGCTGGGTGAGGCGATGCCGGAGAAGACCGAGTGCGAGGAGTGGTACGAGAGGGCGGCGGAACAGGGGCACCGCCGGGCCCAGGTCAGGGCCGGGATGCTCGCGGCGGCACGCGGGGACATGGTGAGCGCCGCGCGCTGGTACCGCGAGGCCGCCGAGTCCGGCAGCCGCAACGGGGCCTTCAACCTCGGTCTGCTGCTGGCACGTGAGGGCAGTGAGCGCGAGGCGGCCCTGTGGTGGAGCCGCGCCGCCAACGACGGCCACGGCCGGGCGGCCCTGCGGCTCGCGCTGCTCGCCGCCCGACGGGGTGAGCTCACCGAGGGGCAGCGCTGGTGCGCCCGGGCGGTCGAGCTTGGCCCTGCCGAGGTGAGCGAGCGCGCCGCGCGGCTGCTGGAGGCACTGCACCAGGAACTCACCGCATGACGGTGGACCTCCGGTTGCCGACGCGACGGCGAACCGGAGGTTTCCCGGCGCCCTGCGGCTGTCCGGGCAATGAATTTGCTCCTGCCGGTGAAGGTGCCGTACTGTTGCACTCACAACGACGCGGGGTGGAGCAGCTCGGTAGCTCGCTGGGCTCATAACCCAGAGGTCGCAGGTTCAAATCCTGTCCCCGCTACTGAAGACAGAGGCCCGGATCCTTTCGAGGATCCGGGCCTCTGTCGTATGCCCGCGCAAAGAACGGCCGGAGCCCACGCGCGCGGCGCGGGCCCTCTCAGGCCGTGGCGGCACAGTTGGGGCAGATCCCGCGATAGGTCACCTCGACGTCCGAGACGGTGAAGCCGAAGCGCTCGTCGTCCGGCAGGTCGGCCATCGGGTTGCCCGCCGGGTGCACGTCCCGGATCGCCCCGCAGCGCCCGCACACCAGGTGGTGATGCGGGCGGTGGGCGTTCGGGTCGTACCGCTTCGCCCGGCGGTCCGTGGAGACCTCGATGACCTCCCCGAGGGACACCATCTCGCCCAGCGTGTTGTACACGGTGGCGCGGGAGATCTCGGGGAGCCGTTCGACGGCCCGCGCGTGGACCTCGTCCGCCGTCAGGTGCACATGGTCCCCCTCGAGAACCTCGGCCACCACGCGCCGCTGTGCCGTCATGCGCCAGCCGCGTCCACGAAGTCGTTCCAGGAGGTCGCTCATGGGGCCCAGCCTAACAGTGGGAAGGCCGAGTCCCGAGTAGGTGTGACTTTAGATGTCTGATTGACTTGGACTTAGTCCATTGTAGGATCGACAATGAACTGGCCAAGGACAGGCTGCGGCCGAGAACAGACCGCGCGCGGAAAGACGCTGCGCGAGCATGACGCAGGAGGCGCGCGTGACTCAGGGACCGCTCACCACGGAGGCCGGCGCTCCGGTCGCCGACAACCAGAACAGCGAGACCGCCGGCCCCGGTGGGCCGGTTCTCGTCCAGGACCAGGCGCTTCTCGAGAAGCTCGCCCACTTCAACCGCGAGCGCATCCCGGAGCGTGTCGTCCACGCCCGTGGTGCCGGCGCCTACGGCACCTTCACGCTGACCCGGGACGTGTCGCGGTGGACGCGGGCGAAGTTCCTCTCGGAGGTCGGCAAGGAGACCGAGACCTTCCTGCGCTTCTCCACCGTCGCGGGCAACCTCGGCTCCGCCGACGCGGCCAGGGACCCCCGTGGCTGGGCGCTGAAGTTCTACACCGAAGAGGGCAACTACGACCTCGTCGGCAACAACACCCCGGTGTTCTTCATCAGGGACGCCATCAAGTTCCCCGACTTCATCCACACCCAGAAGCGCGACCCGTACACCGGCTCGCAGGAGGCGGACAACGTCTGGGACTTCTGGGGACTCTCCCCCGAGTCCACGCACCAGGTGACCTGGCTCTTCGGTGACCGCGGAATCCCGGCGTCCTACCGCCACATGAACGGGTACGGCTCGCACACCTTCCAGTGGAACAACGAGGCCGGCGAGGTCTTCTGGGTCAAGTACCACTTCAAGACCGACCAGGGCATCAAGAACCTCACCACCGAGGAGGCCGTCCGCCTCTCGGGTGTCGACCCCGACAGCCACCAGCGCGACCTGCGCGAGTCCATCGAGCGGGGCGAGTTCCCCAGCTGGACCGTGCAGGTGCAGATCATGCCGGCGGCCGAGGCCGCGGAGTACCGCTTCAACCCGTTCGACCTCACGAAGGTGTGGCCGCACGAGGACTACCCGCCGGTCGAGATCGGCAGGCTGGAGCTCAACCGCAACCCGGAGAACGTCTTCGCGGAGGTCGAGCAGTCGATCTTCAGCCCGGCGCACTTCGTCCCCGGTGTCGGCCCGTCCCCGGACAAGATGCTCCAGGGCCGCCTCTTCGCGTACGGCGACGCCCACCGCTACCGCGTCGGCATCAATGCCGACCACCTGCCGGTGAACCGTCCGCACGCCACCGAGGCGCGTACCAACAGCCGTGACGGCCATCTGTACGACGGCCGTCACAAGGGTGCCAAGAACTACGAGCCGAACAGCTTCGGTGGCCCGGTCCAGACGGACCGGCCGCTCTGGGAGCCCCTCCCCGTCACCGGCGGCACGGGCAACCACGAGGCGCCGCTGCACGCCGAGGACGACGACTTCGTGCAGGCCGGCAATCTCTACCGGCTGCTGTCCGAGGACGAGAAGGCCAGGCTGATCGACAACCTCGCCGGGTTCATCTCCAAGGTCTCGCGCGACGACATCGCCGAGCGTGCGGTCGGCAACTTCCGTCAGGCCGACGGAGACTTCGGCAAGCGGCTGGAGGCCGCGGTCCAGGCCCTTCGCGGCCGGTAGCCCTTGCCGTCGGCGGTGGGCCGGACTCCCCGGGTCGTCCGGGGGTCCGGCCCGCTGCCGTATGCGGGAACCGAAGGCGTCCCGGCGCGGACGTCACAGGGCCATGCCCGCCGCCTGCCTCCTGGCCGGTGCCCAGCACCTGATGATGTCGCGCACGGACACGACGCCGACCGGGCCGTCGCCGTCCAGCACGATCAGATGACGGAAACCGCCGTGCGTCATGGCTGCCGCCGCTTCCTCCAGGGTCCAGTCCGGAGAGGCGAAGACCACGTCCGTGGTGGTGTGGGTGGACGCGGTCTCGGCATCGGGATCAAGCCCCGCCCCCACCGCGTCGAGGATGTCGCGCTCGGTGAGGATGCCGAGGCCGCAGGTGTCCGGGTCGTGGACGACGGCCGCTCCGATGCGCCGGGCCGACATCAGCCGGGCCGCCTGGCGGAGCGTGTGGGCCGGGCCGATGGTGAGGACCAGGGTGCTCATGGCGTCGCGGACGAGCATGTCGGGAGCCACCTCCTTGAGGGAGTGACCTGTGAAGCGGCCTTCGTGAGGCAATTCACAAGTTCACAAGTGGGGGGACTCCCAGAGTCGCACCACCGATGGGGCCCGACAAGGGGCGTACGCCTACCTAGTAGCGCTGGTTGAGATAGCCCAGCAGTTCGTCGTGCAGCAGTCCGTTGGACGCCGCCGCGTTGCCGCCGCCCGGGCCGGACACCCCGTCCAGGCTGGTGAACCGCCCGCCGGCCTCCTGGACGACGATCGCGGTCGCCGCCATGTCCCACAGGGAGAGCTCCGGCTCCGCGCAGATGTCCACCGAGCCCTCGGCGACCATCATGTACGGCCAGAAGTCGCCGTATCCGCGGGTGCGCCAGCAGGCCCGAGTCAGATCCATGAAGCCGTCGAGCCGGCCCTGCTCCTCCCAGCCGGTCATCGAGGCGTAGGCGAACGAGGAGTCCGCGATCCGCTCGACCTTCGACACCTGCAGACGCGTCGCGGACGTCAGACTGCGGCCGGAGAACGCGCCGGCACCCTTGGCCGCCCACCAGCGACGGTTCAGCGCGGGGGCGGACACCACACCGACCACCGGCTGGAAGCCGTCCTCGCCCGCCTCCATCAGCGAGATCAGCGTCGCCCAGACGGGGACACCGCGTACGTAGTTCTTGGTTCCGTCGATCGGGTCGACGACCCAGCGCCGCGGGCCGGTGCCCTCGATGCCGTACTCCTCGCCCAGGATCGCGTCGCGCGGGCGCGCCCGGTGCAGGTGACCACGGATCAGCTCCTCCGCGTGTTTGTCGGCCTCGCTCACCGGGGTCATGTCCGGCTTGGTCTCGACCTTGAGGTCCAGAGCCTTGAACCGGTCCATCGTCGCCGCGTCGGCGGCGTCCGCCAGTACGTGGGCCAGGCGCAGATCATCGTGGTAGTCGGGCATGCCGTCACAGTATCCACAGCCACCCGGCCGGGCTACACGGGCCCGCGCGGCGCGGCCCTCCGCACGCGCCCACCCGCGGTCCCTGCGCGGACCCTTGACAGGGTCCCCGGGCGCCCCAACTCTGATGCGCAGGTCCCCGGCGTGGGAGGCGACGATGCCATCGGCGCGAGAAGCACTGCTGGACTCCGCGTACTCGGCGCTCTCCACGCTGCCTTGGACGGCCGTACGCATGGTCGACGTGGCGGCCGGTGCCGGGGTCTCCAGGCAGACCCTCTACAACGAGTTCGGCAGCAAGGGCGGACTGGCACACGCACTGGTCCGGCGTGCCGCCGGCCGGTATCTCGCCGGGGTCGAACGGACGCTCGGCGCCCACCGGGCCGAGGGCGGAGGCCCGGCGGAGCTCGCCCGCTGGACGGTCCGGGCGGCCCACGGAGACGTCCTGGTCAAGGCGCTGCTCACCGGCGTCTGGGGGGACCACCTGCCCGGGCCGGGCACTCCTGCCGTCGGGCGGCACGGCGAACCCGCACCGCCGACGCCCAACGAGATGCTCACCCTCGTCCGGGACCGGGCCGTGGCCGTCCTGGGGACAGGGCCTCCGCCGGGCGACTCCGCGCGGCTGGAGCTGATCTGCGAGATCGCGCTCAGGCTCGCCCTCTCCTACACGCTGGTGCCGGCGGACTCCGGGCCGGCGCCGGGGTTCACTGCGCCGAACCGGACAGCTGCAGACCGATCACACCGACGATCACCAGCGAGATCGACACCAGCTTGAGCGTGGAGACCACGTCGTCGAGGAAGACCATGCCGTAGATCGCCGTGCCCGCCGCCCCGATGCCCGTCCACACCGCGTAGGCCGGGCCGACGTCGAGCTTCTTGAGTGCGAGCGTGAGCAGACCGAAGCTGCCCAGGGCGAACGCGCAGAACGCGACCGTCGGCCAGAGGCGGGTGAAACCGTGCGAGAGCTTCAGACACACGGCGAAGCCGGTCTCGAGCAGTCCGGCGACCACGACCAGCAACCACGCCATCGTCAGGTGCCTCCCACGTAGGTGACGTTCGTCCCGCTTGCCCGATTATGCCCTTACCGGTCGTGGGAGCCCGCAAACGTGCGCGGGGCGGCCCGGCCTGCCGCCGCCGGGCCGTGTCTCAGTCGCCCTCGCGCCGCTCCCGCGTCGCCAGCAGCCGCCTCAGCGAGTCGAGGCGTGCCGGATCCGCGTGGCCCTCGGCGACCCACGCGTCCAGCGCGCACTCCGGCTCCTGGCCGTCGTGGGTGCAGCCGCGCGGACAGTCCTCCGTGCCCGGCTGGAGATCGGGGAAGGCGTTGATGACCCGTGAGGGGTCGACGTGGTGCAGCCCGAACGACCGTACGCCCGGGGTGTCGACGACCCAGCCGCGGCCGTCCGGCAGCGGCAGGGCGAGCGCCGACGTCGTGGTGTGCCGGCCGCGCCCCGTGACGGCGTTGACCACCCCGGTCGTCCGCCGCCGGTCCTTCGGCACCAGTGCGTTGACCAGCGTCGTCTTGCCGACCCCGGAGTGTCCGACGAAGGCGGTGACCCGGTCGTTCAGCAACTCGCGCACACGGTCGGCGGCGTCCCCGTTCTCCAGCTCCTCGCGGCTGGTCACGACGTAGGGGACGCCGAGCGGGGTGTAGGCCTCCAGGAGCTTGTCCGCCGAGGCCAGATCCGACTTGGTCAGCACCAGGAGCGGGCTGAGCCCGCCGTCGTACGCCGCCACCAGGCAGCGGTCGATCATGCGCGGGCGGGGCTCGGGATCGGCGAGCGCGGTGACGATGGCCAGCTGGTCGGCGTTGGCGACGACCACCCGCTCGAAGGGGTCGTCGTCGTCCGCCGTGCGGCGGAGCACCGATGTGCGCGTACCGATCCGCACGATGCGGGCCAGGGTGTCCTTGTCGCCGGAGAGATCACCGACCAGGGATACCCGGTCTCCCACCACGGCGGCCTTGCGGCCGAGCTCGCGGGCCTTCATCGCCGTCACCGTGCGGTCCTCGACGAGGCAGGTCAGCCTGCCCCGGTCGACGGTGAGGACCATGCCGTCCTGGGCGTCCTCGTGCTTGGGACGGGTGTGGGTGCGGGGCCGGTTGCCCTTGGGGTTGGGGCGGACGCGGATGTCGTCCTCGTCGGGGTTCTTCCCGTAGCGGCGCATGCCCTCAGACCCCGCGGCTTCCCGCGGAGGCGCCGAGCGCCCCGGGCGAGACGCCGACGGCGCCCGACGGTTCCCCGAGCATGCCGGTCCACATGTCCGGGAAGTCCGGCAGGGTCTTGGCGGTCGTGCCGACGTTCTCGATCTCGACCCCGGCGACCGCGAGGCCGATGATCGCGCCCGCGGTGGCCATCCGGTGGTCGTCGTAGGTGTGGAAGGTGCCGCCGTGCAGCGGGCCGGGCATGATCCGCAGGCCGTCGGCGGTCTCCGTGACGTCGCCGCCGAGTCCGTTGATCTCCTTGGTGAGCGCAGCGAGCCGGTCCGTCTCGTGCAGCCTGAGGTGGGCGACGCCGCGCAGGGTGGACGGGGAGTCCGCGAGGGCGGCGAGTGCGGCGATGCCCGGTGTCAGCTCACCGACCTCGCTCAGGTCGACGTCGATGCCGTGGACCGAGCCCGTGCCCGTGAAGGTGAGACCGCGTTCCGTCAGCTCGCACGCGCCACCCATTGCGGTGAAGATCTCGCGCAGCGCGTCACCCGGCTGGGTGGTCCGCAGCGGCCAGTCGGGGACCGTGACCCGGCCGCCCGTCACCAGCGCGGCGGCCAGGAACGGCTGGGCGTTGGAGAGGTCGGGCTCGACGGTCAGGTCGCGGCCCAGCAGGGCGGACGGGGAGACCCGCCAGACGTTCGGCTCGCCGCCCGTCTCCGGCTCGTCGACCTGGGCGCCGACCGAGCGCAGCATGTCGACCGTCATCCGGATGTGCGGCATGGAGGGCAGGGTCGAGCCGGTGTGCCGCACCTCCAGGCCCTGGTTGAAGCGGGGCGCCGAGAGGAGCAGGGCGGAGACGAACTGGGAGGACGAGGACGCGTCGACGGACACCGGGCCGCCGTCCAGCGCGCCCGCTCCGTGCACGGTCAGCGGAAGGGTCCCGCGGCCGTCGTCGTCGATCCGGGCGCCCAGGGACTTCAGCGCGTCGATCACGCCGTGCAGGGGCCGCTCGTAGGACCGGGGGTCGCCGTCGAAGTGGACGGGGCCGTCCGCGAGGCAGGCCACGGGCGGCAGGAAGCGCATGACCGTCCCGGCGTTGCCGACGTCCACCCGGGCCGGGCCGTGCAGACCCGCGGGGATGACCCGCCAGGCCTCGCCCGAGCCGTCGGGGCCCACGCCCTCCTCGATGCCGACCCCCAGGGCGCGGAGCGCCTGGGCCATCAGGAGGGTGTCGCGCGAGCGCAGCGGACGGCGCAGCCAGCCCGGCTCCGAGGACAGCGAGGCGAGGACGAGCGCGCGATTGGTGACCGACTTCGATCCGGGCACGGTGACGGTCGCGTCGACCGCCCCGGTCGCTCGGGGGGCGGGCCAGAGGGCGGGGTGCACGGAACTTTCGGTCATGCCCCTCACTTTAGTGGCTCTCCGCAAACCCAGATCCTCAACAAAAGGGCTGAAACCGGGGCGTAATACAAGGGTGGTACGGGCGGCCCGCCGAACCTGCCCGGGCTCCGGCCCCTTCGGCCCTCACAGCCCGAGGAGCCAGCGTCCGCCGCCGATCAGCGAGCTGAGCGACACCGCGTGGAAGAGGAAGAGCCACAGGGCGGCCGGGGCGTGGGTCAGCCGGGCGAGCTGGTCGGCGTCGGAGTCGGGGGCACCGCCGTACCGGCGCTTGAACTGGAGCTCGAACGCCGGCCGCACGCCCCCGAGCAGCAGGAACCAGACCACCGTGTACGCGAACGCGGACTGGACGTCGGCCGAGGTCAGCCACGACACCAGCAGGAACGTCGTCCCCGTGAGGATGACGGTGAGGGCCCCGTAGAGGTTGCGGATCATCACCAGCATCACCGCCAGCAGGGCGGTCGCCAGCCAGAGGAGCAGCGTGATCCTGCCGTTGGTCAGCAGCCAGGCGCCGCCCAGTCCGAGCAGCGGGGGCGCCGTGTAGCCGGCTGCCGCGGTGAGGATCATGCCGATGCCGGTCGGCTTCCCGCGGCTCACGGTGAGGCCACTGGTGTCCGAGTGCAGCCGGATTCCGGACAGCTGCCGCCCGGTGAGCAGGGCGATCAGACCGTGCCCTCCCTCGTGGGCGATGGTGATCGCGTTGCGCGAGAGCCGCCATACGAGGTTCGGCACCACGGCGACGAGGGCCGCCGTCGCCGTGACGACCACAAGCCACTGCTCGGGGGCGGACTGGGTTCCGAAGACGCGATCCCACAGATCGCCCAGGTCGGTGCTGTCCATGGTGCGGGAGGCTCCTTCAGGTGATCGAGGGACCGGCGTCCACTCGACTGGCGGTCGTGGCAGTCTGGCACTTATGTGCGGACGGTATGCAGCGAGTCGGCGGCCCGAGGACCTGACCGGACTCTTCGGCGTGGAGAAGTGGGAACCCGCGGAGACCCTGGAGCCGGACTGGAACGTCGCGCCGACCAAGGAGGTCTACGCGGTGCTGGACCGTCCTGTGAAGGACGCGGACGACCGGCGGCCGGTTCGCCAGCTCCGCACCCTGAAATGGGGACTCGTACCGTCCTGGTCGAAGTCGCCCGAGGGCGGCGCCCGGATGATCAACGCCCGGGCGGAGGCCGTCCACGAGAAGCCGTCCTTCCGCCGGCCCTTCGTGTCGCGGCGCTGCATCCTGCCCGCCGACGGCTACTACGAGTGGGTCACCGGGGCCGACGAGCGGCAGCTGGAGGAGAAGGGACGGAAGAAGCGGCCCCGCAAGCAGCCGTACTTCGTCACACCGGCGGACGGCTCGGTCTTCGCCATGGCCGGCCTGTACGAGTTCTGGCGCGACCGCACGCTGCCCGACGACCATCCGCAGGCCTGGTGGGTGACCTGCTCGGTGATCACCACCGAGGCGGAGACCGCCCCGCTCGCCGTGGCCCCCGCAGAAGGGCCCGCCTCCCTCTCCGACATCCACCCCCGGATGCCGCTGATGCTGACCCCGGACCGCTGGGACGCCTGGCTCGACCCCTCGCGCACCGACGTCGACGAGCTGAAGGCGCTCCTGGAGCCGCCGCCCGGCGGGCTGATGCGGGCCTACCCGGTGGCCACCGCCGTCAGCAACGTCCGTAACAACGGCCCGGAACTCCTGGAGGAACTGGCCGCGCCCGAGGTGGGCACGCTCTTCTGACTTGGCAGGATGGGCACCGTGAGCCGTGATCCAGGGACAGCGAAGAAGACCGAGGACGTCGCCACGGACGCAGGGGAGGCCAGGATCACCTGGATCCCCGCGAAGGACGCGCGGCTGGTGCTCGCCGTCGGCCACGGTGCCGGCGGCGGCATCGAGGCGCGCGACCTGCAGGCCCTTGCCGCCGTGCTTCCGGGCCGCCGGGTGACCGTGGCCCTGGTGGAACAGCCCTGGCGGGTGGCCGGGAGAAAGCTGGCGCCGGCGCCCAGGGCCCTGGACACCGGCTGGCGGGGACTGTGGCCGGCGCTTGCCGCCCCCGGGCTCCCCGTCGTCGCCGGGGGCCGCAGCGCGGGGGCCAGGGTGGCCTGCCGCACGGCGGCGGAGCTCGGTGCCCGGGCGGTGCTCGCCCTGAGCTTCCCCCTGCACCCTCCGGGCAAGCCGGAGAAGTCCCGCGCGGACGAGCTGCTCGGCGCGGGCGTGCCCACCCTCGTGGTGCAGGGCGGCCGCGACCCGTTCGGGCGGCCGGACGAGTTCCCTCGCGGCGGGCACGGACTCGTCGAGGTGCCGCACGCCGATCATGGCTTCGCCGTACCGAAGAAGGCGCCGCTGACCCAGGATCAGGCGATGGACCTGCTCACGGGGGCGGTCGCCGGTTGGCTGGACGGACTCTCCTGACGACGTAGTCCCGCTCACACTCCCCGGGCCCGCGCGGGGACCGGGAATGCGCCGTGCGGGGCGGCTGTTGTGGCTGGTGTCGGCACACAGCCGGTGTCGGTACAACGCCGTCGTACGTGGAGAGGGAGTCCGTCGCATGGGTTCGACCATCTGCCCGAGCCGCTCGAACACCGCAGATCTGGAGTGGACGGTGCTTCACGCGGCGAAGAGCACTCCGGCGCGCGCCCCGGGCGGAGCCGATCGACAGCCCGCGCGGAAGCAAGGTCGACTATTCTCCGATGCGAGCGGGTCCGGTTTCGGCTCCGCGACATCGTTGGAGGAGGTGGGTCCGGTCACTGGGACCGACACAGGGACCGACGACGGCCGTGCGCAGGAGACGACCGCCGAGCGCAACGCGCGCTTCGAGCGGGACGCCCTTGGATATCTGGACCAGATGTACTCGGCCGCGCTGCGCATGACGCGCAATCCCGCGGATGCCGAGGACCTGGTCCAGGAGACGTACGCCAAGGCGTACGGGTCCTTCCACCAGTTCCGTGAGGGCACGAACCTCAAGGCGTGGATGTACCGCATTCTCACGAACACCTTCATCAACTCGTACCGCAAGAAGCAGCGTGAACCCCAGCGGAGCGCCGCCGAGGAGATCGAGGACTGGCAGCTGGCACGTGCGGAGTCGCACATGTCGACCGGTCTGCGCTCGGCGGAGTCCCAGGCGCTCGATCACCTGCCGGACTCCGACGTGAAGTCCGCGCTGCAGTCGATCCCCGAGGAATTCCGCATCGCCGTGTATCTCGCCGATGTGGAGGGCTTTGCCTACAAGGAGATCGCGGACATCATGGGGACACCCATCGGTACGGTGATGTCCCGGCTGCACCGGGGACGCCGCCAGCTGCGCGGCATGCTGGAGGACTACGCGCGTGAGCGCGGGCTCGTCCCGGCCGGAGCCGGTGAGTCGGACGAAACGAAAGGCTCGGCCTCATGAGCTGCGGAGAGCCGCACGAGACGGATTGCTCAGAGGTTCTCGATCATCTCTACGAGTTTCTCGACCATGAGATGCCCGAGGGCGACTGCACCAAGTTCGAGGTGCATTTCGAGGAGTGCTCCCCGTGCCTGGAGAAGTACGGCCTCGAACAGGCCGTGAAGAAGCTGGTCAAGCGCTGCTGCGGACAGGATGACGTCCCGGCCGACCTGCGCTCCAAGGTGATGGGCCGGATCGACCTGATCCGGTCGGGGCAGGCGGTGCCCGAGCAGGACGTCGCCATGGGCGGCGCCGACCGTCCGGCCGCCGCCGCCGAGTGACCGTGCTTCACCGCCTGGGCTGAGCGCCCACCCCCGTCCCTTCACCCGAACGTGCTAATCCGGCGCGTTCGGGCCCTGGCTGATGCCCAACTCGCTAGCCTGGCGCCTCCATTGACCAGGCGGGGGGCGGGCGGTACAGGTGAGGGGCATATCGGGGGCGGCGCGCGCCCTCATCCTGTGCGCGGTCCTCTGCGCCGTCGGCTGCGCCCTGCCCGCGCTGTCCCCCGGGGCACACACCCCCTGGGGCACGCTCGGCCTGCTGGCGGCGCTCCATCTGGTGTGTGAACTTCCCGGCCGCTGCCGCCTCCTCGGCGGCCCGGAGCCGGCCGGCTCCGGATCCTTCTTCCCCCTGCTGCTCGCCGCCGCGTTCCTGCTGCCGCCGTCCGCGGCCGTCCTCGTCGCGGTGCCCGGAGCGCTGGTGGGCCGCGTGGAGCGCCGGCCCGCCGCCGCCCGCAGGATCTGGCGGGCGGCGCAGCTCGCCCTGACCGCGGGCGCCGCCTCCTGGACCCACGGGTTCCTGGGCGGCCCGGTCACGCTCGGCGGTGTCGCGGGGGACACCCTGCCGGACTTCCCGTACGCCCTCGTCCCGGCCTGCGCCACGGCCCTCGTGTTCAGCCTCGTGCTGGCCGCGCTCGACGGCGCGATCCTCGTCACGGCCGAGCGCGTGGCCCTCGGGCACGCCTGGCGCGGGCTGCCGGCCCGCTCCGTCGGACCGCACCTGGTGCACGCGCTCGCCGGGCTGATGATGGCCGTCCTGTGGCGCAGTTCCTACGGGCCGCTGTCCGCGCTGGTCGTCCTGCTGCCGATGTACATCTCCTGCTGGGTCTTCGCGCAGTACCACCGCCGGCACGCCGCCCACCGCAACACCATCAGGGCCCTGGTCCAGGCGGTCGACATCAAGGACGGGTACACCCGCGGACACAGCGAGCGGGTGGGCCGCGCCTCCGAGCTCATCGCCCGTGAACTCGGCATGGAGGAGAGCCGGATGGAGGCCCTCCGCTTCGCCGGCATCCTGCACGACGTCGGCAAACTGGGCGTCCCGACGCGGGTCCTGCGCAAGGACGGGCCGCTCACCCCGGAGGAGCGCCGCGTCATCGAACTGCATCCGGAGTACGGCCACGAGATCGTCCGGGGGATCGGCTTCCTGGACGAGGCGCGCGCCGCGATCCTGCACCACCACGAGCGCCTCGACGGCAGCGGTTACCCCTACGGTCTCGCCGGTGACCGCATTCCCGAGTTCGCCCGGGTCGTCGCCGTCGCGGACGCCTTCGACGCGATGACCTCGACGCGTTCCTACCGGCCCGGCAGGCCCGTCCCGGCGGCCGTCGAGGAATTGCGCCGCTGCGCCGGAAGCCAGTTCGACCCGCGCATGGTGGGGGCCCTGGCGTGCGCCCTGGACCGCCACGGCTGGTCCGCCGCGGCCAACACCGTCACCTCGGACGAGGGGCGGACAGGACTGCCGCGACAGCGGGCGGACGTCCGGCCGCCCGCCACCGGGCCCGCGGACCGGCCGGGACGACCGAGGTGACCCGCCCGGTCCACCCGCCGCCGGCCGTCCTCGCGATCCGCGGCGCAGCACTGGTCGTCGCGGTCGTCGCGCTCGCGCACACCCTGTGGAACGGCGTCGTGGAGCCCGGCCATGCCCTCGCCTTCGGGATCCTGGTCGCCGTCGGAGAGCTGGCCCGCTGGGGCGCCCTGCCAGGGGAGCGCGAGCCCGCACCGCTGGGGGCTGCCGGGGCGCTCGCGTACGCCCTGCTGGGGCGCAGCGGCGGACAGGACACGGCGCACGGGGTCCTCCAGGTCGTCACCGTCGTCGTCGCGGCGCAGCTGCTCGCCTCCGTGCCCCATGTCGCGCGTGGCAGCGGCCCCGGACCCGACCAGGCGGCCCGCCGTGTGCTGGCCGTGGCCTTCGCCGCACTGTGCTTCCAGCCGCTGCACCATTCGGGCCGGTCGGAGCGCTGGTTCGGGGAGGGGCCCCACTTCGCTCTCTTCCTGTTCCTGCTGCTGGTTCTCACCGCCCTGTGCGACGCCGTCCTCGCGGCCGCGACCGCGGGGACGGCCCGTCCGTTCGGGCCGCGGCTGCGTGACGAGCTCCGGGCACTCAGCGGCATCGGCCCGGCGGTCGGCGCGACCGGTGCCGTGATGGCGCTCGGGGTGGCGGTCGTGGGGCTGTGGGCGCTGCCGGTCCTGTGCGTGCCCCTGCTGCTCACCCAGGTGTCGTTCCGCCGGTACGCCGCCGTCCGCACGACGTACCGGCAGACCATCGCCTCGCTGGCCAGGTCCACGGAGATCGCGGGATACACCCCGCACGGGCATGCCCGCAGGGTGGCCGATCTGGCGACCGCCGTCGGGCGCGAGCTGGGGCTTCCCGGCCCCGAGCTGACCGTGCTCGAGTACGCGGCGCTGATGCACGACATCGGCCAGCTCTCCCTGGTCGACCCGGTGGCGGACGGGGCGACCACGGCCCTGGCCGCCGCCGAGCAGCGCAGGATCGCCCTGCTCGGCGGGGCCGTGGTCCGCCTGACCGGTGTGGATCCGGCGGTCGCCGTGGTGGTGGAGCAGCAGGCCGATCCGTACCGGGACCAGCAGACCTCCGCCCGGATCGTCCGCGCGGTCAACGCGTACGACGACCTGTGCGGGGAAGGCGTCAAGGGGTCCCTGAGGGCTCTGGAGCAGCTCAGGCTCGGCACCGGCCACGACTACCAGCCGCAGGTGGTGGAGGCGCTGGCCAGAGTCCTGGCGCGGGGCGGTCTCACCCGGGCCGGGGCGGGGTAACCCATGGGTAATGAGCGAGCGTCCGGCCGGGCATGGTTGGATGCGAAGAAGAGCGGAAAACGAGGGTGTCCAGTCGGGACAGGCGGGAATCGTGAGGATCTTCGGGAAGGTACGGCATCGGCCGTCCGCCTCTTGGCGGCAGGCCACGGACCGCGCGTTCACGCTGATCGGCGACGGCCGGTACGAGGACGCGGGGGCGCTGCTGACGCGCGCGGCGGATCTGGAGCCCTGGCTCTCGGAGTCCTGGTTCAATCTCGCGCTGCTGCACAAGTTCCGGCACGACTGGGAACAGGCGAGGGCCGCGGGCCTGCGCGCCGTCGCCCTGCTCGACCGGGAGTCCGGGGCTCCGGACTGGTGGAACGTGGGGATCGCCGCCACCGCGCTGCAGGACTGGCCGCTGGCGCGCCGGGCCTGGCAGGCCTACGGGCTGAAGGTGCCGGGCAGCGGGCAGCACAACGCGGCGGCCAACAGCGAGCCCACGGGCATGGAGCTGGGCAGCGCGGCCGTGCGGCTCTCGCCGGAGGGTGAGGCCGAGGTCGTCTGGGGGCGCAGGCTCGATCCGGCGCGCCTGGAGGTGCTGTCGATCCCGCTGCCGTCCTCGGGCCGGCGCTGGGGCGAGGTCGTCCTGCACGACGGCGTGCCGAACGGTGAGCGGGTCACCGCGGCCGGGCCGTCCTACCCGGTCTTCGACGAGATCGAGCTGTGGGCGCCTTCTCCGGTCCCCACCTGGGTGGTGCTCCTGGAGGCGGCCACCGAGGCCGACCGGGACGCGCTGGAGCAGCTCGCCTCGGACGCGGGATTCGCCGCCGAGGACTGGTCGTCCTCCGTACGGCTGCTCTGCCGTGCCTGTTCGGAGAGCAGGATGGAGAGCGACGAGGGTGATGGCCAGCACCTGGACCCGCACGACCACAGCGAGCCGGGACACCCCGGGCCGCTGGGCCACCGCACCGCCGGTGACCTGTGGGTGCCGGAGCGTGAGTGCGGGATAGCGGCCCCTGCCGGGCTGGTGCGCGGTCTGCTGGACGGCTGGGTGGCCGACAGCCCGGACAGCCGCGAGTGGCGGGATCTGGAAGAAGTCTGCTGAGCGGTGCCCGTAGGCTGTACGGGCACCGATTCCGGTGCGGGTACTCACGGGCTCAGGGTTGCAGGAAGGCGAACGGCGGACATGTCGCAGCAGGAGACGGACGAGCGGACCGGTGTCGACGACGAGGGATTCCTCGTGGACACCGAGGACTGCGAGGCGCGCGAGGCGGCGCACCGGGAGCGCGGCACCTCCCGCCCGATCACGGTGGTCGGTAATCCGGTCCTGCACAAGGAGTGCAGTGACGTCACGGAGTTCGGCGACGAGCTCGCGCAGCTGATCGACGACATGTTCGCCAGCCAGCGGACGGCGGAGGGCGTGGGTCTGGCCGCCAACCAGATCGGCGTGGACCGCAAGGTCTTCGTCTACGACTGCCCGGACGACGACGGGGTGCGGCACGTCGGCGCGATCTGCAACCCGGTGCTGGAGGACCTCGCCCCGGAGCAGCGCAACCTCGACGACTCCAACGAGGGCTGCCTCTCCGTGCCGACGGCCTACGCCTCGCTGGCGCGTCCCGACTACGCGGTCGTGCGCGGCCAGGACGCCCAGGGCAACCCGGTCAAGGTCCGGGGCAGCGGCTACTTCGCGCGCTGCCTCCAGCACGAGACGGACCACCTGTACGGCTACCTGTACATCGACCGGCTCTCCAAGCGTGACCGCAAGGACGCGCTGAAGCAGATGGCCGAGGGCACCCCGCGCTACGAGGTCGTCCCGAACGCCTGATCTCCGTACAGGTAGGGGCCCCGCCGACGGCGGGGCCCCTACCCGTCTGCGCCGGAGCTGCGGGCGAGCGGTGGGCTGGTGGTCAACAGGCGTTTCCCTGGGCGCAGTTGACGCGCGTCGACTCCTGGGACAGGCTCACCCCTACGCCCACCTGTCCACCTCATCGCGCAGGGAGAACCCCATGCTCAGACGTACCGCACATCTGCTGCTCGGCCTTGTCATGACCATGGCTTTCGCGATCGGCGGGGCCGTCGTCACCGCGGGCACCGCACAGGCCGACGGCTGCTACACGTGGAGCCGCACCCTGTCCTCGGGTGCCACGGGCGCCGATGTCACCCAGCTCCAGATCCGGGTGTCCGGCTATCCCGGATACAACTCCGTCCTGGCCGTCGACGGTTCGTACGGCCCGGCCACCACGGCCGCGGTCAAGCGCTTCCAGGCCGCCTACGGCCTCGCCGCGGACGGGGTCGCCGGCCCCGCCACGTTCACCAAGCTCTACGCGCTCCAGGACGACGACTGCACCCCGGTCCACTTCACCTATCCCGAACTCAACAAGTGCAACAGCACCTGGGCGGGCGGAGCGGTCGCCGCGGGGACGGCCAAGGCCAACGCCTTGAGCAGCATGTGGAAGATGGAGGCGCTGCGCCACGCACTCGGTGACCAGTCGATCCGGGTCACCAGCGGCTTCCGGTCCACCTCCTGCAACTCGGCGGTCGGCGGAGCGACGAACAGCCGCCACCTGTACGGCGACGCCGTCGACCTCGGCGCGGGACCCCACTCGCTGTGCACCATCGCCAAGCAGGCCCGCAACCACGGCTTCAACGGGATCCTCGGCCCGGGCTACGCCGGCCACAGCGACCACATCCACGTGAACCAGGGGCCGAACCACTTCTGGTCCGCCTCCGGCTGCGGCATCTGACGGCGCTCCGGGGGCCGTCGGGTCAGGCCGCCTCGGTCAGGGCGGACGGCCCCCGGAAGGTGCGGCGGTACGCGTTCGGAGTCGTCCCGAGCGAACGCACGAACTGATGACGCAGCGCCGCCGCGTTCCCGAAGCCGGTCCGTCCGGCGATCGTGTCCATCGTCTCGTCCGAGGTCTCCAGCAGGTGCTGCGCCAGCAGTACCCGCTGCTGGAGCAGCCAGCGGTACGGGGTGGTGCCGGTCTCCTGCTGGAATCGTCGGGCGAAGGTCCTGGGCGACATGTGGGTCTGGGCGGCCAGCTGCTCGACGGTCATCTCCTCGTCGAGGTTGCGCTCCATCCAGGCGAGCGTCTCACCGACCGTGTCGCACCGGGTGCGGGGCAGCGGCCGCTTGATGTACTGCGCCTGCCCGCCGTCCCGGTGCGGGGGGACCACCATGCGGCGTGCGAGGGCGTTGGCCACGGCGGGGCCGTGCGCCTGACGGACCAGGTGCAGGGCCGCGTCGATGCCGGCGGCCGTACCCGCCGACGTGATGATCGAGCCCTCGTCCACGTAGAGCACGTCCGGTTCGACCCGGGCCTGAGGGAAACGGCGGGCCAGCTCGTCGGAGTGCCGCCAGTGAGTGGTGCAGCGGCGGCCGTCCAGCAGTCCGGCGGCACCCAGGACGAAGGCGCCGGAGCAGACGCTCAGCACCCGGGCGCCGCGCTCCACGGCCCGGCGCAGGGCGTCGAGGACCTCCTCGGGGTACTCCCGGTCGATGAAGTGACTCCCCGCGGGTACGGCGATGAGGTCGGCCTCCTCCAGCCGCTCCAGTCCGTGGGGGGTGGTGATGGTGAAGCCGGCGTGGGTCCGCAGGACCGGCCCCTCGGCGGACACGACCGCGAAGTCGTACACCGGCAGCCCGTCCTCGGACCGGTCGAGGCCGAACACCTCGCACACGACGCCGAGTTCGAAGGGATGTATCTCGTCGAGAAGCAGGACGGCCACATTCTTCAGCATGACGCCAGTGTGGCAGCAATTCGATGGTGAGTGGCAGTCCTGCCACTGATGAAATCCCGGCGCGCGGACGACAGTAGAGCCATGAACACATTCCTGAGCTACCTGGCCATAGCCGCACTTTTCGCCCTCGTCCTGCTGCCTGCGCTCGCCGGCCTCGCACGGGAACGCAGGATCGACCGCGAACTGCGGGACGCGCAACGGCGCAGAGGGGAGACACCCTCCGGAACGGCGGGCGCCGCACAGCCGGTCACGGCCGCACGGCGCCCGTACGTCGGGTCCTGGGCCAGGACCTAGAAGTCGTCGTCGAAGCCGACGGACCCCTCCACGGCCACCTGGTAGGCGGAGGGGCGGCGCTCGAAGAAGTTCGTCAGCTCCTGCACCCCCTGGAGCTCCATGAACGAGAACGGGTTCTCGGAACCGTAGAGCGCGGGGAAGCCGAGCCGGGTCAGCCGCTGGTCGGCCACACACTCCAGGTACTGGCGCATCGACTCGGTGTTCATGCCGGGCAGACCGTCGCCGCACAGATCACGGCCGAACTGCAGCTCCGCCTCGACCGCTTCCTTCAGCATGTCGGTGACCTGCTGCTGGAGCTCGTCGTCGAAGAGGTCCGGCTCCTCCTTGCGGACGGTGTCCACGACCTCGAAGGCGAAGTTCATGTGCATCGTCTCGTCACGGAACACCCAGTTGGTGCCCGTGGCGAGACCGTGCAGCAGCCCGCGCGAGCGGAACCAGTAGACGTACGCGAACGCGCCGTAGAAGAACAGCCCCTCGATGCAGGCGGCGAAGCAGATCAGGTTCAGCAGGAAGCGCCGGCGGTCGGCCTTCGTCTCCAGCCGCTCGATCTTCTCGACCGAGTCCATCCACCGGAAGCAGAACTGCGCCTTCTCACGGATCGAGGGGATCTCCTCGACCGCGTCGAAGGCCGCCGCACGGTCCTCCGGGTCGGGCAGGTAGGTGTCGAGCAGCGTCAGATAGAACTGGACGTGCACGGCCTCCTCGAAGAGCTGGCGCGACAGGTACAGCCGCGCCTCGGGGGAGTTGATGTGCTTGTACAGCGTCAGCACGAGGTTGTTCGAGACGATCGAGTCGCCCGTCGCGAAGAACGCGACCAGCCGGCCGATCATGTGCTGTTCGCCGGGGGAGAGCTTCGCGAGGTCGGCGACGTCCGAGTGGAGGTCGACCTCCTCGACGGTCCACGTGTTCTTGATCGCGTCCCGGTAGCGCTCGTAGAAGTCCGGGTAGCGCATGGGACGCAGGGTCAGTTCGAAGCCCGGGTCGAGCAGGTTCTTGTTCTCGGATGTGCTCATTACTGGCAGGCCTCGCAGGACTCGGGGTTTTCGAGGGAGCAGGCGATCGCGTCCGCGTCGGGCGACGACGCCTGCTGTACGGGAACGGGGGCGGCGGCGGCAGCCGTCCCGGACGCGGCGCGGGCGATCCGGGTCGCCGGGCGCGAGCGCAGGTAGTACGTCGTCTTCAGCCCCTGCTTCCAGGCGTACGCGTACATCGAGGAGAGCTTGCCGATCGTCGGCGTCTCCAGGAACAGGTTCAGCGACTGGCTCTGGTCGAGGAACGGCGTACGGGCCGCCGCCATGTCGATCAGGCCGCGCTGCGGGATCTCCCACGCCGTGCGGTACAGCGCCCGCACGTCCTCGGGGATCCAGGCGAAGCCCTGCACGGAGCCGCTCGCCTCGCGCAACGCCTCGCGGGTCCGGGCGTCCCAGACGCCGAGCTTCTTGAGCTCGTCCACCAGATAGGCGTTGACCTGGAGGAACTCACCGCTGAGCGTCTCGCGCTTGAACAGGTTGGAGACCTGCGGCTCGATGCACTCGTACACCCCGGCGATGGAGGCGATCGTCGCGGTCGGCGCGATGGCGAGCAGCAGCGAGTTGCGCATCCCGGTCCTCGCGACCCTGGCGCGCAGCGCGTCCCAGCGCTCCGGCCAGTTCAGCTCGGTGTCGTAGTGGTCGGGGTGCAGCACACCGCGCGCGGCGCGGGTCTCGGACCACGCCGGCAGCGGGCCGGACCTCTCCGCGAGGTCGCAGGAGGCCTCGTAGGCGGCGAGCATGATCCGCTCGGAGATCCTCGTGGACAGCGCGCGGGCCTCGGGGGAGTCGAAGGGCAGCCGCAGCTGGAAGAAGACGTCCTGGAGGCCCATCGCGCCCAGGCCCACCGGACGCCAGCGGGCGTTGGACCGGCCGGCCTGCTCGGTCGGGTAGAAGTTGATGTCCACGACACGGTCGAGGAAGGTCACCGCGGTGCGGACGGTGGCGTCCAGCCGCTCCCAGTCGATGGTGCCGTCCGCGACGAACGCGCCGAGGTTGACCGACCCGAGGTTGCAGACGGCCGTCTCGCCGTCGTCCGTGACCTCGAGGATCTCGGTGCAGAGGTTCGAGGAGTGGACGACCCGGCCCGGCTCGGCGGTCTGGTTCGCCGTCCGGTTGGAGGCGTCCTTGAACGTCATCCAGCCCTGGCCGGTCTGCGCGAGCGTGCGCATCATGCGCCCGTACAGCTCACGGGCCGGCATCGTCTTGCGGGCCAGCCCCTTCGCCTCGGCCGCGCGGTAGGCCGTGTCGAACTCGTCGCCCCACAGGTCCACCAGCCCGGGTACGTCGGCCGGGGAGAACAGGGACCACTCCGTGTCCGCGTCGACGCGGCGCATGAACTCGTCCGGGATCCAGTGCGCCAGGTTGAGGTTGTGCGTACGCCGCTGGTCCTCGCCGGTGTTGTCGCGCAGCTCCAGGAACTCCTCGATGTCCGCGTGCCAGGTCTCCAGGTAGACGGCGGCGGCACCCTTGCGCCGGCCTCCCTGGTTGACCGCCGCGACCGAGGCGTCGAGCGTCTTCAGGAACGGCACGATGCCGTTGGAGTGCCCGTTGGTCCCCCGGATGAGTGAACCCCGGGCGCGGACGCGGGAGTAGGAGAGCCCGATGCCGCCGGCGTGCTTGGAGAGCCTCGCCACCTGGTGGTAGCGGTCGTAGATCGAGTCGAGCTCGTCCAGCGGCGAGTCCAGCAGGTAGCAGGACGACATCTGCGGGTGGCGGGTGCCGGAGTTGAACAGGGTGGGGGAGGAGGGCAGGTAGTCGAGCCGGTTCATCAGGCCGTACAGGGCGGCCACTTCCTCCAGTGCCCGCTCGGAGGTGTCCTCCGCGAGCCCGGCGGCGACGCGCAGCATGAAGTGCTGCGGGGTCTCGATGACCTGGCGGGTGAGCGGGTGCCGCAGCAGGTACCGGCTGTGCAGTGTCCGCAGCCCGAAGTAGCCGAAGCGGTCGTCGGCGCCGTCGGCGAGCGCCCGGTCGACCAGGGCGTCGAGAGCGGCGGCGTGCAGCGTGACGAACTCGGCCGTACGGTCCGCGATCAGCCCCTCGCGATGCCCGACGGCGACCGAGGCCGAGAAGGAGACAGCACCCTGGCCGGCGGCCTCGTCCGCCACGGCCCGGGTGAGGAGCCGGGCGGCGAGCCGCGAGTAGGCCGGGTCCTCCGAGATCAGGCCGGCGGAGGCCTCGACGGCCAGCGAGCGCAGCTCCGCCTCGTCCGACCGGGCGCTGCGGCCGCGCAGCGCGGCGGCGGCGACCCGTCCGGGGTCGGTGTCGGGGAGATCGGCGGTGAGGCCGGTCAGGGTCCGCAGCAGGGCGGTCCCGGGCGCGTCGGTCGTACGGCCTTCGGATTCCGCGGCTGAAACCGGGTCGGCTGGCGCGATGGTCACTGGGGCTATCCCTCGCTCGGCTCAGGCCTGCGGGAGCGGGGCAGCCGGAACACAGGGAACCCGGGGGAGGGCAGCACGGTGCGCGCGGCGTCCACCGGCCCTCCGCGGGGCCCGGACGTCTCTGCGTCCGGTTCGGTCGAGCCGGACGCACTGTCGACAGGTCTTCGGACTCCGCGGTGCGCGAATGCACACCGATCACACCGTTGCGGGACAGTTCCGGATTCGCACCGGATTCCCCTGCGGCGACAGCGAGGTCGAGCATACATGTGGGGGCCGCCGATTGCGGCGGCCCCCACATGTAGTGTCGCGGAGAGTCAGAAGGCCAAGCGGAACGTCAGGAGGGTGAAGCCCGGGAGAGGGCTCCAGTCGCGCTCCGGGGTCCGTACGAAGCCGAGGCGGCGGTAGATCCGGTGCGCGGCCTCCATGGACGACTGGGTCGACAGGACGATCCCGGAGAGCCCCGCGGTGGCACGGGCCCGGTCGACGCAGGCCCGTACGAGCGCCTCGCCCGCACCGCGCCCGCGCGCCCGGGCGGAGACCGCCAGCATCCGGAACTCGGCTTCGTCCCGGCCGGCTATGTCGGCCCACGGGCTGCCGGGCGGGACGTAGGTGACACCGCCCAGCAGCTCGCCGTCGGCGTCCACCGCGGCCAGCACCAGGGCCTCGGCGGCGCGTCGCCCGACGGCGCGAAGCTGTTCCAGATAGGGGTCGTCGGCGCCGAAGTCCAGCAGCCCGTCGCCGAGATACGCCTGGGCGGTCATCTCGCCCAGGGCCTCGTGCTCCTCGGCGCGTACAGGTCTGATCGAGACATCCATGGGTGCCAGTCTCCCCCGGGCGGCAGGCCCGGCGCACACCCTTTCGGGGGCGGGCACGCGGCGCGTACGGGGCGGCCCGGCAGCCGTCGCCGAGCACCCCGCCCCGTACGCGTCCGTCCCGGCAGGGGGCGAACCCTGCCGGGACGGACGTCACGTCCTACACCCGTTCCAGCGGTTCGTCGTCGCCCGGCGCGCCCACCGTGGCCGGCGGGAGCTCGGCCTTGACGCCGGGGTCGCCGACGTCCGCCGTGTAGTCGGACGGCGAGGTCTCGTCCACGCCGGCCGGTGCCTTCACGGCGTTGAGGACGAAGGTCAGCACGACCACCACGATGATGTTCAGCACGATCGCGGTGAGGCCGATGTAGCCGATCTCGCCGATGCCCGGGATCTCCTTCGAGGACCCGCCGAAGTGCTTCTGGGTCGGGCTGGCGACGCCGTAGGCGGCCACCGTGCCGTAGATCATGCCGACCGCCCAGCCCGCGATCAGGGCCCAGCGGTGGAACCAGCGGGTGAACAGGCCGCCCACCAGGGCCGGCATCGTCTGGAGGATCCAGATGCCGCCCAGCAGCTGGAAGTTGATCGCGACCGTCTTGTCCATGGTGAGGACGAAGGCGAGCGCGCCGACCTTGACCAGCAGCGAGACCAGCTTGGAGACCTTGGTCTCCTGGGCCGGGGTCGCGTCGGGCTTGATGAAGTCCTTGTAGATGTTGCGGGTGAAGAGGTTCGCCGCGGCGATCGACATGATCGCGGCCGGCACCAGGGCGCCGATCCCGATCGCGGCGAAGGCCACACCCGCGAACCAGTCGGGGAACATGTTCTCGAACAGCTGGGGGATCGCGAGCTGCCCGTTGTCGACCTTGATCCCGGCGGCGATCGCCATGAACCCGAGGAGGGCCAGCAGGCCCAGCATCAGCGAGTACAGCGGCAGGATCGTGGTGTTGCGGCGGATCACCTCACGGCTGCGGCTGGAGAGCGTCGCCGTGATCGAGTGGGGATACATGAAGAGCGCGAGCGCCGAACCCAGTGCCAGGGTGGCGTAGCCCCACTGGCCCATGTCGCCCGGGACGAGGCCCGCCACGGGCTTGCCCGCGGCCTCGTTCTTCGCCGAGAACGCCTCGTTCGCCCTGGAGAAGATCTCGTCGAACCCGCCGAGCTTGATCGGGATGTAGATGATCGCCACGGCGATGACCAGGTAGATCAGCCCGTCCTTGACGAACGCGATGAGTGCGGGGGCGCGCAGTCCCGAGGAGTAGGTGTACGCGGCGAGTACGGCGAACGCGATCAGCAGCGGCAGGTCCTTGATGAACCAGTGCGTGTTCTCGCCGCCTCCGACGCCCATGACGTCCAGCACGGCCTGGATGCCGACCAGCTGGAGCGCGATGTACGGCATCGTGGCGAGGATGCCGGTGAGGGCGACCGCCAGCGAGAGCCCCTTGGAGCCGAAGCGGCCGCGGACGAAGTCCGAGGTGGTGACGTAGCCGTGCTTGTGCGAGACCGACCACAGGCGCGGCAGGAAGGTGAAGATCAGCGGGTACACGAGGATCGTGTACGGCACGGCGAAGAAGCCGGCCGCGCCCGCCGCGTAGATCGCCGCGGGTACCGCGACGAAGGTGTACGCCGTGTAGAGGTCGCCGCCCAGCAGGAACCAGGTGACCCAGGTGCCGAACGACCGTCCGCCCAGCCCCCATTCGTCGAGGCTGGCCTCGTTCTCGGCCTTGCGCCAGCGCGCGGCCATGAATCCGATGACCGTCACGGCCAGGAAGAAGAAGATGAACACGGCGAGCGCCACGCCGTTCACGCCGTCCTTCATGCGGAAGCACCCCCCTTGCGGGCGCGCTGGTCACGCTGCCACAGCTTGTAGGCGATCATGGTGAGGGAGGTCGAGAGGAGCACCCACAGCATCTGGTACCAGTAGAAGAACGGGATGCCGATGAAGGTCGGTTCGACCTTCGCGTACGAATCGACCCAGAGCATCGCCACGAACGGGGCGATCAGACAGAGCGCGATCACCACCCTCGTGGGTGTCACTGTCGGTGCTGTCGGTGGGTTCGCACCGGTTTCTTCTGACATGCGGCGACTCCGTCCCCTCGCTGATCACCTGTGTAATGCGCAGGAAATCTAGGCGAGAGGTCCGGCCACCGTCACCCCCCGTCCGCATTGCGGTCCTGCAACGGTCCGGTGTCGCCCGGAATGAGTGAATCCCCCCGCGCGTGCGGGGGGATCGACCGTCAGCGGGGAACGGGGCCGTATCAGTCCGTGGGACGCTTCAGGCGGGCCACGAACTTGTACCTGTCGCCCCGGTACACCGAGCGCACCCACTCCACCGGTTCGCCGTCGCCGTCGATCGAGTGACGCGACAGCATGAGCATCGGCAGGCCGACGTCCGTGCCGAGCAGCCCGGCCTCGCGCGGGGTGGCGAGGGAGGTCTCGATGGTCTCCTCGGCCTCGGCGAGCCGGACGTCGTACACCTCTGCCAGCGCGGTGTAGAGCGAGGTGTACTTCACCAGTGAACGGCGCAGCGCGGGGAAGCGCTTGGCCGAGAGGTGCGTGGTCTCGATGGCCATCGGTTCACCGCTGGCGAGCCTGAGCCGCTCGATCCGCAGCACCCGTCCGCCCGCTGTGATGTCCAGCAGTCCGGCGAGCGTGTCGTCCGCGGTGACGTAGCCGATGTCCAGCAGTTGGGACGTCGGTTCCAGGCCCTGGGCGCGCATGTCCTCGGTGTACGAGGTGAGTTGCAGTGCCTGGGAGACCTTCGGCTTGGCGACGAAGGTGCCCTTGCCCTGGATGCGTTCCAGTCGGCCCTCGACCACCAGCTCCTGGAGTGCCTGACGCACCGTGGTGCGCGAGGTGTCGAACTCCGCGGCCAGGGTCCGCTCGGGGGGTACCGGGGTGCCGGGCGGCATGGTGTCCGTCATTTCGAGGAGATGGCGCTTGAGCCGGTAGTACTTCGGGACGCGCGCCGTACGCGCACCCGCGCCGGTCTCGCTCGTACTGCTGCCCCCGTCGGCACCCATGGCCCGCCTTCCCGACTGCTGCGTTGCTGCCGTCACCGGCTCCTCCGTCTGTCGCGGCTCACATGGTGGCACGGCCTCGTCACGGGTCGTCGCCCTCCCTCAGGTGTCGGTCCGATAACGGACGCGAGTGCACTTCTTATACACCCTTGACACCCCTAAAGGTCTAGGCCAAGCTCCCGGTACTGGTCTAAACCATTAAAGACCAGGTCCCAGCCCCACAGGTAGCGCCAGGCGTACGTCTTCGCGGTGGGCGGGGGGTTGCTGGTATCCCTGAGGAGGGTGTGGCATGAAGCGCAAGCTCATTGCGGCAGTAGGCGTCGCAGCGATGATGACCGGAATCGCGGCGTGTGGTGGGGACAGTAATGACAACGCCTCGAAGGACCCGAAGGACCGTACCGAGAGCCTGACGGTCTGGCTGATGGTCGACGCGCAGAGCACCTGGCCGGAACTGGTCAAGGACGTCAACGCGCAGTTCAACAAGAAGTACCCGAAGGTCAAGGTCAACGTCCAGTACCAGCAGTGGGCGGACAAGGCCAAGAAGCTCGACACGTCCCTCGGCGGCGACAAGTTCCCGGACGTCGTCGAGCTCGGCAACACCGAGACCATGCAGTACATCCTCAACGGCGCGCTGGCCGAGATCGACCCCAAGAAGTACGACAACTCGGACACCTGGATCAAGGGTCTGAAGGACACCTGCACCTTCGAGGGCAAGCAGTTCTGCGTGCCCTACTACGCGGGCGCCCGTGTCGCGGTCTACAACAAGGACATGCTCAAGAAGGGCACCGGCAGCGACGCCCTCCCGCAGACCGAGGACGAGATGCTCGCCGCACTCGACAAGGTCTCGGCCGAGTACACCAAGAAGGACAAGCGCTTCTCGTCCCTCTACCTGCCGGGCCGTTACTGGTACGCGGCCATGTCCTACGTCGCGGGCTACGGCGGCTCCATCGCCGAGTACGACGAGGGCGCGAAGGAGTGGAAGGGCAACCTCTCCTCCCCCGAGTCCCAGAAGGGCATCGAGCACTTCGTCAACCTGGTCAAGAAGTACAACAAGGCCGACCAGACGAAGGACGAGCAGGACCACGCCAACGTCATGGCCAACGAGAAGGCGGCCCTGATCTACGGCAACGGCTGGGAGGCCGGCTTCGTCGTCGACGGCGCCAACAACGGCAACCCGAAGCTCGAGGGCAAGATCGGCACGGCCGGCATGCCCGGCCCGAACGGCAAGGCCCTCCCGTCCTTCATCGGTGGTTCCGACCTCGCGGTGACCGCCAAGTCCAAGGTCACCGACCTGGGTGAGGAGTGGGTCTCCCTCTTCACCAGCGAGAAGTCGCAGGAGGTGCTCACCTCCAAGAACATCCTCCCGAACAACGAGAAGCAGCTCGAGCCGCTGAAGTCCAAGCCGGAGACGGCCGCCGTCGCCAACGCGGTGCCGGACGCCTGGTTCACGCCGATCGCGCCGGGCTGGACCTCCATCGAGAAGGAGGAGGTCCTGGAGAACATGCTCCTGGAGATCCTCAAGGGCACCTCGGTGGCCGATGCCGCCAAGAAGGCCGACGACAAGGTCAACGAGCTCATCAACAAGTAGTCCCCGGGCCTTCGGCTCTCCAGGCGGGGGTCCGGCGAACACCGGGCCCCCGCCCTCCTTTTCTCAGGTAGAAACGCCGTGATTCCCGGGTGCAGATCCCCGGAATCCCGATGGAAGGTCAGTCACGTGACTGCTGCCGACACCAAGGCCGCCGGTCCACCGGTACCCGTACCGCGTGTCCCGGAGAAGACCGGGATCTCACCCTCCGGACAGGAAGCTGACGGGCCCCGCCCGAAGAAGCGGCGGAAGAAGGGGGAGCTCCTCCCCTATTTCCTGATCCTGCCGGCGATCCTGGCGATCGCCGCCGTCTATGTCTACCCGCTGATCAAGACCGTGATCATGTCCTTCCAGGACCTGGGGCGGGCGGCCCTCTGGGGCAACGGCGAGACCCCGTGGGTCGGCTTCGAGCAGTTCACCAACATCCTCGGTGACCCGGAGTTCTGGGCGGTAGTCGGCAGAACCGTCGTCTTCATGACCATCTGTGTCGTGCTGACCATGGGCATCGGCCTGCTGATCGCCCTGATGATGCTGAAGGTCTCCACCTGGGTGCGGCTCGTCCTCACGGTGGCACTGATCGCAGCCTGGTCCATGCCGCTCATGGTCGCCGCCTCGGTCTTCCGCTGGCTCTCGGACTCCGACTACGGCCTGATCAACACCCTGCTCGCCGACATCACCGGCGACGAGGACCGGTGGCTCGGCCACAACTGGTTCCTCGACCCCTGGCAGGGCTTCGGCATCATCACGCTCCTGGTCGTCTGGGGCGCCATCCCGTTCGTCGTGATCACGATGTACGCGGCCCTCACCCAGGTCCCCAAGGAGCTGGAGGAGGCGGCCTCCCTCGACGGAGCCACCGCGTTCGGCGTCTACCGCTTCGTCACCTGGCCCGTCATCAAGCCGGTCTTCACGATGGTCGCCACCCTCTCGGTCATCTGGGACTTCAACGTGTTCGGCCAGATCTGGCTGCTGCGCGGCAACAAGCCCGAACCCGAGTACGAGACCCTCGGCCTCTACTCCTTCTCCAAGGCGTTCGAGTCCACCTCCTTCAGCCAGGGCAGCGCGATCGCACTGATCACCGTCCTGATGCTCTCCGGCGTCGCCGTGTACTACCTGCGCCAGCTGATCAAGACGGGAGAGGTCGAATGAGCGCCTCCACGCCCACGAACGCGCCGGCCCAGGTCCTGCGGCCCGACCGCAGGAGGAACCGCCTCGGCTACAACATCCTGGCGCTGGTCACGGCCGCGCTGATGGCCTTCCCGGTCTACTGGCTGATCGTCAGTTCGCTGCGCCCCAACCACGAGATCCGGTCCTACGACCAGACGCTGTGGCCGTCCTCCCTCACCTTCGACAACTTCGCGCGCGCGGTGAAGCAGGACAACTTCGCCACCGCGATCCAGTCGAGCCTCATCGTCTCGGTGACCGCCGTCGTCGGCGGGATGATCATCGCGACGCTCGCGGCACTCGCCATCGGACGCTTCCGCTTCTTCGGGCGGAAGGCGCTGATGATGATCATGATCCTGGTCCAGATGCTGCCGCCGACCGCGATGCTGATCCCGATCTACCTCCAGCTCAACGCGCTGGGAGGCATCGACGAGTACTGGGGACTCATCGTCGTCTACCTGGTCTCGACGCTGCCCTTCGCGACCATCATGATCCGCGGATTCGTGATCAACATCCCCGTGGAGCTCGAGGAGTCCGCGATGGTGGACGGCTGCACCCGCATGGGGGCCTTCCGCCGGGTCATCTTCCCGCTGCTGGCGCCGGGGCTCGCCGCCGCGTCCATCTTCGCGCTGGTCAACGCCTGGAACGAGTACCTCTTCGCCTACATCCTGATCAACGACAACTCCAAGTACACGCTCAACGTGTGGCTGATGACGTTCACGACGGAACGCGGTACGGACTACGGCGCACTGATGGCGGCCTCCACGCTCATCTCCATCCCGGTCGTCATCTTCTTCATGATCATTCAGGGGAAGATGGCTACGGGGCTCACCTCCGGCGCCGTGAAGGGATAAGCCCCATGACCACCCTCGTATCCACCACGGACACCGTCACCCGCGACGCGCTCGCCGTCCTCCAGCCGGGCTTCACCGGCACGACCGCCCCGGACTGGCTCCTGCGCAGGGTCGGCGAAGGCCTGGCCTCCGTCGGGCTGTTCGGGCGGAACATCCACTCGCCCGAGCAACTCGCCGCGCTCACGGCCCGGCTGCGGGCCGAGCGGGACGACGTGCTCGTCGCGATCGACGAGGAGGGCGGCGACGTCACCCGGCTGGAGGTCCGCAACGGCTCCTCCTTCCCCGGCAACCTCGCCCTCGGCGCCGTGGACGACGTGGACCTCACCCGGGCCGTCGCCCGCGAACTCGGCCGCCGGCTCGCCGAGTGCGGGGTCAACCTCAACTGGGCGCCGTCCGCCGACGTCAACTCCAACCCGGGGAACCCGGTCATCGGCGTACGCTCCTTCGGCGCCGGCACCGGGCTCGTCGCACGGCACACCGCCGCCTACGTCGAGGGTCTCCAGGCCGCCGGTGTCGCCGCGTGCACCAAGCACTTCCCGGGGCACGGCGACACGGCGGTCGACTCGCACCACGCGCTGCCGCGCATCGACGTGGACCTGGACACGTTGCACGCCCGTGAGCTGGTGCCCTTCCGGGCCGCCGTCGCAGCGGGTTCCAAAGCGGTGATGAGCGCCCATATCCTGCTTCCCGCACTGGACCCGACCCGGCCGGCGACCCTGAGCCCGCAGATCCTCACCGGTCTGCTCCGCCAGGAACTGGGCTACGAGGGGCTGATCGTCACCGACGGCATGGAGATGGACGCCATCGCCGGCACCTACGGCATCGAGCGCGGATCCGTCCTCGCCATCGCCGCGGGCGCCGACGCCATCTGTGTCGGCGGCGGGCTGGCCGACGAGGACACGGTGCTGCGGCTGCGCGACGCCCTGGTGGCAGCGGTGCGCAGCGGCCAACTGCCCGAGGAGCGGCTCGCCGACGCGGCCGCACGTGTACGGGCCCTCGCGTCCTGGACGCAGGGGGTCAGGGGGGCTGCCCCGGAGCCGGGCGCGGAGGAGCAGGAGGGGACCGCGCCCGGCGCCGGAGCCGGCATCGGACTGGTCGCCGCCCGCCGGGCCGTGACGGTCACGGGCACCGCCGAGCCGCTGGACGAACCGGCGTACGTCGCGGCCTTCACCCCGGTCGCCAACATCGCCGTCGGCGACGAGACCCCGTGGGGTGTCGCGGCCGAGCTGTCCCGGATCCTGCCCGGCACGGAGACGGGGACCTACGGCAGCGGGAGTGTGTCGCCTGCCGCCGAGGTGCTGGGTGCGGCGGGGGAGCGGCGCATCGTCGCCGTGGTCCGTGACGTCCACCGTCACGGGTGGATGAGCGAGGCGCTGGACGAGTTGCTCCAGGCGCGCCCCGACACCGTCGTGGTCGAGATGGGCCTGCCCGTGGCGCCGCCCCGGGGCGCGCTGCACGTCGCCACGCACGGCGCCGCACGGGTCTGCGGGATCGCGGCCGCGGAGGCGATCACCGGCACGGGTGCCTGAGCCCGGGAGGGCCGACACGTGAGGGCCGGGTCACCGTCAGGGGTGACCCGGCCCTCACACATGTACGGGATCTACAGGCCCTGCCACCGCGGCTTCGCCGCGAAGGTCGCGCGGAAGTAGTCCGCGAGCTTCAGCTTCGACGCCGCCGCCTCGTCCACGACGACCGTGGCGTGCGGGTGCAGCTGCAGCGCGGAGGCCGGTACGACCGAGGCGACCGGGCCCTCGACCGTCCGGGCCACCGCGTCGGCCTTGCCCTCGCCGGTGGCGAGCAGGATCGGGTGGCGTGCCTCCAGGATCGTGCCGATGCCCTGGGTGATGACGTGGCGGGGCACCTGCTCGATGTCGTCGTCGAAGAAGCGGGCGTTGTCGATCCGCGTCTGCTCGGTCAGCGTCTTGATGCGGGTGCGCGAGGCGAGCGAGGAGCAGGGCTCGTTGAAGCCGATGTGCCCGTCGGTGCCGATGCCGAGCAGCTGGAGGTCCACGCCCCCCGCCTCGGCGAGTGCCTTGTCGTAGGCGTCGCACGCGGCCTGGACGTCCTCGGCCGCGCCGTCCGGTCCCATGAAGGACTTCTCGGACAGACCGAGCGGCTCGATGACCTCGCGCAGCACGACCGAGCGGTACGACTCGGGGTGGCCCGGGGGCAGCCCGACGTACTCGTCGAGCTGGCAGATCCGGGCGCGTGAGGCGTCCACGGCGCCGGAGCGGACCTTCGCGGTCAGGGCCTGGTAGATGGGCAGCGGGGTCGAGCCGGTGGCAACGCCGAGCAGGGCGTCGGGCTTGCGGCCGAGCAGCGCCGCGATGGCCTCCGCGATGAGCTCGCCGCCTGCCGTGGCGTCCGGGACGATGACAACTTCCACGCTGTGCCTGCCGATCTGGAGAGTGGCGTCATGTGGTATAGACCAATTGTGGGCCCCAATCTAGCAGAACGGAGCGGCCCGGAGGTGAACCGTCCATGTCTGCGTCACCAGTTGTCGCCCTGTCGGCGGCGGCCCCGCCGGTGAGGGGGGACGGCCCTGTTCGTGAGGGGGTGCGGCCCCGTCCGAGAGGGGGGAACGGGCCCGGAAACACCCGCGGGCCGCGGCGCCGGGACGGGACCCTCGGCCCGTCCGGCACCGCAGCCCGGAGCTTCCTGGCCGGCGGTGTGCGGTGCCCCCGGCCACTTGAGGCACCGGCGCAGTCAGGGCAGAGAGCGCCGGGTGCCTCGGTCCGCTCTCCTGTGCGGGGAGAGCGGAGGTCTGTCGCGCAGGGGCGCTTCCTGGGTGTCGTACCCCTACGTGGTGCATTGTGGACTAGACCATTAGGCCGTGTCCATCCGTCGTGGCGGAGTTTCTCGCGACCGCGTCCGCCCTCCACCAGTGTCACGCATCCGCCGCCCGATCGGTTCGGAACCTCTTCGATTCCACGGGTACGCTCGCACATGTGCCCTCCATGAACGACCTCGTCCGCCAGCACACCGCTCTGAGTGACACCGACCTCGAGTGGCTCCATCTGCTGGTCTCGGAGTGGCAGCTGCTCTCCGACCTGTCCTTCGCCGACCTCGTCCTGTGGGTGCCCACCCGCGACGGGACCCGCTATGTGTCCGTGGCGCAGATGCGGCCGAACACCGGCCCCACCTCCTACCAGGACGACATGGTCGGCCACCTCGTGCCGCGCGGCCGCCGGCCGCTGCTGGACGCCGCCCTGGACGAGGGGCGCATCGTGCGTGAGGGGGACCCGGAGTGGCGGGAGGAGGTGCCCGTCCGGGTCGAGTCGATCCCTGTGCGGAGGGAGGGCCGGATCCTCGGCGTCATCGCCCGCAACACCAACCTCCTCACCGTCCGCACCCCGTCGAGGCTGGAGCTCACCTATCTCCAGTCCGCCTCCGACCTGGCCCAGATGATCGCCGCGGGCACCTTCCCGTTCCCCGGTCAGCAGGTCGACATGGACGCCTCGCCGCGCGTCGGGGACGGGCTGATCAGGCTCGACGCCGACGGAGTCGTGCAGTACGCCAGCCCCAACGGCCTCTCCGCCTACCACCGGCTCGGTCTGGCCTCGGACCTCGTCGGGCACAACCTCGGCGCGACCACCGCCGAACTCGCGCCGTCACGCGGCCCGGTGGACGAGGCCCTGGTCAAGGTGGCAAGCGGCTACGCGCCGCGGGAGTTCGAGGTCGAGGGCGCCGGCGGGGTCATCCAGCTGCGTGCGATCCCGCTCAAGCCCAAGGGGGTGCGCATCGGTTCGCTGGTACTGCTCCGGGACGTCACGGAACTGCGGCGCCGTGAGCGGGAACTGATCACGAAGGACGCCACCATCCGGGAGATCCACCACCGGGTGAAGAACAACCTCCAGACAGTGGCTGCCCTGTTGCGGCTCCAGGCGCGCCGGATGGACTCGGAGCGCGGCCGTGAGGCGCTCAACGAGGCCGTGCGGCGCGTCGGTTCGATCGCCATCGTCCATGAGACGCTGTCCCAGAATCTGGACGAGCGCGTCGAGTTCGACGAGATCGCCGACCGGGTGATCGCGATGGTCGCCGAGATCTCACCCGGAAAGGTCACCTGCCGCCGGACGGGACGCTTCGGGGTCCTTGACGCGGAAGTGGCCACTCCGCTCTCGATGGTGCTCACCGAGGTGCTGCAGAACGCGCTGGAGCACGCGTTCTCCGTGGCCGAGCAGGGCGCCGTGGAGGTGGCCGCGGTACGCGGCGGTTCCTCGGCCGAGGGCCGGCTGCTGATCACGGTGACGGACGACGGGCGCGGGTTGCCCGAGGGGTTCGACCCCCAGAAGGCCGGCAACCTGGGCCTGCAGATCGTGCGGACCCTGGTCGAGGGTGAGCTGGGCGGCACGTTCGGTATGGTCCCCGCCCCGGTGCGCGGTACCCAGGTGGTGCTGGACATCCCCGTGCAGAACGACAAGTAGCGGGAGGCCGGTCGTTTCCCGGCGCACAGCAGTGGGCCCGGACCGTGGTGACGGTCCGGGCCCACTACGTGGTGCTCACGGTGCGATGCGCTTCGGGGGTACTGCGCGCTGCGACTCGAAGGCGGGGCTGTGCGTACGCTCTGTACGCGCCGCCGGGCTGAGGCTCGTGTGCGGGGGGCGTCGGTCAGGCGCTGGCGTTACGCGCCCGGTTGCGAGCGGCGCGGCGCTTCATTGCGCGGCGCTCGTCCTCGCTGAGGCCACCCCAGACGCCGGAGTCCTGGCCGGACTCGAGCGCCCACTGCAGGCACTGCTCCATGACGGGGCAGCGACGGCAGACGGCCTTGGCTTCCTCGATCTGCAGCAGCGCAGGACCGGTGTTGCCGATGGGGAAGAACAGCTCGGGGTCTTCCTCACGACAAACGGCGTTGTGACGCCAGTCCATGGCTGCTACCTCTCCTTGGTATTACATGCTGGTGCTTGTGAATGTGAACGCTTTCACGAATCCCCCCGCAGACGAAGGTCCGACGCCCAGATGAGCTGGATGTGGTCCTGTTGTGGTGAGGAGGGGTTCTGGCTCTCAGTGGAGGCCGATGTTGCGGGCCGTCCCGATCGCCATGTAGAGATTCGCAAACCTCGGCGGCGGATACAACCCCTTCTGGAAAGTTTTTTTTGATTCCTCGGTGTCGACTAGGTCACAGCCGTACTTCTAAGGGGTGGGGGCCAGCCCAAACGTTCGAGTTAAAGGACTTTGGCCCCTTCCACTCACACAATCACACGCAGTGCACGGCGTACGCCTGTGAACGTCACGCTCGTACGCAGTCCCAGGTGGTCACCGTCCATCTGGAAGGGCAGTGGCGCCTTTGAATGCAAGGTGAAGTCCGTGAGGTCGTGGAGTGACACGGCGTGCTTGCCGTGCGGCCCCTTCTCGGGGCTCGAAGTGAGCAGCTGGGTGGCGTACCGGGTCACGGCGGGGGTGGAGAGGCGCTTGAGGCCGAGGACGTCCAGGGCGGTGTCGAAGGAGGCCTTCGGGGAGGCGTATATCGGGCGGTTCCCCAGGTAGGTCCAGGGTGCGGTGTTGCAGATTATCGACAGCGCGAGGTCGGTGACCGGGTCCTGGCCGGGGACGTCGAGGGTGATCATCCCGTTGCGCCGGTGCGGGTCGTCCATGAACTGCCGGAGCACCTGGCGCACGTACAGCGCATGGGTCGACCGCTTGCCCCGCTCACGCTTCTGTTCGACCCGACCGATGACCCCGGCATCGAATCCGAGCCCCGCGCAGAAGGTGAACCACCGTCCGGGCACCGCTTCGTCCGCCGTGCCCGGGGTGCCGGCCGCGAGGCCCAGGCCCACCGTGCGCTCGCTGCGGTCGGCGAGGGCGTCCAGGATGGCGCCCGTCGCCTCGACCGCGTCGTTGGGGATGCCCAGGGCCCGCGCGAAGACGTTCGTGGAACCGCCGGGGACGACTGCCAGGCTGGGCAGGCCCTCGGGGTCCGGGCCCTTGTGCAGCAGGCCGTTGACCACCTCGTTCACCGTGCCGTCGCCCCCGAGGGCGACCACCAGGTCGATGTCGTCGGAGTCGGCGGCCCGGCGCCCGAGGTCCCGGGCGTGCCCCCGGTACTCCGTTGTCACGGCCTCGATCTTCATCTCGCTCGCGAGGGCGTGGATCAGTACGTCGCGGGTGCGCGCACTGGTAGTGGTGGCAGCTGGATTGACCACGAGAAGTGCGCGCATGCACGCCAGGGTACCTACCGCGCGGTACCGCCCCGAAGTCCCGATCCACCGGGTCCACGGGTGGTCACGCAGGGTGACCGCCCGTCCTGTCGTGCGGCCCCGGCTTCTCTTCCGACGGTCCGGGGTGCGAATCTGAGAGACGTGAGCACTCAGCAGAACACGCCCGCCCCCTCGCCCTCGGCCGGGCCGGAGAAGCCGGGCCGGATCGCCGCCCTGGCCGCACTCAACGCGCTCGAGGGAGCGGCGCTCGCCATCGGCGGCGTCTACATGCTGGCCGTGGGGCTCTTCGGCCGGCCCGACAGCATGCAGCAGGCCGAGATGGGCGGGCTCACGCTGGTGGCGCTCGGCCTGATCCCGCTCCTCGCCGCCCGTGGGCTGCTGCTGCGGAAGAGCTGGAGCCGCGGCCCCGCGCTCATCACCCAGCTCATGGCGCTGCCGGTGGCCTGGACGCTGCTGCGGGCCCAGGGCGCGCTCATCCCCCTGGGCACCGTCCTCGCGGCGGTCGCCGTGACGGGCCTCGTGCTGGTGCTCGACCCGGCGACCACGAAGGCGCTGGGCATCCGGGGGCCGCGGACGACCCCCGACGCCTGATCCCGCACGGCCCCCGCGTCCTGCCCGCTACTCCTCGACGAGCAGCCGCTCGCGCAGCTGCGCGAGCGTGCGGGCCAGCAGGCGGGAGACGTGCATCTGGGAGATGCCGACCTCCTGCGCGATCTGCGACTGGGTCATGTTGCCGAAGAAGCGCAGCAGCAGGATCCGTTTCTCGCGCGGCGGGAGGTCCTCGAGCAGCGGCTTGAGCGACTCGCGGTACTCGACGCCCTCCAGCGCCTCGTCCTCGGAGCCGAGGGTGTCCGCGACCGCCGGCGACTCGTCGTCCGTGTCCGGGACGTCGAGCGAGAGCGTGCTGTAGGCATTGGCCGATTCCAGCCCCTCCAGGACCTCCTCCTCGGAGATGCCCAGGCGCTCCGCCAGTTCGTGCACGGTGGGCGAACGGCCGTGCTGCTGGGAGAGCTCCGCGGTGGCCGTCGTCAGCGACAGCCGAAGCTCCTGGAGGCGCCGCGGGACGCGCACCGCCCAGCCCTTGTCCCGGAAGTGCCGCTTGATCTCGCCGACGACCGTGGGGGTCGCGTACGTCGAGAACTCGACGCCGCGGTCCGGGTCGAACCGGTCCACCGACTTGATCAGACCGATCGTGGCGACCTGTGTCAGGTCGTCCAGCGGCTCGCCGCGGTTGCGGAACCTGCGGGCCAGGTGCTCCACCAGCGGCAGGTGCATCCGCACCAGCCGGTTGCGGAGCTCGGCCTTCTCCACCGAACCCTCGGGCAGCGCGCGGAGCTCGACGAAGAGTGCCCGCGCGCCACTGCGGTCGTGTGGATCGTGGTGCCCGTGCTCGCTCATCCGGCCCGCCCGCTCCGCCTGTGGCTGCTCAGGCGGGGCCGGACGGCCCTGCGCCTCGTCCGCGCCGACCGCCCCGCCCTCCGGGTGCGGCCTGGCCTGCTGCTCCGGCAGGGCCGCCGGGCGCACCGCCCCCGACCGGATCGTCTCGTCACGCACAGGACCGTCCCCGTTCCCGTCGCTCACGCCGGCCCGGGTCCCGCGCCGCGCTGTTTGTAGAGGCTGATGCTGACCGTACGGTCGTCGGCGACCGTGGAGTCGACCTTGCCGGCCAGCGCGGAGAGCACCGTCCAGGCGAAGGTGTCGCGCTCGGGGGCGCGGCCGTCCGTCGTGGGGGCCGAGACGGTCACCTCGAGGGAATCGCCGACGAGTCGGAACACGCAGCTGAGGACGGAGCCCGGCACGGCCTGCTGAAGCAGGATCGCGCAGGCCTCGTCGACCGCGATGCGAAGATCCTCGATCTCGTCGAGAGTGAAGTCCAAGCGCGCTGCGAGACCGGCCGTGGCCGTACGCAACACCGACAGGTAGGCACCCGCAGCGGGCAGCCGGACCTCTACGAAGTCCTGGTTCCCGGGCTCGCCTGCGATCTGGGACACCCTCACCTCCAAGGTGGCACAAACTCGTTCGAGGCTCCGGGACGGGTGCCCGGGGCCGTGCGGTCCGTCGTCGGTCCTAGGGTTCGGCGACGATGTCGCGACCCATGATGCCGTGTCGCCGAGACCGTAACCTCATGATTACTCATGGTAGGCATATGAGTACACACAGTGGCTAGAGGTCTGCGGCGGTCAATTGCGAAGAACCGGCGCCGGTTTGACGTACCCAGACGTCAGACGATCGAACCGTCCACGAAGCACCAGCGCCAGCTCTCGGCGCATTCGAAGCTGCGCATCACCGGATGTCCGGTGGCCTCGAAGTGGGCCGTGGCGTGCTTCAGGGGCGAGGAATCGCAGCACCCGACGTGCCCGCAGACCAGACAGAGCCGCAGTTGCACGGGATGGGTGCCGGCCACCACGCACTCCGGGCAGGTGTCGTCGAGCGCGACGGGCTCGGGGCGCGGCAGTTCGGATACATGCAGGCACTCACTCATGATGGCCACGTTACGTCGGATGTGAGGACTGTGAGATGGACGCATTGCCGCTGGTGGCGCTCGTCGCGGCAAGCGCGGCGGTCGCGGGGGCAGCCCGCCGGACACCGGTGCCCGCCCCGCTGCTGCTGGTCGCCGCGGGGCTGCTGGCCTCGTACCTGCCGGGAGTGCCGGACTACACGCTTGACGCGCACATCGTGCTGCCCCTGCTGTTGCCGCCGCTGCTGTACACGGCGGCGGTCGACAGCTCGTACCTGGACCTGCGGGCCAACCTGCGTCCCGTCGCCCTGCTCTCCGTGGGGTACGTGCTCTTCGCGACGTTCGCGGTGGGGTGGCTGGCCTATCTCCTCGTGCCGGGCCTGCCGCTCACCGCGGCGCTGGTGCTCGGCGCCGTGATCGCCCCGCCGGACGCCGTCACCGCCGCCGCGATCGCCCGGCGGGTGGGCCTGCCCGCCCGGGTCACCACGATCCTGCAGGGCGAGTCCCTGGTGAACGACGCCACCGCGATCACCGCCTTCAAGGTGGTCCTTGCCGCGGCGGTCGGCGAGGGCATGAGCTGGAGCGAGGGGATCGGGGAGTTCCTGCTGGCCGCCGTCGGGGGTGTCGGCGTCGGCCTGCTGCTGATGGTGCCGTTGCACTGGCTGCGCACCCACCTCAAGGAGGCGCTGCTCCAGAACACCCTGTCGCTGCTGATCCCGTTCGTCGCGTACGCGGCCGCCGAGCGGGTGCACGCCTCCGGTGTGCTCGCCGTGGTCGTCGTCGCGCTCTACCTGGGGCACCGCTCCTGGCAGGTCGACTTCGCGACCCGGCTCCAGGAGGCGGCGGTCTGGAAGATGGTCGCGTTCGTCCTGGAATCCGCGGTCTTCGCGCTGATCGGGCTGCAGCTGCCCTTCGTGCTGAGGGAGCTGGGTGCCTACAGCGTGCTGGACGCCTTCCGGTACGCGGTCCTCGTGTTCGTCGCCGTGGTCGTGGTGCGCTTCGTCTGGGTGTACCCCGCGAGCTACCTGCCGCAGCGGTTCTCCGCCCGCGTCCGGGAGCGGGAGGGGCCGATGCCCTGGACATCCCCCCTGATCGTCGGCTGGGCCGGGATGCGGGGGGTCGTCTCGCTCGCCATCGCCTTCTCCATCCCCGCCGTCACGCACGACGGGGAGGACTTCCCCGCACGCAACCTGGTGCTCTTCCTGACCTTCACGACCGTCATCGGGACCCTGGTCGTCCAGGGGCTGAGCCTGCCGCTGCTGGTGCGTGTGCTGAAGCTCCCTGGGCGCGACGTGCGGGCCGAGACGCTGGCCGAGGCGCAGGCGCAGAGCGAGGCGTCCACGGTCGCCGACGAGCGGCTGGACGCCCTGCTCGCCGACCCCCGCAACGCCTTGCCCGACCCCCTCACCCAGCGGCTGCGCACCGTCATGGAACGCCGCCGCAACGCCGTGTGGGAGAGGCTCGGCCGGCCGAATCCGGTCACCGGGGAGTCGGCGGACGACACCTACCGCCGACTGGCGAGGGAGATGATCGCCGCCGAGCGCGAGGTGTTCGTGCGCCTGCGGGACGAGCGGCGGATCGACGACGAGATGCTGCGCGCCCTGCTGCGCCGGCTGGATCTGGAGGAGGCCGCCGCCTACCGGGAGTCGGACGGCGACACGTCGTGACCCCGGGGCTCAGGGCCGTCCGGTCACGACCGCGGTGACCGTGGATCCCGGGGCGAAGGCGCCCTCCCCGGCCAGCACGGTCAGCCCGTACAGGAGTTTGGCCACATAGAGCCGCTCCACGGGCAGGCCGTGCCGGTCCTCGAAGTCGTCGGCGAACGCGTGCAGCTCCGGTGTCGTGCGGGCGTACCCGCCGAAGTGGAAGCGTTCGTCCAGCGACCACCGCCCGGCCGGGCCGCCGAACGCCTCCAGCTGGAGGTCGCGCACCGCGGCTCCCAGGAATCCGCCCCGCAGGACCGGGACGCCCAGGGCCCGCTGGTGGTCACCGAGGCCCGCGGCCAGCCCGGCGAGGGTGCCGCCGGTGCCGCAGGCCACCGCCACCGTGCCGGTCCGGCCGCGCAGTTCACGGCCGAGCTCCGTGCAGCCCTGTGCGGCCGGTGCGTTGCTGCCGCCCTCCGGGACGACCGCACAGTCCCCGAAGAGGCTCAGCAGCCCCTCCAGGACCTCGGGGGAGGTCTTCGCGCGGTAGGTCGTGCGGTCCACGAAGTGCAGACGCATGCCGTCGGCGGCGCACTGTGCGAGCGACGGGTTCAGCGGACGGTGGGCCAGCTCGTCGCCCCGGACGACGCCGATGGTCGGGAAGCCCAGGAGGCGCCCGGCGGCGGCCGTGGCACGGAGGTGGTTCGACCACGCGCCGCCGAAGGTCAGTACGGTGCGGCCGGCGGCGGCCCGGAGGTTGGGGACGAGCTTGCGCCACTTGTTGCCCGGCAGGTCGGGGTGGATCAGGTCGTCGCGCTTGAGCAGCAGGGTCACGCCGTGACGTGCGAAACGCTCGTCCTCGGCCGGCTGCAGGGGTGAGGGAAGCACCGGCTGCAGCCGGGAGAGGTCGAGCGCTCCGTGGTCCATGCCTCCATTGTGTGCCGCCCCGCGAGGCACTACTTCAGGCGGTCGTGGATCCGGTTGCGCATGCCCGTCAGGGAGAAGCCGCGCGGATCGACCTTGCCCGGCTGCCACTCCCGGTGCCCGATGACCGAGGGGGCGCCCCAGCCGTGGAAGCGGCAGACCGCCGCGGCGGCCTTCTCGATCGCCTCCAGCTGGACGGCGGGCCAGGGGTCCTTCCCGTCGCCGAGGTTCTCGCACTCGAAGCCGTAGAAGTGCCGGTTGCCGTCGGTGTTGGACTCGTTGTCCGCCGGCAGCCGCTTCTCGGCGATGACGGCGCGCAGGACGTCGTCGTCCCCCAGACCGGCGTGGTTGGCGCGGCCGTAGCCGACCAGGTGGACCCGTCCGTCCTTGGCGATCACACCGTGGCAGAGCGGGCCCGGCAGCCCCGAGTAGCCGTCGCGGCAGATCTCGACGGTGCGGGCCGTGCCCTTCGTGACGGTGTGGTGCAGCATCACACCGTGGACCGGCCCCCAGGGGCCCTTGTGGTTGCGGTTGTGCGTACGCCATTCGCCCACCTGGACGACGGTGAGTCCCTCGGCCTTCAGTGCCTTGAGGAAGTTGCTCGCGGACATGGGTGAGGACATGGCCGACTCCTTGTCTTCGCAGGGGAGTGTGTCCGTACAGCGCTTTTACCGGAACTTGAGGCTCCGGCAAACCTGTCCGGGCACTGTCCGCATCGTGTGCGATTCGATCCGGACAGTCCGCGAGTGCCCCGGGTGGCCGTGCTTCAGTCCTGGGCGAGCCACAGATCGGGACCGAACACCTCGTAGTGGATGTCGGCCGGAGCCACGCCCTTGCCGAGGAGCTGCGAGCGGACGGCGCGCATGAAGGGGAGCGGGCCGCAGAGGTAGGCGTGGGTCCCCGGGGCGACGGCCACACCGCTCAGGTCGACCAGGCCGGTGCGGTCCGGGCTCCGGCCGGGCTCCGGGGTCTCGTACCAGAAGTGGGAGACGCCACCGGGGAGCCTGCCGGTGAGCTCCTCGTGGTCCCGGCGCAGCGCGTGGTCGGCGGGCGACCGGTCGCCGTGCACCACCGTGACCGGCGAACCGTGTCCCTCCTCCACCAGGTGCTCCAGCATCGACAGGACCGGGGTGCAGCCGATACCGGCCGAGGCGAGGAGCAGCGGGGCGTCGGACCCGTCGAGCACCAGGTCGCCGTACGGCGCCGAGACGCGCAGCCGGTCCCCGGCGTGCAGCCGTTCGTGCAGGTGCGCGGAGACCTCGCCCTCCGGGCCGTCCTCGCCCCGCACCCGCTTGACCGAGAAGGAGCGCGTCGCGGAGCGCGGGGCGCCGGTGAGGCTGTACTGGCGTATCTGGCGGGCACCGTCCGGCAGTTCCACCTGGACGGAGACGTACTGGCCCGGCCGGAAGGCGGGTGCCGGCGCGCCGTCGGCGGGTGCGACGCGGAAGGTCGCCACGTCCTCGGTGTCCTCGACGCGGGACGTCACCGTCCACTCGCGCCACACGTCGCCCGCTGTCACGTCCTGCTGCGCGTAGAGCCGTTCCTCGATCGCGATCAGCGCGTTGGCCATCAGCCAGTAGACCTCGTCCCAGGCCGCGGCCACCTCGGGGGTGACGGCGTCGCCGAGCACCTCGGCGATCGCGGCGAGGAGGTGGGTGTGGACGATCCCGTACTGCGGGGCGGTGATGCCCAGGGAGGCGTGCTTGTTGGCGATGCGGCCCAGCATCACGTCGGGCCGGGTCCCCGGGTTCTCGACGAGCTGGGCGGCGAAGGCGGCGATGGATCCGGCGAGTGCCCGGCGCTGCGTGCCGGAGGCCTGGTTGCCCCGGTTGAACAGGTCCCTGAGCAGCTCCGGGTGGGCCTCGAACAGCTTCCGGTAGAAGAGGTCCGCGATGTCCCCGACGGCCGCCCCCACAGCGGGGAGGGTGGCTCGGACGGTTGCGGTCGACGTCTCGGAGAGCATCGGTTGACTCCTCGGGTGTGAAGGCGGGCCGCGCACGGAGACCCGTTTAATTGGCATGTGAAATGCATATTTTTGAACAGCGTGATCCGATCGCCGTGCGCCGTGGGGTGCGGTCGGCGGGGCCCGGCGGATCAGCCGGGCGCCGGGCGGCCGCGGCTGATCCCGAGCAGCAGCGGGCCGGTGGGGGAGGCGGCGAGATCGCTGACCGTGAGCGGGTCGAGCGAGGCGTAGAAGGCCTCTTCGGCCCGTCGCAGTGCCGAGCGGAGCCGGCAGGCGGAACGCAGCGGGCAGGGGGTGTCGCCCTCGCAGTCGACGACCTCACCCGGCCCTTCCAGCTCCCTCACCAGGGTGCCTACCGAGGCGGAACGCCCCGCGGTGGTGAGGGAGAGTCCTCCGCCGCGGCCTCGCCTCGCGTCGACGAGGCCGAGGTGCTGGAGGCGGGCCACGACCTTGGCCGCGTGGGTGTAGGGCACCTGCATGGTGGCCGCCACCTCGCGGGTGGTCGGCGGGTCCTCGCCGTCCGTCGTGACGGCCAGGCGCATGAGCACCCGCAGCGCCACATCGGTGAATCGCGTCAGCCGCATGGTGGCAGCGTAGATAAGTTGCATTGTGGATGCAAGTTAGGGTGCCCGGTTCCTGCGGGATGGGACGCGGCATCATGGGAGGGGTGCGGCCCCGTGACGGATGCGGGGCGCGCGTGGGCGAGAGAGGTGGTCAGCGGCCGTGCAGAAGCCGAACGCAGCCGACGGGATCCCGGCGGGCAAGGTCATCACCGACCCGGACAGCCTGGGCCGGTACGCGCACGACGAGGCGGAGTGGGCCCCGGCGGGGCTGCCGCTCGCCGTCGTACGGCCGCAGGACACCGAAGAGGTCCGGGCCGTCGTCGCGTACTGCGTCGAGCACCGGATCCCGGTGGTCCCGCGCGGCGCGGGTACGGGCCTGTCGGGCGGGGCGAACGCGGTGGACGGGGCCGTCGTCCTCTCCTTCGAGGACATGAACCGGATCCTGCGCATCGACCCCGTGGAACGCCTCGCCGTCGTCCAGCCGGGCGTCGTCAACGACGACCTGCGCGCGGCGTGCGCCGAGCAGGGTCTCTGGTACCCGCCGGACCCGGCGAGCTCGCCCTGGTCCACCATCGGCGGCAACACGGCCACCAACGCCGGGGGCATGTGCTGCGTCAAGTACGGCGTGACACGCGACTACGTGCTCGGGCTGGAGGCCGTCAACGGCCTCGGCGAGATCGTGCGGATGGGCCGGCAGACCGCGAAGGGGGTCGCCGGGTACGACCTGTGCGGTCTGTTCGTCGGCTCCGAGGGCACTCTCGGCGTGATCACCGAGATCACCGTGAAGCTGCGCGGCGCGCGCCCGGCGGAGCGCACGGTGGCGGGCTTCTTCGACTCGGTCGTCGCGGCAGGCGACGCGGTGAGCCGGGTGACGGCGGCCGGCGTCGTGCCCTCGGCGCTCGAACTCCTCGACCGGCACTGCCTGAAGGCCGTCGACGAGTGGAAGAACATGGGCCTCTCGGCGGACGCGAACGCGATCCTGCTCGGCCGCGTGGACACCCCCGGAGCCGCCGGCGACGCCGAGGCCGAGACCGTCCGGGCCTGTTTCGCCGAGGCCGGCGCGGCCTGGGCCGAGGTCTCCACCGACCAGGCGGAGGCGGACGCCCTGTTCCAGGCCAGGCGCCTCGCCTACCCCGCGCTCGAGCGGCTGGGGCCGGTGCTCACCGAGGACGTGGTCGTGCCGCGTTCCCGGGTGCCGCAGATGCTGGCGCGCATCGAGGAGATCGCCGGTGAGCACGAGGTGCTCATCGCCAACATCGCCCACGCCGGTGACGGCAACCTGCACCCGCTGATCATCACCGAACCCGGCGACGACGCGGCCAGGGCGCGCGCCCAGCTCGCCTTCGAGGACATCCTCGACGCCGCGATCTCCTTCGGTGGCACCGTCACCGGAGAGCACGGTGTGGGGCTGCTGAAGATGGGCGGCATGGACCGCGAGGTGGGCCCCGTCAACCTCGCCATGCAGCGGGCGGTCAAGGCGGCCCTGGACCCGCACGGCATCCTCAACCCGGGCAAGGTCGTCGTGTCGGGAGCGCCGCTCCCGCGCTGAACGGCCCTACCGCAGCGGTTCGCTGAGCCCGACGGCACGCAGGGCCGCGGCGAACGCCCGCTCGTCGCCGACGTCGAGGGCCGTGTCGGTCAGCTTGACGACGTGTTCGTCGCCGTGCGCCAGGGCCCGCTCGAAGACCTCCTCGGGCGTGACGTCACCGGGCGGGACGTAAGGCGCCGGGGCGTCCGGCGCGTACATGGCGGTCACCGCCGCGGAGGCCGTCCAGGCCGCCCGGAGACTCGGGACCCACAGGGCCCGGGGGAGGGCCGGCAGGGTGCGCAGCACGGCGTTGGGAGCCGTGGCCGCGTGCACCAGCATCGTCGGGTCGCCGTGGCCGTGGGTGGCGTACCTGTGGGTGGCGGCCCGGACCAGTTCGGTCAGCCGGCGGTGCGCCTCGGCCGGGTCCGTGACGGCCGCCGCCCACACCGGCAGGCTTCCGACGCGGCCGAGCCGGGCCGGGAAACCGCCCTCCCGCCGGTCGAGGGGCGTCACCGCGTCGAGGGCCGCCGCGGCGCTGCGGGCGCCGGGCACGGGGACCGGATCGGTGACGGGACGGTGGCGGGCCGCCCAGTACCCGAGGCCGTGGGCGAGTTCGGTCAGACGCGGTCCGGTGCTGTCGTCCGCCAGGAGCGTGCGCACGGCATGGCCCACGCGGATCACCGGGTGCGTCGATCCTCCGTACATGCCGGGCAGGAGGCGGGGCCACCACAGGGCGAGCACGTCGCGCCAGGGCCGTTCGTCGAGTTCCCGGCCGAACCGGGCGATCCAGTCGGCGGCGCGGCGCGGGTCGCCCAGTGCGGAACGCCAGCCGGCGTCCGTGATCCGCTCGACGGCGGTGGGGAACTCCTCGAGCCGGGACGCGTACAGGTCGAGCCAGCGGTGCACGGCGGCCCCCCGACCGCGGGCGGCGAGGGCCTCGACGGCCATCGGCGCGTGGTTGGTCAGCCGTCCCAGCCGCTCGGGGCCCGAGGCGTGCAGCCGTTGCAGTGCCTCGTCGAGGGTGCCCGTCGTATCCATGGCGAGAACGCTAGGAGGGCTTCCGCGGCCGCGTAACGGGCGCAGGTCGCAGCAGGGTCCCGTCGAAGTCGCAGGCGTCGCACCGACCGAAGTCCTAGGCCCGGCCCCGTTCGACCACATGTCCGACGTGACGCTCCGAGGGCCCCGCCGGGGCGCCGGGTGCGGGCAACGTGCCCCACCTCGGGGCCGATTAGTCACACTCTTTTGTGTAATAGCGCGCGGTGTCCTCCGGCTGCAAGTCTTCTTCACGCAGGTCAGACCATGATCGAGAGGATGTCGGATGTCCGTTGGTGAAGAGGTTCGCGACACGCAGCCGCCGCAGCAGAGTCTCGGCACAGCGGCTGCGCGGAACCTCGCGACGACGACCAAGTCCGCCCCGCAGATGCAGGAGATCTCCTCGCGGTGGCTGCTGCGCATGCTCCCCTGGGTGCAGGTGCAGGGCGGCACGTACCGGGTGAACCGCCGGCTGAGCCATTCGGTCGGGGACGGCAGGGTGACATTCGTCCAGACCGGAGACCGGGTCGCGGTCATCCCCGCCGAGCTCGGAGAGCTCCCCGCCCTGCGCGACTTCGCCGACGAGGACGTGCTGGGCGAGCTGGCGCGCAGGTGCGAGCAGCGCGACGTCGCGGCCGGCGAGGTACTCGCCGCGGCCGGCGACTCGGCGGACCGTGTCCACCTGCTGGCCCACGGCAAGGTCGAGAAGATCGGGACCGGACCGTACGGCGACGAGACGGTACTCGGAGTCCTCGCCGACGGCGCCTACTTCGGCGACCACGTCCTGGTCGACGGCGACGCGACCTGGGAGTACACGGCCCGCGCGGTCACCGCCTGCACCCTGCTCACCCTGCGCCGGTCGGACGTGCTCAATCTCGCGGCCCGGGCGGACTCGCTCCGCGACCACCTCGCCGGGCTGCTCGCGATCCCGCACCAGCGGACCAACCCCTACGGCGAGGCGGAGATCGACCTCTCGGCGGGGCACGTGGGGGAGAGCATCGTCCCGCACACCTTCGTCGACTACGAGTCGTCGCCCCGTGAGTACGAACTGAGCGTCGCCCAGACCGTGCTGAAGGTCCACAGCAGGGTGGCCGACCTCTACAACCAGCCGATGAACCAGACCGAGCAGCAGTTGAGGCTCACGGTCGAGGCGCTGCGTGAGCGCCAGGAGCACGAGCTCGTCAACAACCGGGAGTTCGGCCTGCTCAACAACTGCGACTACGGGCAGCGGATCCAGCCCCACGACGGGGCGCCCGGTCCCGACGACATGGACGAACTCCTTTCGCGGCGACGCGGATCGAACCTCTTCCTCGCGCACCCCCGGGCCATCGCGGCCTTCGGCCGTGAGTGCAACAAGCGCGGCCTGGTCCCGGAGAGCGTCGAGGTCGGCGGGCACCACGTGCCCGCCTGGCGCGGAGTGCCGATCTTCCCCTGCAACAAGATCCCGGTCACCGACGCCCGCACCACGTCGATCATCTGCATGCGGACCGGTGAGTCCGACCAGGGAGTCGTCGGACTCCAGCAGAGCGGAATCCCGGACGAGATCGAGCCGAGCCTCTCGGTGCGCTTCATGGGAATCGACGAGCAGGCGATCATCTCGTACCTCGTGACGGCGTACTACTCCGCCGCCGTCCTCGTGCCCGACGCCCTCGGGGTCCTGGAGAACGTGGAGGTCAGCCGCTGGCGGTGACGCTCCGCGAAGGCCCGGGCGCCCGGCGCCCGGGCCCCCGGCATGCCGAGGCCGCGACCACTGGTGCCCCGTGGCACCCGGAAGGAGTGACCGTGACCATGACCAGTACGGATGCCGCGATGGAGGAGGACAAGGCCGTCGCGCTCCTGGAGCGCACCCGTGACGCCGTCGACCCGCATCTCCGCGCAGCCGTCGAGACGCTGCCCGGGGCGATCCGCCGGGTCGCCATGTACCACTTCGGCTGGCAGGACGCCGACGGGACGCCTGCGTCGGGCCAGGCCGGAAAGGCCATCCGGCCCGCGCTCGTCCTGGCCGCCGCACGTGCGCTGGGAGGGGATCCGGAGGCCGCGATGAGGGCGGCCGTCGCCGTGGAACTCGCCCACAACTTCACCCTGCTCCACGACGACGTCATCGACGAGGACACCACGCGCCGGCACCGCCCGACGGCCTGGGCGGTGTTCGGTGTGCCGGACGCCGTCATCACGGGTGACGCGATGTTCTCGCTCGCACTCCGCCTCCTGACGGACGATCCGCACCCGGCGTCCCCGCCCGCGGCGGTACGGCTCTCCACCTGCGTCATCGAGCTCTGCGCGGGACAGCAGGCCGACTGCGGCCTGGAGGACCGAGGCCCCGACGACGTCACCCTGGACGAGTGCCTCGCCATGGCCATGGCCAAGACCGGCGCCCTGCTCGGCTGTGCCTGCGCCCTGGGCGCGCTCTACGCCGGAGCGGACGAGAGAGCCGTGCGCGCCATGGACGGCTTCGGCAGGGAGGCCGGCCTCGCCTTCCAGCTCATCGACGACCTGATCGGTATCTGGGGGGACACGGCGCGCACGGGCAAACCGGTCGGGGCGGACCTGACCGCCCATAAAAAGTCCCTGCCGGTGGTCGCCGCGCTCACCTCGGACACCCCGGCGGCCGGTGAGCTCGCCGCGCTCTACCGGGGCGCCATGAACACGCCGGGGGAGGTGAGGAGCGCCGCCGACGCGGTCGAGCGGGCGGGCGGGCGTGACTGGGCCCAGACGGCGGCCGCGGACCGGATGGCGCGTGCCGTCCACCATCTGTCCCGCGCCGTTCCCGACCCGGCGGGCGCCGGAGACCTGCTGGCCCTGGCCGAGTTCGTCACCCGCAGAACCCACTGAACGGGACCGCCCACGACCGGCACGGCGGCCAACTCTAGTATTCCGTGCGGCGGTTGGGACGAGCCGCCACGGGACGAAGGGGTGGGTCCGGTCATGGGCGTACGCGTACGGCAGGCGGAGCAGCGGGACAGGGACCAGGTCGTACGGATCCTGGCGGAGGCGTTCCACCACGATCCGGTGAGCTGTTGGGTCTTTCCGGACGAGGAGCACCGGCACGCGGTGCACGGGAAGTTCCTCGGCGTCTTCGCGGACGTCGCGCTGGAGGAGGGCCGTGTCGACCTGCTGGAGGACGGTACGGCGACGGCCCTCTGGCTCGATGTGCCCGCGGGTGCTCCGGAGGAGGAGGACGACACCCCCGCGCTCATGAGGGAGACCGCGGACCCCGACAACGAGCGGGCCGAACTGGTGGGGAGACTGACGGGCGCGGTCCATCCCCACGTCCGGGCGCACGCCTACCTGTTGATGATCGGCGTCTCGCCGGAGCGCCAGGGGGAGGGGATCGGAGAGGCGTTGATGAGGGGGGTCCTGGAGCGATGCGACCGGGAGGGGACCCCCGCCTATCTGGAGGCGAGCAGCGCGCGCAGCCGCGGTCTCTACGAGCGGCTCGGCTTCACCTTCACAGGACGGGCCGTCGACCTTCCCGAGGGTCCGCCGATGTGGCCCATGTGGCGTGAGCCGCAGGCCGGATGAGCGGCCCCCTGCCAGCCGGGCCACGGAAGGGGAGGGTGCCGCCGGGCGGGTCCCGGGTCCGGGCTACAGTCCCTGCTCATGACAGATGAGTCGTGGGCAGGCTGGTACCGGGACCGTCATGGTTCCGAGGCCGTCATTCTCACCACGGACGGACAGCTGCTCCGTATCCGGGTCAGGGGCACGGACTTCGAGGGCGAGAGCTTCGACGGTCTGAGCCCCGTGGCGGGCGCGCCGGCCCCGGAGGGGTTGTTCGACCTGGTGGACGGCGCGCTCGACGACTGCGTCCTGGAGTGGGACCTCCCGCTGCCGGTCCTCGCGGCCGGCACGGTCCGCCAGGCCACGCTCCGCTGTCTGCTGTCCCTGCGAAGGGCGGACCCGGACCTGTGCCTGGCCCTCCATCTGGACGGCGCGGTGTACGAGTCGAACCGCGCCGAGGGCGACTTCGCCGCCGCCCTGGCCACGGTGCAGCGGGTCCTGCCGCCGGACATACATCTGCAGACGTGCATAGCCTGCGCCTTCTCCGACTACTTCCCGGCCCCGGTCCGGGGTCTGTCCGGCGGGCTCGCCTGCTTCCGCGGGGCGAAGGACGCCTACCGCGACGTGGCGGGCGGGGACGACGTCGCGGACCTCTGGGACCGGCGGACCGGATTCGTCCAGGAGATATGGAGCTGCCGGGAGTTCGAACCACGCCCGGCGCACGGCGCCGGCACGGGGCACCGGGGAGCCTTCCCCCTCGAACTGGCCTGAGCCCGGCCCCGCCTTTCCGGCAACGCCGTGGGGCCGTTCCGCCTGGGCGGAACGGCCCCTGTGCCGGGTGGTGCGGGTCGCGCCGGGAGTCGCGTCAGGAGGTGGCGCGGGCGAGCGCGGCCGCGAAGCCGTTCTGCCAGAGGCTGTTCACCCGCGAGCGCTCGGTCGCGTTCGGATAGGCGTTCGTGCAGGACGTTCCGGGGCCGCCGCCGGACATGAGCTCGCTGCACGGACCGGTGTAGTGGTCGGGCAACCCCAGCACGTGCCCGGTCTCATGAGCGGTGACCCGGGTGGAGTTGTACTGCTGGTTCTGGGCGTAGTCCAGGAAGATGTAGCCGCTGCCGTGACCGTTCGTACTCGCGTACGAGCCCCGGGAGTCGTTGCCCTCGCGGTAGGTGAAGTCGGGGTTCGACCCCTCCTGCAGCTTGACGTTGCTGACCGAGCTGTTCCAGATGCTGGTGCTGCTCGCTATCTGGCTGCGGAAACTGGGGGCGTTGGTGGTGCTGTAGACGACGGTGACCGCCGCGGCGCCCGGGTTCGCGGCCCGCTTCTCGGCGACCGACTTCATGACGGCGTTGAAGAAGGCCTTGTTCGCCTTGGCGTTCTCGCTCGAACCGGCGTACGCGGCGTAGCCGGCCTGGGCCGTGCTCGCTGTGGACGCGGGGGACGGGGCTGCGGCGACCGCGGGGGTGGTGCCCAGCGCGGCGGCGAGTCCGAGTCCGAGACCGGCCACGGCCGACATGACGGCTGTCCTGGGGTGTCTCATGGGGGGTGTCTCCTGCCTGTCCGACGAACCCCGTCCGGGGAGCCGGACGGGGAACGGGTGGGGAACGGGTGGGGGGTACGGAGAGAGTGTCGGGGCAGCCGGGCCCGCGGCGGATGATGTCAACCGGCGATAGCACCGCCCTATCGCCCGGTCCGCGAGCGCGGACGGACGTGCGGTAAGCGCACAGAACCATCACAGTGCCGGACGCCCCGACAACCCTGAAACGGCCCGGTTGGTGGGGGTTGGGGCATCTGGTGCTCGACGTCCGAACAGCCATACCCTCGCCGTCATGGAGCTCGAGGTGAGGCACCTCAGGGCGCTCTGCGCCATCGCCGACACGGGCAGCCTGCACCAGGCGGCACGGAGGCTCGGCGTCAGCCAGCCCTCCTTGACCACCCAGCTCCAGCGGATCGAGAAGAGCATGGGGGCGGAACTGTTCCGCCGCGGGAGGACCGGCTGCCTGCCGACCCTCCTGGGGCGTGCCGTCCTCAGCCGCGCCCGTCCCCTGGTGGACGGCATGACGGCCCTGGTCGGCGCCGCGATGGCCGAGGCCGAGGCAGCCCGGGAAGGTGGCCCGCGCCTGCGCATCGGGTCCACCGCGAGCCGGGTCATCGGCGGCTGGCTGCGCGGACTGCGCGTGAGGCTGCCCGGCACGGACATCTCGCTCCGGGTGGACGTCTCCGCCCGTGCCCTGCTCGGGGAGGTCGCGGCCGGCCGGCTCGACGTCGCCTTCGTGCACGAGGTCGAGGGCTGCCCGCTCGTGGTTCCGGACGGGCTCGTCCAGCGCGTACTCCTGGAGCGGGAACCGCAGTTCATCTCCCTGTCCCGGGACCACCCCGCTGCCGGGCGGCCGGTGGTGGACCTCGACGACCTGGCGGGCGACCGGTGGATGGTCGACCCCTCGGTGGACGGGGAGTGGGACGGCGTCCGGAGGGTCCTGGGTGCCGCGGGCCTCGATCCGCCCGTCCTGCACGGCGACTACCTCACGGCGGCCTCCCTCGTCGTACTCGGCGAGGCGGTCGCCCCCTGCCAGCCGACCTCGGGCCCGCGCGACGACATGGCCATCCGCCCTCTGCGCGGCGACCCCCTGGCGGTCAGGCTGCTGCTGGTCTCACGGCAGGGCGCGGACACGGACGCGGTCTACGGGGAACTGGAATCGGCCTACCGCGACGCGGCACGACGGGCCGAGGACTACCACCGGTGGCTGCTGCGGCACCGCAGCCCCCTCGCGCACACGTCCTGAGCCGGATGGTTCCCCGTTCTGCCGAGAGCGACGTTCCGTTGTCCCCGCAGGCCCCGGCGGGCACGATCACCGCATGAGGCTCCTGATGCTGGGCGGTACGGAATTCGTCGGACGCGCCGTCACCGACGCGGCGCTCGGCCGCGGATGGGAGGTCACGGTCTTCCACCGCGGCCACCACCCGGCACCGGCCGGCGTGCGGACGCTGACCGGCGACCGCACGACGGGCGGGGCCGGCCTGCGGGCACTGGCCGACGGCACCTGGGACCTGGTCGTCGACACCTGGAGCGGCGCGCCCTCCGCGGTGCGGGACGCGGCCCGGCTGCTGTCGGGCAGAGCCGGGCACTTCAGCTACGTCTCCAGCAGATCCGTGTACGAATTCCCCGCCCCGGCCGGGCTGGCGGAGGACGGCCCGCCGGTGGCCGGCGCCTCTCCCGACGCCGGCCCCGACGTCTCCTACGCCCTGGCCAAACGCGGCGGGGAACTCGCAGCGCTCGAAACCTTCGGCGACCGGGCTCTGCTGGCCAGGGCCGGGCTGATCCTCGGACCGGGGGAGAACATCGGCCGGCTGCCGTGGTGGCTGGGCCGGACAGCCCGGGGCGGGCCCGTCGTCGCGCCGGGCCCACCGGACGCCGGCATCCAGTACATCGACGTCCGTGACCTGGCGGACTGGCTGCTGGACGCCGCGGCCGGCGGCCTGTCCGGGCCGCACAACACAGTCAGCCGCCCCGGACACGCGACCATGGGCGAGCTCCTGGACGCCTGCGTGCAGGTCACCGGATCCCGCGCCCGACTGCGCTGGACCGACCCGGAGGTGCTCCTCGCCGCAGGCGTCGAGCCATGGACGGACCTGCCGGTCTGGCTGCCCGCCGGCGAGCTGTACGACGCCCTGCACATGGGTGACGTCTCCAAGGCGCACGCCGCCGGGCTGCGGTGCAGACCGGCCGGTGAGACGGTCGCCGACACCTGGGCCTGGATGCGGGATCTCGGCGGCACGGTCCCGCAGCGTCCCGACCGGCCGCCCGTCGGTCTCGACGCGCAGACGGAGGCGAAGCTCCTCGGGACGCCCGGAACCCCTTAACGTGGCCCGATGACCGAACAGTTGCTGCACCTCACCGAAGAGGCCCTGTGGGAGGCCGCCCGCACGGCGGGGACGTACGAGATGTCCACCAGGGGTCGCACCCTGCGGGAGGAGGGGTTCATCCACTGCTCGCTGCCCCACCAGCTGCCGGCCGTGGCACGGGCGTTGTACGGGGCCGACACCGGGAACCTGGTGGTCCTGGTCATCGACACCGGCCGGGTCCAGGCACCCGTCCGGTACGAGGCCATGGAGCCCGGCGGCGAGGAGTTCCCGCACGTCTACGGACCGCTGCCGGTGAGCGCGGTCGTGGAGGTGCGCCCCTGGGCGCAGCAGGCCGCACGCGCCGCGGACGGGAAGGGCGGGGCCCGGTGATCAGCGACCTCATCGCGGTGACCGGCGCGAGCGGCGCCGTCGGCGGCCGGGTGGCCGCGAGGCTGGCCCGGACCGGAGTCCCCGTGCGCCTCCTCGGCCGGGCCCCCGGCCGCCTGCCCCGCCTGCCCGGCACGGCCGCCGCGCCCCCGGCGGCGTACGGCGACGGCGAGGCCATGCGCCGCGCGCTCGACGGCGCGCACACCCTGTTCCTCGTCTCGGCGCACGAGAGCCCCGACCGGGTGACGGAGCACACCACGGCGGTGGACGCGGCCCTCGCGGCGGGTGTCGAGCGCATCGTGTACGTGTCGTTCCTCGGTGCGGCACCGGACGCGACGTTCACGTTCGCCCGCGACCACTGGCACACCGAGGCGCACGTCCGCATGACCGGCGTACGCCACACCTTCCTGAGGGACGGCTGGTACCTCGCCGGGATCCCCGCGATGACGGGGTCCGACGGCGTCCTGCGCGGCCCGGGCGGAGAGGGGCGGGTCTCGGCCGTCTCCCACGAGGACATCGCGGACTCGGCGTCGGCCGTCCTGCTGGACGAGGGCACGGACCACGACGGCGCGACGTACGACCTCACGGGCCCCGAGGCGTTCACCCTGGCGGAGGCGGCCGAGGAGCTGAGCCGGCACACCGGCCGCACGGTCCGGTACGTCGCCGAGACCGAGGAGGAGGCCTACGCCTCCCGCGCCCACTACGGCGCCGAGGACTGGGAGGTGGCCGGCTGGGTCACCTCGTACGAGGCGATCGCCTCCGGCGAACTGGAGACGGTCTCGGACGCCGTCCCCACCCTCACGGGCCGGCCGGCCACGAGCCTGTCCACCTACCTGAGGGACAACCCGGACAGCTACCGCCACCTCCTGCCGGGGTCCTGACGGGCCGGCCCGGACCCGCCCCGGCGTCACGGCAGGGCGGCCGGGAAAAAGAAGACCGCACCCGGTCCGTGAGGGGCGCCGTGGACGGCGTCCGGCGGACCGGGTGCGGACGGATGGGCGACGTGACCGGCGGGGACCGCCGGCCGGTCGGCCGGGCCCGGGGTCAGGCCTTCTTGGTCTCCTAGTAACGGGCCGGGTCGGTGACCTGCGGGGATCTTCCCTGTGGGGCGCTGACCTGGCCTTTTGGTGATGGCTGGCGTTGGGGCGCGACGGTCCTGATCGGGTGCCCTGCGGACTGTGTGCGGACTGGGGACCTTGAACTGCTGCCGCAAATACGGCTACTCGAGTGTCTCCGCACAGCGGGCTGATGTGCCTGCCGCGCCTGGCAATCCGCACTGGTACCCCCAGCGGATTGCTCTGCGTAGCTATGCTGGCCAGGGCTTGGCTGGCGGGGTCGGGTTGGCCGCCAGCCCGATGCGGGACGAGGGGAGCCCCATGCAGCAGTTGTACGTCGTTGGCCTTGAGGTGACGCTCGCGGATGGCTGCAGTGCGCCGTCGGCTTTCGAGCGGCTTATGGCGCATATGGAACAGCATGTCTCACCAGTCGCGAGTGGTGTGTCCACTGCGGAGCTCATGTCTGGCAAAGGGGAGGTCGTTATCCCCGGCTACGGGCAAGGGCGGCCTGACCAACATGTAAGTTGGCTCCCCGTCACTGTTGCCGATGGGGTTCGCGCGCTTCGAATGGATATAGGGCAGGATCTTCCTAAAGGTGGGAGATTCCTGTGCCAGTTGACGGCCTCCGAGTACGGTGGAACGACTGGTTTCCGAGTCGTCATGGGGCGCGAGAGTGGCGGCCTACTTGCCCCTGCGACGGTGGAAGAACTTCGGCCACCCCGATCGCTCAATTCGGTCATGCAGGATTCTGGCCTTAGGTGTGCTGACGGATTAGACGTCATCACAGCCAGGGAGAATTCAACGCTGACGTCCCAGCTTCCATCTGTCCGCGATCACCTCTTTTCGCCCGGGCGGCGCCTACCCGTCCTTCTTATTTCCTCGATTCGTACAGTGGGGCCGCCGGCAGTGTTTGCGCGCAAGGCCGCGCGGCGTCTGGCTGGCCTTGCTCATGTCGTGGTCGTCTCTGGCTGGCTAGCGTTTGACTCATTCAATGCTGGTCTTGAGCGAAACCTGCTGCCTCGTGACGGCGCACGGCTGTACTGGCCTACTGTCGAAGCGAGAGCTCCCTGGTGGGGGTCGGCGGATCTCTACGGCGATCACGATGCCCTCTTGGGTAAGCTCACTCGGCTTCTTGCCCCTCTTAGCGTCGTTGCTCGCGGTCGAGACCGCTTGTGGGAAGCGGTTCGCTCGGCCGAGACCGATGCCCTCCTGGATGACCTTGCTGGCACCGAGAGTGAACAGATCGACCTGCTGAAAGATAAGCTGGAGGAAGAAAGAGGGCATCTGGTTCAGCTTCTTGAACAAAACGAGTTGCTGGAAAATCAGGTCGCCCGCCTGGAGATTGAGTCGGCCAACCTCACCGCTCAGCTTGAGATGGCGACGTTGCCGACCGTTACGGAGCCTACAGATGTGCGGCGGCAGCCCATCGCAAATCCGGATGATTTCTCCGCAGATTGGGATCGTTGGACGGAGGAGTCTGAAGGGGCGCTCGTATTTACACCCCACGCGAAGGATCAATGGGGTAAGTGTGAATATCCCTATCCTGAGCGAATGAGGGAGGCGCTGGATACGCTATCTGATCTCGCTCGAGAATGGAGAAAGCAGCGAGGTAAGCTGGGGACCTCGCTTGTATCCTGGATCGGTGACAGGACTCCATTGGTGTATGCGCCACAGGATGAGGCGCTATACAGAAAGAAGTTGCACGAATTTAAGTTCGAGCGAACGAAGTCATGGGATCGGCAGCCCCACATCAAGCTCGATGATTACACAACCCCTGATCGGGTTGGGAGAATCTACTTTGCCATTGACGGTGACAAATACCGATGGATTGTCGACCATGTTGGGCTGAAGCTCTACGGTCTCTAAGCTTGACGTTTATGCAGCTCTGCTGCCTGCGGTGGCTTCCGCGAAGTTTGGTTTGTCCTGTTTCCCGACGGGGTGCTCGCGTGCGCGGCGCTTGTTCTGCGTCCCGATTGGCTGGCCGGGGCCCGCGACGCTGGATTTCGGTGCGCTGACCGGCTGAGGTTTTTCCCGTGGAGGCGGCGAAATCCTCGACGGACGCGCGCGGGTGTGAGGCGCGCCCCTGACGGGCGGGCCGTTCCCAGGGATTGCGGAGGTCTTCTGCGAGGGGCCGGGCAAGGCGGAGTTGAGTGTGGGCTGCGATGACGAGCCAGGTCCAGGGGTCGGCGGCGGCCGGCTCGCGGAGTTTGGGAGCGGTCCACCCCAACGTCTGCTTGAGCATTCTGAAGGTGTGTTCAAGGTCGAATCTGCGCAGGAATGCCCGCCAGAGCCGGTCCACGTCGTCTGCCGTTGCGGCGGTGCCCGACCACCACAGCCAGACCGGCCTGGGGTCGTGGAGACCGCGACCCCAGACCGGCCTGGGGTCGCGGTCTCCACGGAGATGGTCGACCTGAAGACGGACGACGGTGCCTTCGATGACCGGCAGCTCTCCTTCGGGGTGGCCGACCCAGGCCGAGCGCCGAACCAGTAGCGGGTGCAGGCGATCCCAGGCACTGGCGAGGGCCTTCCCGTAGTGGGTGGTGTCGGACACCGTGGTGACCGACGGGACAGGCTGAGTGGCCGCGGCCTCGAACGCAAACTCAGCCCCGCGCTTGGGCTTGCGCCCGCGATTGGCCGGTGGCTGCGGCGGAGGCGGGAAGTACAGGACGCGGTCCGAACGCATCCCGCCCAGCAGCTCCACAGGCAGGTCCGCAAGCAGGAAAGCCAGACGGGTCACGTCATAGCCGGCATCAAGGACGACCAGGACAGGCGGGTCACCGACCTGCCACTGGCCTGTCACATACAGCCGCTGCAACACGTCCCGGACCTGGGCGGCGGTGACGGCGATCGCGTCGTCCCAGGGACACAGCCGGACCACGTCCAGCAGGGCAGTCCACGACGTCCGCCCCTGCTCCAGAGCGGCAACGAAGGAGTAGGGCCACCCGGGGATCATCTGGGCCGAGCCCCTGCCACGACCGTACGTGTGGCAGAACATCCGGTCCGGGCTGGTATTCGCATCAGGCCGCGACCAGGTGCTCACGTCGACCGCCAGGACCAACCGCCCCTCCGATGTGCGGGGAAGCGGCAGCCCTGCCAGCGTTCTGCGCAGCCGTGCCATATCTAGATCTCCGTGGTTCAGGCCGCCGTACAAGGCGCCATGCCCGCGCCGGTGCTCGGGCTCCAACGACAGCTCGACCAACGTCCTCACCGGACCATCCGCGCACAGCAGGGCATCACTCAGCTCGAACAGCGCATCGCGCCGCCCGGTCAGACAGGCATAGAGCCCCATCCGGAAGCCCGACAGTTCGGCAAACGCATCCCGCGGGGCGCCGTGGTGCAGCAGACTCATAGCGACGGCCTTCGTGTTGATCCCCTGCCTCTGTGACGGAGCACAGGATCAAGCGAAGGCCGCTCTTACGTCCGGAACTTAGGCAAAATCATCAGCAAGTTCGAGACCGGTGTTCGACGGCAGACCATAAACGTCAAGCCTAGAGGAACAGAGCATTGAGGGATCACCGGTCACACGGACGTGCAGTCGGATAGCCTCAGTAGCCCTACCGCTGGGGGAAGGGGGGCGGAAGAGCCCAGTCGAGATGTGACCGCCCAAGATGATATCGAACGCTTGAACGATATTCCTGGCGGCGGACTTCGCCCGAACTTATCGACGCACGCAGCAGTGAGCAACTAGACAACTGATCAACCTGCTAGAAGTTAATTCAGAGGGACGGACGCCGGGGGTTCGGATGCATATTAAATCCTTTCGAGTTGAGAATTTCCGCCGGTTAAAGAATGTCCGAGTGGACCTCGATAAAAAACGACAATCTTCGTTGGCGCAAACAATAGCGGCAAAACCTCCGCGACTCACGTATTTCAACGATTCCTAGACCCCAAGGTTCGCTTCCAGATTTACGACTTCACAGCTGACTGCTGGGATGTATTTAATAGCTTCGACCCCGCCGAGGGTAACGCAGAGACGGATCTTCCCAAGATCTACTTTGATCTTTGGTTCGAGGTCGACGACGAAAATATGCATCGCGTGGTCGATCTATTGCCAGGTCTCGACTGGAACGGGGAACCCGTGGGCCTGCGTATGGTCTATGCACCGAGAGACCCCTCCACCTTGATGGCGAACTACTTGAAGTCAAGGAATGACAGAAGGTTGCCCGCCACGATCCCTGCCGGTGCCTATCAACCATGGCCTTTGAACCTCACCGACTACCTCACCAAGCGACTGACGAATGAGTACGAGATTAAGTATTTTGTACTTGACGCACGGAAGTGCGATACCCAACTTATGCCTGAAGTAGGGTATGACCCCTTCTACCTTGGGACGAATGCCTCTGGGGCCGGCGCCCTGGTTAGCGCGCTCCTCAAAGTCGACTTCCTAAACGCTCAGCGGCATCTGACGGATGCGGAATCGCACGGTCGAGCGGAAGACCTATCTCGACGTCTTAGTAGGTACTATCAACGCAATCTGCAGAAATTTGAAACTGACCTCGATGCACTTAGCGCTATCGCTAACTCAGAGTCAGCTCTCAACGAACATTTTGCCCAAGCCTTTGATTCAATCCTAAAGAGCATTGAACATCTCGGGTACCCCGGGGCTAACAACGCAGGCCTCGTAGTCAAAGCCTCTTTCAATGTGCAAAACATGCTCAGCACAAGTGCACGCGTTCACTACATGCTCCCTACCGCGAATGGGACTACACCTTCTGATGCATCGCAGGTCCTGCCGGATCAGTACAACGGCCTGGGATTTAAGAACCTAATCTACATGGCTGTTGAGATCCTAGATTTCCACCACGCCTGGGAAGAGACAGAGGGGCAGCGTCCACCCGTACATCTCATTATGATCGAGGAACCGGAAGCCCACCTTCACGCTCAGCTCCAACAGGTATTTATTCGGAGAGTGTTCGAACTCCTACCTGAACCCAAACCAGGGTTCCATACCCAAATGGTTGTCACTACTCACTCGTCACATATCTTGTACGAGAGCAGCTTTCAGCCGATTCGCTATTTCTGCCGGGATAGGAGTGGACAGGCAGTACATCGCAGCGAGGTCAAGAACCTTTCAATCTTCTATAACGGCGAACAAAAGGCGACTCGCGATTTCCTGCAGCAATATTTGAAGCTCACTCATTGTGACCTGTTCTTCGCCGATGCAGCCGTTTTGGTCGAAGGGAACGTTGAGCGACTATTGTTGCCCCTGATCATTGAGCGCAAATTCCCCGCATTGAAGGCATGCCATCTCACTATCCTGGAAGTCGGTGGGGCATTTGCGCACAAGTTTCAGGAGCTGCTGGAATTTCTAGACATTACAACTCTGGCTATCACCGATCTCGATAGCAGTGAGCCAAAGGAACAGCAAGGATCCGAGAAGAACGACTCCAATGGAGGACATGCGTGTAGGACTACTGTGCCTCGTGCCGTCACATCAAACGAGACCCTCGCGCACTGGTTTCCAAAGCTGACCACGATTGAGGAATTGCTAGACCTGCCGGACAGCGAGAAAGTTGTGCAATGCGATGGAGGGGGCAGCGGCAACATTCGCGTCACCTACCAGACTCGTCGGCTTGCCGCTTGGGGGGCCGACGCGATTGAGTTGGCCGGACGGACTCTCGAAGAGGCTTTTGCCTTAGAAAATTTGGCTTGGACGCAGGATCCGTCAAAAAAATCAATCGGCCTGTCCATCCCGAAATCAAGTCAGATGACTCTTGACGAACTACATGACGCGCTCTTCAAACGGGTTCGGAATCTCGATAAAACAAGGTTTGCCCTTGGCCTAATCGCGGAGCAAGACACTGCGTGGAGGCCGCCGCAGTACATCATGGACGGGTTGGAATGGCTTCGCGAGCATCTGCTCCCTCAGTCTCTGCAAGCCTCAACTGAGGGTAAGGACAAAGAATGAGATCGAGAATTTCGGCGCCTGATACGCCTGCAGACATCACGTTGCGTCGCCTCCTGGACGGAGACCAACTTCAGTCCTTCGTCGTGGTTGCCGGCGCCGGTTCGGGTAAAACAACCTCCCTGGTGAAGGCGCTCGATCATGCAGCGACACGCCACGGCCCTCGTCTACGAGCACGAACCCAACAGGTCGCCTGCATTACCTATACCGAAGTGGCGGCTAAGGAAATCCATGCAGATGTGGGCAACAGCCCTCTGGTCTCCGTATCCACCATTCACAGTTACCTATGGACCCTCGTCAGGCCGTTCCAAAAGGATATAGGTCTATGGGTCGGCCGTCACATTGAGGACGCGATGGGAGAGATCAAGGAGAAGCAGCAAAAATACACTTCGCGCACCCGTCCAACGACCATCGCGAAGGATTCCTCTGACCTAAACAAGCTCGGCATCCAGCTTCAAATGACCCAAGAGGTTGCACGGTACTCCTATGGCATTGGGAGCGACTACGCAAAGGGAATCCTTGGGCACGAGGATATTGTCACGATGGTTCCCGATCTAATTCTTGACAACGCTCTCCTCCGGCGAATCATTGCCAGCAAGTACCCTTTTATTTTTGTCGACGAAAGCCAGGATACCTTTCACAAGGTCGTCGAGGCGCTCAAAGCTGTCGATGCCCAGGCCCAAGGAGCCATCTGCCTCGGTTTCTTTGGGGACCCCATGCAAAACATTTTTCAGCGCGGAGTAGGGGTGATTTCTCAAGAGGCCGGGTGGGAACGCGTTGAGAAACCGGAAAACTTCCGTAGTTCGAAAAAGGTTCTGAGCGTTATCAATCAAGTGCGCTCCGAGGCTGACGGCATTGTTCAGGTGACCGGACGCTCTCCCGAAGATGGAAAGAACGGAGAGTTCTTTTTCTTCGTGCTTCCTGCGGATGATCGACGGAGCGAACAACTGGACGACGTGCGCACCTGGCTAGGGCAGCACAGTGATGCTGGCAGCTGGGCCGCGAACTCGGCTGAAGATGGCTCGGGCGCGAAGATACTCATGATCGTTCACCGCATGGTGGCAAACCGTATGGGTTTCGCACATCTTTACGCTGCTTTCCACGACAGTGGCTCAAGTAGCTTGAAGCAGACTTTCGACGAGGGAAGCGCCTGGCCACTTCGACCGTTCGAGGAAGTGATTCTTCCGATTTGTGAGGCTGGCAGCGTTGACTCTCCAGCAGTAATTGCCGCCCTCCGTAAACACGGGGGTGTTTTCAATGCGGACACACCAGAGCAGGATGTTAAGAAAAAGCTAGCTCTTGCGCGTGACGCGGTATCAGACCTTCGCAAGGTTGTTTCGGAGGGCGGTTCAAGCTCTACCGGAAAGGCGCTGACGCTAGCTGTAACCGCCGGGCTAGTTGCACCTGACCCGCGGCTCTCCTTCTACCTAGAGCCCGAGGGGCCGCACCGCGATATTGTGCTGACATCGGAAACAAGAGAGGCTTTGGGCGCTTTCACGAGATGTGACGTAGATGAGATCGCGGCTTACTTCAAATATATTCGACAAGAATCGCCCTACTCCACGCAACATGGAACCAAGGGAGCGGAATTTTCCAAGGTCATAGTTGTGCTGGATGACGAAGAGGGTAAATATCAACTTTACTCGTATGAGAAGCTTTTTGGGATCAAGGAACTATCGGAGACCGATAAGCGAAACATTGCCGCGGGTAAGGAATCAGTTCTGGAACGGACTAGGCGACTTCTCTATGTTTGCGTATCGCGTGCAATCGACTCACTCGCTGTTGTCGTATTTGCGAAGAACACGACCGAAGCCAAGTTGGCCATTGAAAAATCCAACATTACAGCTGGCGGAAGAGTCCTGACCGAGGCAGACCTTGCACACCTGTAGCTACCTGCTTAATTAGACAGAAATCTTTCCTACTCTAGAGTCCTCTCGATTTTCTATCTTGGCACGGCTCTCAAGGAAGTCCCGCATCCGAAAGATGACGTCGCACTGTGCTCGCCTGACCTGGACGTACGGCGCATAACCATGAGGGGGGGGCCAGCAAGCGGCCGCTGAAGCGGCGCTTGCGGTCACCCCGGCAACGTCGCCTGGTGGCCGCCGTCCGCCATCACCGCGGACGCCAGCTTGAGTCCTTGGTGGCTGACGTAGCCTCAGGCCATTGGCGTCGCGCGGGGGCGCCGGGACGGTGAGTTGGCCTCGGGATGGTCATCAGCGGCCCCCACCTTGGTTTCTCGGCACGAGTGATAAGCGGGTCCGCTCTGGGCGGGTCACAGTTGGCCTCTACTGCCAGCCATCGAGGGAGACCTCCGGGCCTCCCGCGAGGTACTGATGGAGGGCGCTTGAGGTGGTGTCCACGAAGTTGTCGGGGATTTTGTCGACGTCGACCCAGCCGACCTGAGCGTGCTTGCGGGGTTCGCGGTTTTCGGGTTCGCCGGTCCATTCGTGGGTGGCGAAGACGACCGTGAGGAAGCCATTGGGGGACTCGACGCCCCAGGCTCCGTGGATGATGTGGGCGACCTGGAGAGCCTCCGGCTTCACCGTGAGTCCTGCCTCCTCGTACAGCTCGCGGACCGCCGTCTCAGTGATGGGCTCGCCCGGCTCACTCTTGCCGACCGGCAAGTCCCACAGGCCCTGGGCGAACTTGGCGTTCTCGCTGCGCTGGAGGAGCACGACGCGGTTGGTGGCCTTGTCGTGGACGATGACGGCCGCGACCAGCAGGGTCATCGAGTCGAGTGCCGGCTTGAGGGCCGGGGGGCGGTTGTCGGTCTGCTGGGCCACGGGGTTCCCTTCGTCGGGGCGGTTGTTGGGCATGTTAGGCGAGGGCCTCGCGGGCGCGGCGGGCGAGATCGGCGGCGCCGGGTACGCGGCGGCGCTGGTATACCGCCAGGGTGGAGCGGATTGAGGTGATGGCCTTGCGCGTGCGGTCTGAGGTCATGCCTTCCATGAGGGCCAGGGCCTGTGTCCAGGCTGCGACTGCTTCGTCGGCTCGGGCCTGGGCGGCAAGGCTGTCGCCGAGGTCGGCGTGGGTGAGGGCGTGGACGCGCTTGTACTTCTCCGGGTCCCAGCGGGTTAGCGCGTCGCGGTGCTGCTGTTCCGTGCCGATGTGGTCGGCGAGGTCGGTCAGGGTGCGGGCGGTGTGGCTGGCCACGGTGCCGGCGGCGGGGCCGCTGACGCGGGAGAAGCTGGGCTGGGGCCCGTCTTCGCGCAGGAGTGCGTCTTCGGCTCGGAGGAGGGCGCGGGCGGCCAATGGGTTCTCGCCGACCGCTGCGTAGGCGCGGGCGTGCGTGATGTGGAGGAGCGCTTCCGTCTGGCCGTCTACGTGGCCGAGGCCCCGGGTGAGGGCTCCCCTAACGAGGTCTACGCAGTGGTGGGGTTGCTTGAGGCTGAGGGACTGGTGGGCGAGGGCGCGCATCATCCAGGCGGCGTGGCCGTGGGGGTCGGCTTCGCAGGCGAGTTGGTAGCCGACCTGGTAGTAGCGCTGGGCGGCGCCTTCGTGGCCGAGGTCGTGGTGCTTCCACCCTGCGAGGTAGGCGAGTTCGGCGACGGCGCCGAAGGCTGCTTGGCGTAAGGCTTCTGTGGGGAAGCGGCCGCGCAGCATGGGGGCTGCCGTGTCGGCGAGGTATGCGGTGACTGTGGTCAGGCCGTGCCCGCCGCCGAGCCGTTCGTCGGCGGCGCTGAAGGCTGACGTGATCTGCCGTACGACGTCGATGTCGTCGCTGCCGACCAGGGAGCGGGCAGTGCGGGCACGGAGCATCCGCGAGGTGGCTTCGTGGTCGTGCAGAAGCGGCATGGCCACGCCGGCCGTGGTGAACGCGGCGATGGCGAGGAAGCGGCGACGCTCGACGTCCGCGCGACCGAGGTCGGTGACCGCGGTGACGGGGTCGGTGTCCGGTGGCGACTCCGTGTCGGGTGAGTGGAGGCCGAGCTCGGTTCGGGTGACGACGCGTCCCAGCCGCCGGGAGAGGGCTTCGGCGAGGTACTGGCCTGCCTGGCCGGTCGGTGTGCGGGCACCGACCACCCAGTGGGAGATGGCTGACTTGTTCGTCTGGAGCAGTTCGCCGTTCTCGGCGGCGATGCGGCGTACGTCCTTGGCGAGCGCGTCATACGTGCACCCGGCGGCGTTGATCGTGTCGCGCAGGCGGGAGTTGGCGCTGGTCGGTGCCGGCACGATCGCCTCCGCTCCGGATCCGTAAACCGTGTATACCGCTTGACCTCGGTCACACCGTACCCACTCTGCGTAGCGGACGGTTCACTTATCGATAGCCGCCCCACTCACGGCATCGCGGGCCGGGCGGCTCCCAAGTTCCGTACGCCCCAACGGGCTCGGGCATTCCCATGCCCCGGCCCGGACGATCAGAGACGGAGACACGGTGACCACCATCGACACCGCGACCATCACGGTCGAGCTGCCCGACCCCTTCGACCCGCGCTGGAACCGCCTGCCCGGCATCCACGTGGGCGGCCGGCGCATCACCATCGATCCGGCCGAGTACTTCTTCCGCTTCGAGTCCAGCACCTGGCTCGTCGCCGACTGGGAGTTGGTGAAGGCCCAGCTCCTCGACGTGGATGAGACGACCGAGAGCACGGTCGAGCAGCTCGCGCTCGACTTCATCAAGAACCACGGCGAGTCCACCTCCGACGCCGCCCGCGTGTTGACGGCGGCGTACGGGGTGTACACGTACCTCTTCCGCGAGGAACACCTGGCCGGCCTCGGCCTCCCGCAGATCACCGCCGACCACCTGCGCATGCTGCGCGAGGCAGCGACGTTGATGGCGCTCAACAAGGCCGAGCTGGACGGGCACATCTCCAACGTCGGCCCGTGCTGGTTCTTCCCCGCCGCCACGTCCGTCGTCTTCGACCTGGACGACGCGACGGGCGGAATGCTGGACGAGGTCTACCACGGCGGCTGGTTCAACGAGCACCGCCGGATCGAGTCCATCAAAGCCCACGCCGCGCTCGGCGGCCGACTCGTGCATGGCTGCCAGTCCGTGCCGGACCAGTCCGGCGGCGTCGTCGCACCCTACGGTGCCTCGATGGCCAACTTCCGTGACGACCTGGCCGAGTTCAAGGCGGGCTGGATCGAGCAGGTCTACGCCCGCCGCGTGACCGCAGCCGAGTAACCCTGCCCCCAGTACGGCTCCGGGGCGGGCCAGCTCGCGCGCGCCCGCCCCGGAGCCCGCCATCCCCCTGGAGACCCCCATGGACCAGAGCCTGTCCGCCACCCTGCTGGACGACCTGTGCACCCTCGTCGGCAAGCCCCTCCCCGACCGTGCCGAGATTCGTGTCTGGGGGATGTCCGGCGTCGAACGCGTCACCTTCCCCGACGGCACCACAGCCGTTTTCAAGTATGCCAAGAAGCCCTTCGACTGCGAGGCGCAGGCCCTTCGGGCGGCATACCAGCGCGGGCTCCCGGTCCCCGCGCTCCACGCCACCGCCATGCAGGACAAGTGGCTCGGAATGCTCATGGACGACCTCGGCACCCCCGTACGGGACGCCGACGACGTCGACGGTGTCGCCGCCGCCGTCATGCTCCACTCCGCCCGCCCAGGGGGCGGTCTGCCCCTCCTCGATGGGGCGGGCCTCGCTGCCCTGCCCGGCCGAGCCCTCGGCCACCTCCAGCGGCTGCGGAAGACCGACCGATGGACGGACTGCGACGACATCGAGATCGCCCTGGGGAAGATCTCCGCCGCGGCAGAGGCCCGTGTCCAGGGGGCGACGCTCGACCCGTTCGGCTGGGTCCACTCCGAGTTCCACCCCACGAGCGTCCACATCGGGGAGAACGGCTGGCACCTCCTCGACTTCGCCCGCGCCTTCACCGGACCCGGCCTGATCGACCTCGCCTCGTACCACGGCACCACCGACGTGCCGAGCCCCTTCCGCATGCGGGTGTTCCTGGAGCAGTACGTCACCGCAGGCGGTCATGAGGACGCCCTCGCCGTCCGGGGCGGCCTGGCCGCCGAGGCATGGGCCCTGGGCTGGCACCGCATGTGGGCCGTGGAGTGGTTCATGGAGCAGGCCATCCGCTGGATCAACGACCCGGCCAAGGACCCCGCGTACATCCCCGTCGTCCGCCGCCACCTGAACGACGTGGTCCAACTCCTGGAGGTCTAGGTGCTCGCCCAGATCTCCCCCTGGTACGCCCATGCCGCCCAGCGCACAGCCGCTGCCCCCGCGCACGCCCTCGCCGCACCGGCCCGTATGGAATGGAGCACCCACGCGGGCATCGGTCCCGGCGCCGAGATCCTGGGCCGGGACCTGTGCGGCAAACGCGTCCTGGAGCTGGGCTGTGGCCCCGGCCACAACGTGGCCCACATCGCGAAGCATCACCAGGCCCGCGTCACCGGCGTAGACCTGGTCGGCCTCCAGGTACGCCGGGCCCGCTCCCACTACGGCCACATCGACGGCGCCACGTTCGCCGCCGGCCACGCACTGCACCACCTTCAGGCCACCGGCCAGACCTTCGACACGATCTACTCCGTCTTCGGTGCCGTCGGCCTCGTCGCCCCCGAGCTCCTCCTCGCCGCCATTTCCCGGCGCCTGGAACCGGGCGGTGTCCTGGCCTTCTCCGTTCCTCACCCGGCACGGGCCGGAAGACATCCATCCACGGACGACCGTCCGCGCGAGGACTACGTCACCATGCCCGACCGCACCCGACTGCCCCTCGCTCGATGGGAGTTCGACGCCTGCCGTTGGGGCGCTCATCTCTCCCGGACCGGCCTGCGCGTCACCTCGGCGGTGGAGCTGCGGCACCCGCGCCGCGACCCGTGGCCCACCACCCTCCTGATCACCGCCCGCAAACGCTGACCGCCGGAGGCACCGATGACCCTGCCCTACCTGCTCCTGGACATCGACGGCGTCCTCATCCCCTTCCCGGCCGCCGACGGCAGCACCCCGCCCACCCACGTCCGCCACACCGTCCTGCCCACCGGCCGGCACCCCGACGACCCCGTCCCCATCTGGCTCGACCCCAGCCAGGGCTGCCTTCTCACCGACCTCGTGACCAGCGGACTCGTCACCCCCGTGTGGTGCACGAGCTGGCGCAAGGACGCCACCACGATCATCGGCCCTCTCCTGGGGCTGCCCGACTTCCCTTACCTCGACCTGCCTCGCCCCCAGATCACCACCAGCCACCCCGACGGCTACCTCTGGAAACGTGACCACGTCAACGACTGGCTGGCAAACGCCCCCGCCGTCTGGATCGACGACGACTTCACCAGCCTCGACCATGAATGGGCAGCAGAGCGCACCGCCAAGGGGACGCCGACCCTCCTCGTTCAGCCAGACCCCTACCTGGGGCTGCAACCTGAGCACCTGACCAAGCTGACGACATGGGTCTCGCAGCTACCCGTAGTCCGCGCCGTCTGACGACCGATGCCCTCGTTGTGGTAATCAGCGAGGGCATCGGCGCCTTACGTGACCGTGAGCCGTCTGCTGTCTGTGGCAGGGATCGGCACCCCTGATGTCGGAGTCGGCTGGAACACTGCGGCCGTGATCAACGAAACAGCCCCGGGCCTTCCTGATGATCCCGCCGACTCCCTGCCCCCCGCAGCACAGGTTGAACTCGCGGGCACCGCCTGGGAGGAGTTGCCGCACTTCTGTACAGGTCGGCACGGCGTGCCCGACACACCGGACATCCTCGGCGCGGTGCTCGCCAAAGCCCCGGCCCGCCGGGTGCGGGCGGTCGGGGATCTGTACCGGCTGCTCCTCAATCAGGCGCGGGTCTTTCCGGCAACCGCTCCGGCGGCCTTGGTCGTCGCTCGTCTGGTCGACGATCCGCGCACCCTCGCCGAAGACCGGTGGGAGCGCAGGGCCGGCCGCCGACCGCTCCGCGCCGAACTGCTGAACTGGCTGGCTTCGTTCGCCGACATCGCCCGCCTGGACGTCGAGGACGGTGTCGGGGCGGCGCAGGATCTGGCCGCTGCCCGTGAGGCACGGCCGGTGCTCCACAACCGCATCGCGGATTTCTGCGAGGACGATGATCGACTGGTGAAGGAGGCCGCGCTCGCGGCCACCGCCCTGCTCCTGGCCGACCCCGCCCTCACCTCGTCCGTCCCCCGGTACGCACCCGCCGTCCGTACGATCCTCGCCGTGAGCGCAGACTCGTACTACCGGTGGATCGCCCGGGAACGCCTCGTGGCCTGGGGAGAAGACGTCACCGGTCTCCTCGCCGCGGAGAGGGAACACCGCGCGGCCCTGGACCGGGCGCACGCTCTGGCGGACGACCCGTTCGGGGAGGGCCAGGAGCAGGCGATCCGCTGGCTGGAGGAGCAACCCGAGGACACCGCGGCTCCGGAACGACTCGGCCGCCGGTGTGAGGACCGGACCGCACGTGCACAAGCCGCCCCGCACGAGCCGGCACCCGAGCCACCCGTGGCTGATCCGGGGAGCGAGCCCGGGTACCTCGGCCCGTGGCGGATAGCCAGGGAAGAGGAGCGCGCCGAGTGGGCGTTCACGCCGTACGTAGGAGTCGGTCCCTTGCGTTTCGGGATGACCTTGCGGGAGATCACCGGTGCGCTCGGCGAAGAACCGGCCGTCTTGACCCACTCCCGTCACGGCGAAGACCAACAGCTCAACTGCGCTGACTTCGCCAGGAGTGGGATCCGGGCCCTCTTCGAGGAAGACTGCCTCGGGTGTGTTGCCGTGGACGCCCTTGCCGGCCCCCAGGTGAGACTGGACGGAGCCCCTCTGACCGGCTGCCTGCCTTCCCACGTGGAGGACTGGCTCGTCCGCCGCACGACGATGCCGCCCGGGAGCCTGACCTACAGCCCCGCCGCCGATCCGGTCCTCGCCGACCTCGGCCTGGCGATCCGGTCCCAGCGGGCCGGCGACGTCGTCCTGAGCCGACCGCTCTTCCTGCTCCACAGCTGGCTCGACCTGTGGCACTCGCTGCCCAGCGAAGAGTGGAACTACTCCTAGAAGACGTTGCGAGAGCATCTGACCACGCCTTCAGCGGTGCCGACTGCCCTCTTCGGACCTCACGACCACTGGCGTGGCCGGAAGGCGTGGCGCGGTGGAGATGGCCGCGCACCCCCCACGCCGCCGCGCTCGTCGCAGGAGGGGCGGGCGTCAAGCAGGTCCAGATGGTCGTCGGCCACGCTTCCGCCGTCATCAGCCTGCGTATCTGCGCCGCATCTGCAGGCGGGAAAAGAAGACCGCACCCGGTCCGTGAGGGGCGCCGTGGACGGCGTCCGGCGGACCGGGTGCGGACAGATGGGCGACGTGACCGGCGGGGACCGCCGGCGGTCGGCCGGGCCCGGGGTCAGGCCTTCTTGGTCTCCCAGAAGATCGTGTCGATCTGGGCGATCAGGTCCAGAGCCTTCTGGCCCGTGGCCGGGTCGTTCGAGCCCTTGGCCGCGGAGAGCGCCTTCAGGGTGTCGTTGACCAGCTGGTGCAGCTCCGGGTACTTCTCGAAGTGCGGGGGCTTGAAGTAGTCGCTCCAGAGCACCGAGACGTGGTGCTTCGCGAGCTCGGCACGCTGTTCCTTGATCAGAACGGCGCGCGTGCGGAAGTCCGCGTCCTCATTGGCCTGGTACTTCTCCTGGACGGCCTTGACGGACTCCGCCTCGATGCGGGCCTGGGCCGGGTCGTACACACCGCAGGGCAGGTCGCAGTGGGCGCTGACCTTCACCTTGGGGGCAAACAGGCGGGAAAGCATGGAGCTGTCCTTCCTCGTGATCGTCTTCTCAGGTGGGACATTACTCCGTGGGAGGCCCCTTTCAGCGGCTGCCCCCTGGGGCTTAGGCCAAAAGTCCGGGGTGAGGATGGGACCGTCGGCCGAAAATACGCAGTGGTGCGCGCAGCCGTGTACCGGAGGATGGACGGGGAGGTGCCACAGATGCCGGAACCGGCGGAGGAGCCGTGGAGCGGGCGGGCGGCGCGCAGGCCGTTCCAGGTGGTGGAGGTGACGGGGCCGTCGATGGTGCCCACGCTCTACCACGGGGACCTGCTGCTCGTGCAGCGCGGGGCGCCGGTGCGCCCGGGGGACGTGGTGATCCTGCGTCATCCGCTCCAGCAGGACCTGCTGGTCGTGAAGCGGGCATCCGAGCGACGC